>NZ_CP084580.1:4358727-4670065 GCF_021869765.1 Chryseobacterium sp. MEBOG06 | reverse complement strand
TAAAGATAGCCAATATGTAGTAACAGCCATCAATGAAACATTAGAAAAGACGAATCTTGGAAAATGGGAATTAGGAACTGTTGTGAATCTGGAGCGATGCATGAAGATGGACGGAAGATTAGACGGCCATATCGTTCAGGGGCACGTTGACAAAACCGGTGAGGTTGTAGGGATTGAAAATAAAGACGGAAGCTACTTTATTACCATGAAATATGAAGAAGACGGAAACTTTGTGACGGTTCCTCAGGGCTCAATTACTGTTAACGGAATCAGTCTTACCGTTGCAAAAAGTGAAGACGCACAGTTCTCTGTAGCTATTATTCCTTACACATGGGAATTTACAAATATGCAGCATCTGAAAATTGGTGATAAAGTAAATCTGGAATTTGACATCATTGGTAAGTATATTGCTAGGTTAATTAAAAGGTAAGATGTCGATTAATAAATATAAAGGATATAGCTTAAGAAACCGTGTTTTTTTCGGTTTCTTACTGGTATGTTTTTTAAGCGTTGTGGCAACTTCACTGGTTCCTTATTTTGTTCTAAGGAACAATTCCCTGCAGCAGAGTAATATTGATATGCAGGAGAAAACCAATGCTGTAATGAGGTATCTGGATTATGCAGTAAGCCGTACATTGGTAGAAACAAAAGACCTTCCGAAGGTTCTGGGGAATAAGATCTTTGAAATAGCAGATATCAACCAGCACGATATTGTTATTTATGATCTCAAAGGAAATTATTTGCTTTCAAATAAAGATGAAAGTCTGATAGAGCAGAAAACCCTTCCCATAGATATTATTAACAAGATTTTATCCACAGATGCAAGAGTGGATCTGACAAGATATGATGCCGCCAAAGATGCCAAGCTTACTTCTTCCTATCTTCTTTTGAAAAATAATGAGCTGGAGCCGATAGGTGTTGTTTATATTCCTTTATATCATAACGAATCTGCATATCTTGATGTCCTTCATCAGTATGTTAAATATATTCTTTTAGTTGATATATTCCTTATTCTATTCAGTATATGGATCAGCTGGGTAACGTCTAACAGTCTTGCGAAAACCATTACAAAATTCTCTGATATGATTACACGTATTACATTGTTTGAAAATGAAATGCGTCCTATCAGGTACTATAAGAACGATGAGCTTAATGCTTTGGCTAGAGCGTATAACAGAATGATTCTGCAAATTCAGGATCAAAAAGAGAGATTGCGTTTTAAAGCTTCTGAAGAAGCTTGGAGGGAAATGGCAAAGCAGGTTGCTCATGAGGTTAAAAATCCTTTGACTCCCATGAAGCTTACTATTCAGAATTTCGAAAGAAAATTTGATCCGGCAGATCCCAATATCAAAGAAAGAGTAAAGCAGATGAGCAAGACGATGGTAGATCAGATAGACCTGATTGCCACTGTAGCATCGGCTTTTTCAGAATTTGCAAAACTCCCTGAAAAAAATAATGAAGTTATCAATCTGAATACAGAAGTGGAAGATATTCTTCGTGTATTCAATGATGACAGCATCTTTATGCATGCCAACAAAAGTAATATTATGATCAATATGGATAGAATTTATTTATCCAGGATTATAACAAACCTTGTCACTAATGCTAAACAGGCCGAAAGTGATGAAAGGAAACTTATCATCAATGTAGATGTAGAGCAGCATCAAAGGAGAGTGATCGTGTCCGTTCAGGATAATGGAATCGGAATTCCTGAAAATATGTACGAAAGGATTTTTGAACCTAATTTTACCTCCAAAAGTAGTGGAATGGGGCTTGGATTATCCATGGTAAGAAAAATGATTGAGGATTATAAAGGGGAGATCTCTGTGAAATCAGAAGTAGGAAAGGGGTCGACTTTCATTATTACACTGCCTACCAATTTATAGTGAAGCCTTTTAAGTTTAAACAATTTGAAATTCAGCAATCTAAAGACGTCTTCCGTGTGGGAACAGACGGGGTTCTTCTTGGAGCTTTGGCAAAGGTTGAGACCAGGTTTTGTGTTTTGGAAATAGGAACAGGAACCGGCCTTATTTCATTAATGCTGGCTCAAAGAAATAATCAGGCTTCTTTTTTAGGATTAGATATTAATGAAGAGGCTGCCGCACTTACAACGCTCAATTTCGAAAATTCTCCTTTTCGGTCAAGATTGAAAAATAAACATCAGGATTTTAAAACTTTTGAAACCCAGGAGAAATTTGATCTTATTGTTTCAAACCCTCCTTATTTTGAAGAATCCGGATCTGAGAAAGATAAAATTGCCCGTCAAACAGTTGAATTAAATTTCAGGCAGCTGATCACCAATGCTGCTCATATTCTATCTGAAAACGGACTTCTGTCTGTTATTATTCCAGTTGAAGCTGGAGATGTTTTCATTTCAATTGCAGAAGAAAATAACTTGTTTCTGAGCAATAGACTGAATATTAAAGGTATTGAGAATTCAAAAACAAAAAGACTGATTCTTGAGTTTTCTTTAGAGAAAAAAGAAATGACCGAATCTGAATTTATTATAGAAAAAAGTCCGAGAATGTACTCGGACCAATATCTTGAACTCACCAGTGAGTTTCATATTTTTAAAGATAAAAATTAGAAGTTTCTAGATCTTTTAATTCTTATTCAAATAATTCTGCAGTATCTAGTACAGAAACTTTTCCGTCTTCACATCTGATAGCTTCTCCCGGGAAGTTTTGAATCATATGATAATCATGGGTTGCCATTACTACTGCCGCACCGTTTTCAAGGGCTACCTGCTTCAATAGGGTCATGATTTCGTTAGATGTTTCAGGGTCTAGATTACCAGTCGGCTCATCCGCTAAAATAAGATCCGGGTGGTTAAGAAGGGCTCTTGCGATGGCAATACGCTGCTGCTCACCTCCGGAAAGTTCGTGTGGCATTTTGTGCTTTTTGCTTTTCATGTTCACGCTTCCCAGTACCTCATTGATTCGGTCTTCCATTTTTACTTTATCATTCCATCCGGTTGCTTCAAGGACGAATTTTAAGTTTTTCTCAACGGTTCTGTCAGAAAGCAATTGGAAATCCTGAAATACAATACCCAGTTTTCTTCTTAGATTAGGAATATCAGAAGGTTTTAACTTTGCCAGATCAAATCCTACAACAGCTCCGTGTCCTGATGCTAAAGGAATATGTCCGTAAAGCGTCTTTAAAAGTGAGCTTTTTCCGGAACCTGTTTTTCCGATAAGATAGCAGAATCTGCCTTTTTTAATGTTAAGATTTACATCAGAAAGAACAGTGAAGTTTTTTTGGGCAATCTTTGCGTGTTGTAAACTTATGATGTTGTCTCCGGAGATATTAGTATGTGGCATAATTAAATTTTAAAGGCTGTTTCTGATAAAAAATTTTCAACTTTTAAAAATAGAAAAAAGAAGTTAATATCGACTAAATTTTAGTAAATTTTAACAACAAAAAATGCCTGAAAAGCAACTTCTCAAGCATGATTTGTATATGATAATAAAAAGATTATCTCTTAGCGCGTGCAGCACTTACAGTTAAACTCTTTCTGCCTTTAGCTCTTCTCGCAGCCAAAACTCTTCTTCCATTTGGCGTAGACATTCTTTCTCTGAAACCGTGTTTGTTTCTCTTTTTTCTTTCTGATGGCTGGAATGTTCTTTTACTCATTACTATATGTTTAAATCGTAATTAATCTATTAATTTTCAGGTTGCAAAGATATATAAATTTTTATAAGTTACAAACTTTAATTATTTTTTTTTGAAATTAAATGAGATGTTTTTCAATCAAAGTTTTATAAACCCCGATAAGAAACCCAATTCCCGGTGCAAAAATAATATTTAAATGATTTATATAAAAGCTCTATCTTTGAAAACTTTAATTTTAACGAAAATAAACACCAGATGTTTACACCAGCAGAACTTTTAGATATTAATACATTACTAACACCTGAAAACAAAATAGTTATCCTGACGCACTACAATCCGGATGGTGATGCTATTGGTTCCAGCCTGGGATTGAAACATTATTTAAAGGCAAAAGGAATCCATGCCGAGGTTATTGTACCTAATGATTTTCCGAAATTTCTGAAATGGATGCCGGAAGCCAAAAAAGTGATTATCGCAGAATATAAAAGAAAACTGGCTTCTGATATGATTGCCGGAGCAGATGTTATCTTCTGTCTGGATTTTAATTCTCCGTCAAGAATAGGATTACTGGGAGACTGGTTGGTAAAAGCCGAAGGCAAGAAAATTCTTATCGACCACCACCAACAGCCTGAACCATTTGATTTTGTGTACTCAGATACAGTGATTCCCGCAACTTCACAGATGATTTATCATTTTATAGAAGTGATGGAAGATGAGAAGTTGGTGAACCAGGATATGGCAGAATGTCTTTATACAGGGATTATGACAGATACCGGAGGTTTTCGTTTTCGTTCAACCAGTGCTACAACGCACAGAATCATTGCAAACTTAATAGAAAAAGGAGCGGATCCTGCTATGATTACTTCCAATACCTGGGATACCAACACGGTTTCCCGTCTTCATTTGCTGGCTTTGGTGCTGGGAAGAATAGAAGTGGTAAATGAAGGTACAGTAGCTGTTTTGAGCCTTACAAGAAATGAGCTTAAAGAGTTTGGCTTCCAGAAAGGAGATACCGAAGGTTTTGTAAACTATGGTTTAAGTATTGCCGGAGTAAAAATGTCAGCCTTTTTCATGGAAGACCTTTACGAAGATTTTGTGAAAATTTCTTTCAGAAGTAAAGATGACGTAGACGTGAACCAATTCTCCAGAAAATATTTCAACGGAGGAGGGCATATTAATGCTGCAGGTGGAAAATCTAATGACTCGCTGCCTGGTACTATTGAAACTTTCAAAACCAGATTGGCAGAAGAAAACCTATAAGAGAAACTTATTCAAGTTTTTTATATCCCTTTTCCTCAAGCTCCTGACAAGTGTATTCATACATCTGCTGAAACATTTCATCCATATATTTCTTGCTAAAAAGACTGTACTTAGTCATTTTAGGAGGGTCCAGGAAGATATCACAGTGTTTCACCTTAGAATATACAGATTTGGCAATAGCCAGGTGGAGGATTCTGTCGAATTCTTTCAGCAGGCTCATTTTGTTCAATTCATCATAGCTGAGCGAATTAACATGGGAGGCAATAAGGAAATCACACTTGTCAATAATAGGTTCGATTGGAAGGTTGTCTAAAACACCGCCATCTACGTAAATTTTGTCCCCAATTCTTACCGGAGGAAGAATGAACGGAACACTTGATGAAGCCAGTAATGGACCAAAAAGCGGTCCTTCAGAAAAGAAATCAACAATGCCATGTGTCATTTCTGTGGCAGCAACATATACCGGGATTTCCAGAATATTGAAATTATCTTCAGGGAAATAGTCGGTAAGAAGTTTTAAAATGAAATTAGAGCTGAAAATCCCGTTTTTTGATAGTTTTAATGAAGATCTGGAGAAAAAAGAAGTCTGTCTTACAATTTCCATCATCTCATCGGGTGTTTTTCCAAAAGAATAAAAAGCACCAATGATGGAGCCTGCGCTTGTCCCTGAAATAATGTGGGGTTTCAGATCGTATTCTTCCAAAGCCTTCAGAACGGCAATATGGGCAATTCCACGCATTCCTCCGCCTGAAAGTGTAAGTCCAATAATCGGTGGTTTCTTTTTTTTGAACGAAAATAACGCCATTATAAAAATTATCCTCTACTAAGATACAGGATTTTTTTGTAATTACAGACTTAAGCTTCTTTCATATTTGAATGTTATAAAATAAGATTTTTCGGAAGATTATGAAGAAGTTCGGTGTTGATTATTTCTGCACAGATCACTGGTTTCTCCCAATGTCCGTTATGCCCGCAGTCCAGTATATAAGATTTTATATTGGTTCTGTCCGGAAGGTTTTTGATCATGATATCTGTTTTTACAGCATTATCATGTTTTCCTGCCAATACTAAGATTTTGGCTTCCAGATTTTGAATAATATGCTTCTTGTCCGTTCTCTCCACCATCCCTTTTACACAGGCCAGAGCCCCAAGATTATTAGTGGCAAGTGCTGTTTCCAGCGCCGTTTCAATTTTTCCTTCCAGAATATCTCTTTCATTAGGATTGAATAGATTAGGTACTCCCACTCTGGCATAATGGGCAAAAGCATCCCTGATGATTCTGTAGCTTTTAACGCGCTGTTGTTTTTTCTCTTCATCATCTGCAAAATAAGTAGAGAAAAATAACGTCAAGCTTTTTAAAGAATCAGGATACTTTTCAGCAAATGCCAATGAAGTATAGCCGCCCATGGAATGTCCCAGAAGATGTATATTCTTTACATTCTGGTTATCCAAAACTTTTTTTACTTCATCTGCCATAAGTTCCATAGTGTGAACTTCGCCTAGGGTTTCGGACTGCCCATGACCTGGAAGATCAATTTTTAACAATGAAAAATCTTTAGAAAGATGGGGCTCCATATCATTCCAGATAGACAGGTTTTCCATAAAACCGTGAAGTAGTACCAGAGTTTCTTTTCCATTTCCTTTTCTCTCAAAGTTCAGCATGATTCCAAATTATAGAAGGTTAAAATAAAGCAGCAATAATCAAGAAATTAATTCCTGATCGATTGCCTATTCAAATTTAAACAAAAAAGAGGAATATTTGGCCACCCGTAATCTATTTGAAATGATAATCTTTTTTATGATTATCAAAAGCTTCAAGACTATCAGCAGCATCAGAATTGTCTGTTGAATTATTCCCGATGAATATCTTAAACTGCATCAAAAAGGCTGTCTCATTACTGAAACAGCCTTCTCTTTATTGAACTAACTCTTTATAAATTTTTGTTTCCCAGGGCTTGATGTCAGTAACACCATAGCGCTCTTTTTTAGCAATAGCGAGATTATCCAGCATATCTACAAAGTTTTTGTAGTTGGCTTCATCTGTCGGCTTCACGATCACCGTGAAGTTTTCAGGACTCGGAGCGTTTTTATAAGCTTCAGAAATGATTTTTGAAATTTTTATTCCACTAAAATCAGTTTCTTTTAGGTTGCCTGCGTTCAGGTCTTTCTGGTTGCTTTGATGATAAAACACCCTGTTGTCTTTACCAAGAATGAAGGTAACTTGATTTTTATCCCCAATCACTGGTGTTTTTCTGGGATTGGGATTAGGGTCTTTTGCCGGTAGTCCAAGGTCCATTACATTAGGTTTTGTAAAATTGGTCGTGAACATGAAGAAAGTGATAAGCAGAAATCCTAAATCTACCATAGGAGTCATATCTACTCTGATCAATTTTTTCTTTTGCTTGCCGCTCTGTTTTTCTTGTGCGATTACTTCAGCCATAATTAATACTTTAAAATGTTAAACGGTATTTGATGAAAACTTTAAAAAGCCGATCGGTGTTTTGATGAATTGATACAAAGTTTATACCTAAACATGTAAATTGATAATAAATTTCAAATTTAATTATTGTATTTTACTTAAATCCTGTTAAAATCAATGTATTAAAAAAGCCTTATCAATTTACTGATAAGGCTGAAATTATATTGATTACAATCTATTTATTATTCTTGAAGTAATTAACTCCGCATTCCAGGAATTTCTTAAAATCCTCTTTTGGCATATAGCCTGAAACAGGGTTGTTGATTACCTTACCGTCAGGAGTAATTAAAACATAATGAGGCTGCGAATTATTGTTAAAGTTAACCTGCTGGAATAAGCTCCATCTGTCACCTATTGTTTTTACTTTTTTTACCTGCCCTTCTCCAAGGTCAATTTTAGTTTTTTGATCCTCAGGAAGCTCTTCTTTATCGTCTACATAAAGCGATGCCAGTACAACATCATTCTGGAGAATAGGTAAAATATCCGGCTCACTCCATACGAACTCTTCCATTTTTCTACAGTTTTCACATCCATATCCTGTAAAGTCAATTAAGATAGGTTTGTTCTCCTTTTTCGCAATTTCTATGGCTTTGAAAAAATCATGTTCAGGATGCATTCCCAAAATTCCGTCTTTTTCATCATGAAAATAACTTACATTAAGTGGAGGTAAAATACCACTTAAAAGCTGAAGCTTCGGACGTTCAGATGGAATCAAACCCTGTATAAGATACACCACAAAACCGATTCCCAATACCCCTAATATTTTTCTTGACATAGAAATTTTAGGCTTCTTATCATCATGCGGGAATCTGATAAATCCTAATAGATATAAAGCTAATCCCAGTGCGATAATAATCCAGATCGCAATGAAAAGCTCTCGTTTTAACAAGAATGTCTTAGATACAAGATCTGCCTTAGATAAGAATTTTAATGCTAAAGCCAATTCTACGAACCCTAAAACTACTTTCACGGTATTCATCCAGCCTCCAGATTTCGGAAGACTTTGTAATGCCTGAGGGAATAAAGCTAATAATCCGAAAACAATAGCCCATGCCAATCCAAACCCAGCCAGTGCAAATGTTAATAACATAGGAACATTGGATGATCCTGTTACTGCACTTCCTAATAAACTTCCTAAAATAGGACCCGTACATGAGAAAGATACAATTACCAGAGTAAGTGCCATGAAGAATATACCAATGATACCACCGGCTTCTTCAGCTCTTGAAGACTTATTGGCAATAGAGCTTGGTAAGGTAATATCATAATACCCAAAGAAGCTTCCTGCAAAGAAGATGAATATAATAAAGAATGCAATATTAAGCCATACACTTGTAGAAATTTCGTTGAAGATATTTCCTGCAATTCCGTCAATAATATGGAAAGGAATACTTAGTAAGATGAAAATAAGAAGGATGAAAAATCCATATATAATAGCATCTCGCTTTCCTTTTGCTTTGTTTTTGTTACCCTTTGTGAAAAATGAAACCGTTAAAGGGATCATTGGAAAAACACAAGGTGTCAGTAAAGCAATTAAGCCGCCAATAAATCCTAAAAACAGATACGTCCAGTAGTTTTCATCCATTTTAGGTGTTGCAATTCCACAGTCTGTTAATGGATTTTTGAAATCTAATGTTTTAATTTTTAACTGCTTAGGATCCAGCATTGACGTTTCGGCAATGGTCATTTCTTTCTTAGAAGGCGTTTCGCTAACCATTTCTACAGATTTTGCTGAATCTTTTGCCATTTTTTCAGGGGCAACTTCTTCTTCTGTTGCTCCTTTTGGAGTCACTTTTTGATTGAACTCTAAAGTATTTGGGGCAAGGCAAACTCTGTCGTCGCAAGTCTGATAGGTAATTTCAGAAATAACATCAGCAGGTTTTGTTGGATCTTTTAATTTGAATTTTTGCTTAAACCCAGCTGTATTGGAGTAGAAAACAATGGTTCCTCCAAAAGCTTCGGAAAACTCTTCATGCTTTTTACCCGTTTCCGTAAACTTTCCGATCAGTTCAATATTTTTTCCTGAAACCTTATATTCGGTTGGAATTCCCGTATCTTCCGGTAAGTCCTTAGAGTAAATATGCCAGCCGCTTTCCATGGTAGCATTCAAAACCGCTTCGTATTGGTTGTTACCAAGATCGTTGACAGTAAATTTAAACTTTACAGGATTTTTTATCTGTGCATTAATTCCTGTTGCTAAAAATAGTAGAATTAATAAAAACCAATTTCTAAATTTCATTGTTCATTTTATTAAAAATTTTAAGACTCCATTTGGTCTTTTCATTTGTTGCATATCTTCTGTCTTGTCTGAAAGGAATGATTCCAAGTACGGAATTGTTACTGTCAGTCAGTATCCAAGTTTTTTGCCTCGCTAAAATAGATAATTTTTCGTCCCTAAAAAACTTAGAAACTTTCTTTTTCCCCGAAAACCCCATCGGATAAAATTCATCACCGTCTTCTTGCTTTCTCAAACTAAGTGGGAAATGAAGTTTTTCAGCATCAAACTCCCATTCAAAAGCCTTATTGATTCCATCAATGTTTCCAATAGTATCTACGAAATTGATACTCATCCGGTTTTGTTTGAAATCAAAATGGTCAATCACGATCTCTTTGGTGCCGATAGCCTGCTTTTTACTTCTATCAATGAATATTAACTCATCACGATTAACGGTCAGTTGGTATTCTTTTGAAAAAAAAGAACTGTTATTCTCAGCTTTAAAAATTTTAGGGATCTCTTCTTCCTGGGTGAAACCGTATTTTTTTAAAATTTCAAACTTTACAAAATCGCTTTCCTGATCCAGCTTTTCCTTTGATAAGATTTTATACTCCGGGTTAAATAGTGTAAGCGTATTTTCTATTTTCTCAATCTGTTGTTGAACAAAATCCTTAGCCTGATTCAGGTAAAAAGAACTCTTTTTGAAGTTCTCGAGAAAATGGTCATTGGTTTCCATCAATGTGGGAACAATTTCATTTCTGATTTTATTTCTTAAATAGTCGCTTTTTTTATTCGAAAGATCTTCCCGGAATTCAATATTGTTTTCCTCAGCAAACCGGTAAATTTCTTTTTTTGAAAATGATAAAAGCGGACGCAAGGTGTTATTATCATTGGAAGGAATGCCACTCAGCCCATTGATGCCTGCTGCTTTAGAAAGATTAATGATAAAGGTTTCCAATTGATCATTCAGATGATGAGCAGTAACAAGAAACTTAAGTTTTTCTTTTTCCTGAATCTCTCTAAAGAATCGATAACGCAGCTCTCTTGCCCAAAGCTGAATAGAATTTTCAGGTTTTTGATCCTTTTCCGAAACTTCATACAGGTGGAATTTTATATGATTTTTCTCACAAAAATCCTGTACGACTTTCTGATCCAGATCTGAATCATTGCCTCGCAGTTTGTAGTTAATGTGAGCGATCTGGAATTCCGGTTCCAAATCCTGTGAAAAGTCTCTTAAATCGCTGAATAAACTGGCTAAGACCATAGAGTCTGCCCCTCCGCTCACTGCCAAAAGATAAGTGTGAGTGCCAGGCTGATAGACGAGATTTTCTAATTGGTAGATGAAGGTTGATTTTTTCAACATATTTGTTGAGAATTTCTTTTATGCAAAGATAACCGATATAATTCAATTGAATTTCCCTAACTTTGAGTTCTTTAAAAAAGTTTACTTATGAAGATTTTAAAAATTTTAGCAGTTTCTGCAATGGCACTGGGAATGACGTCTTGTATCAGCAAGAAGCAGTACGATGCTTTAAGCACAAACTATAAGCAGTGTATTGAAAATATTGGTGAAAGACAAAGAGAAATTCAGGATTTAAAATCTCAAAACTCTGCATTGACAGGTGAGAACAATCTATTGAAAAGCCAGCATGATGCTTTGAAGTCATCACTTGATGCGTGTCTGTCCAATACAGGTAAGAGCTCTTCTAATATTGATAAACTGGTAGGTGAGATCAATGCATCCAATTCATATATTAAGCAGTTGATTTCAAACAACGCTAAAAATGACAGTCTGAACCTTGCATTATCTAATAAGCTGAAAAGATCTTTGGATAATATGTCAGATCAGGATGTACAGGTAAAAGTATTGAAAGGAGTAGTAATGATCTCTCTTTCTGATAAAATGTTATACAAAACAGGTGATTACAACATCTTGCCAGCTGCTCAGGAAGTACTTGGTAAAGTGGCTAAAGTAATCAATGATTATGATAAGTATTCAGTATTGATCGAAGGTAATACAGATAATGCTCCATTAAGTTCTCCTAATCTGCCAAGAGATAACTGGGATCTTTCAGCATTAAGAGGAACTTCGGTAGCTAAAGTTCTTCAGACTCAGTTTGGAGTGGACCCTGCAAGAATTACAGCAGGTGGACGTTCTGAATATAACCCTAAAGCGACTAATATGAGCGTTTCAGGAAGAGCAGAAAACAGAAGAACAGAAATCATCATTATGCCTAAACTGGATGAGTTTATGAAATTGATGGATATCGCTCCAAAAAAATAATCATCGAATTATATAAATAACAAAAACTGTCTCAGAGATGAGGCAGTTTTTTTGTTTCCGGCAGTGAAGACAGGAAGTTTTTATGTTCATATTTCGTGCTGTATTTTTTTATGGGCTAAAGTAAGGTCAATTCAATGTCCCCATTATTTAAGAATATATCAAATTACTTTACCTATTTCAGAAACAAGATAAGTAATGAAGAATTTATGTGGATTTGAGCTTTACTGCCCGCCAGAATATTTTTTAGAAAAATTGTTTACCCTTGATGGGCATTAAAATAAAATAAATCCCGAAGGAGGCCGGGACTTATTTTTTAATCAAATTAATTCTTCTTTTTTCAAGAGCGAAATAATTCTTTGTAGAAATGAATTGGATATTTCAGCCTTAGATTTTTTTACAGAAGAATCCGTTTTACTGTTAGGTAGTACGGTTTTTTGATTCTCATGGTTAGTTTGTGTCTCTCCTGTAATCATTTTACTTTCTCTTAGTGTTTTTACCCGTTATTCTCTTTGCAAACATATAACTAATCTCTAGAAAATAGTATCCGTATTTTTCCGGTATTTTATATGGGCTTTTCCCTAGGATTGATCACTATACGGTTTTTTTTAGGTCGAAAAATGACACTCAGAAATCATCAAATTCATTCGGATATTCAGGATTTTAATAGTTGTACAGAGATATTAAATTAGCGTAATGGTGCTTGTTTGGTTCATTTAATCAATGTGTAAGTGGTAAATTATGAATAACTTATAGTAATTCTATTATTTGGGTTAAAAAAATAATTGTATATTTAAATCTCTTTTTAGAGAGATAAATTAAAGAGGTGTCCGAAAATCTTAAAGAGTAGGAAATTAATACTAAACCAAAATAATTATGAAAAATTCTAAAAAACTTTCAAGAGGAGAAATGAAAAATGTAAAAGGTGCAGAAGTGTGGTGTAATCCACAGATAATTTGCCAGAGAACCAGTGATTGCTGTCCGGGATGGGTATGTGGTTCACCAGGACAGTATTGTATAGCCTATTAAATATTTTCTCTGCATCAACATCGAAGACAGAAGATATAAAGACAAAGAGGGATTAATTTCTCTCTTTTTTTTTATCTTATACTCAACGGAAATAAGGGTTTTAAAAAAAGTTTTAAAATTCTTAAATTTGTTTAAATAAAATTTTATGAGTTTTTTTGAAGAAAAGAATCCTGAAATGGACAGATATTTGGAAGCACACGCTTCTTCGGAATCGGAAATTCTGAAAAAACTGAGAAGAGAGACTTATCAGAAAACAACACAGCCTCATATGATATCAGGGTATCAGCAGGGTAGGCTTCTCACTATAATTTCTCAAATGCTGCAGCCAAAGAATGTCCTTGAAATAGGAACTTTTACAGGATATGCCACGCTCTGTCTGGCTTCAGGATTAAGTAAAGAAGGGAAAATTACAACATTGGACGTGAATGAAGATCTCGCTTATCTTCCAAAAAAATATTTTGATACGAGTGAGTATGCTGATCAGATTGATTTCAAACTTCAGGATGCTAAAACATTTTTAAAGGAAACAGATGAGGTTTACGACCTTATTTTTGTAGATGCTGACAAAGAAAATTATGCAGAATATTTCCGACTTATAAAACCTCACACCAGATCAGGATCTGTTGTTATGTTTGACAACGTTCTTTGGTATGGAAAAGTACTGGAAGAAGAACCAAAAATGAAATCTACACAGTCTATTAAAGAATTAAACGATTTAGCCGCAAAAGACGAAGATTTTGAAAATCTTATTTTACCTTTGCGTGACGGGGTGAATTTTCTGAGAAGAAAATAATTAAGAGATATAGAGATTGAAGAAGGCAGCATAATTTCTAAATCTCTAAATGTCCTAATTTCTAAAAGAATAAAATGAATAAAGGAATTTGTATTGTTACAGTAGCGCCAGTCCGTGCAGAAGGTTCTGACAGGGCAGAAATTGTTACAGAAATATTGTTTGGAGAAAGTGCAGATATTTTGGAGGTTAATAAAAACTGGACCAAAATAAAAATGCACTATGACGGCTATGAAGGGTGGATAGATACCAAACAGATCAGAACGGTTACCGATCAGGAACTTGCTAACAGAAAAGTTACGGTCGTAACTGAAGATTTTTCTTCTGTATTGATGAATGATGGGAAAACGTTACTGTCTATAGGTTCCGAAGTAGAATTTTCTGTGGTTGCCTCAAGAAGAAGCCACGATGTACGGGAAAGTATAGCGCTTACGGCAAGAGAATTCCTTAATGTACCTTACCTATGGGGAGGGAAAAGTTTCTTTGCCGTAGACTGTTCAGGTTTTACCCAATTGGTCTATAAAGTTCATGATATAAAGATTCCCAGAGATGCCTCCCAGCAGGCTGAGGTGGGAGAAGCACTTACCTTTATAGAAGAAACGCAGCCTGGAGATCTTGCTTTCTTTGAAAATGAAGAAGGGAAAATTATTCACGTAGGAATTATGCTTGAAAATCAGAAGATCATCCATGCGTCAGGAAAAGT
This sequence comes from Chryseobacterium sp. MEBOG06, assembly GCF_021869765.1. Classification (NCBI taxonomy): domain Bacteria; kingdom Pseudomonadati; phylum Bacteroidota; class Flavobacteriia; order Flavobacteriales; family Weeksellaceae; genus Chryseobacterium; species Chryseobacterium sp. MEBOG06. The sequence goes on along the minus strand of NZ_CP084580.1, from coordinate 4,655,696 downwards.
GAGAATAGACACTCTGGACTCTACGGGAATTTTCAATAAAGAATTGAATAAACATACTCACAAACTGAGAGTCCTTAAAAGCGTTATTTAAAACATGAAATTGTCTGGCATACTATTAATTGTAAATACTCTTTTGCTTATAGTAATTTGGGGGTTTACAGGAATTAAATATGCAGGACTACCACATATAATACCCAGCCATTTTGATTTCTATGGAAAAGTAGACGGTGAATCCGAAAAAGCAATGATTTGGATTCTTCCATGTATAGCTGCTTTTATTTCCTTACTCTTTTTCGGGATATCAAGAAACCCAAACTCTCCTTTAGTGAATGTACCCAGAAGTTTCCGTAACAAAGAAAAACTGGAGTTATATATGTTTTCACTGCAGCTTCCTGTGATGCTCTTGTTTTTGGATATCATCGTAGAGAGCGTTCGTATTGCAGAGGGCAAACAAACTGAACTTAGCAGTGCTATCTTCTTTATTTTGGCATTAATGTTCGCTGTGATAGGAGTAGGACTTGTAAAATCTATCAAGGAAGGGATAATAAAGAAATCTGACGATTAAATCAAATTAAAATTGAAACTACTTTACAACATATTTATCAGCCTTCTTACTTTCGGGATGAAAGTTTTTTCTTTGTTTAATGATAAAACTAAAAGAGGAGTTGAAGGAAGAAAGGAATCTTTACATAAAGTAAGGTCTGCATTTTCAAAAACAGATAAAGTGATCTGGATGCATGCGGCAAGCTTAGGTGAATATGAGCAGGGACTGCCTGTTTTAGAAAAACTTAAAGAAAATCTGCCTGATCATAAAATTCTTGTGACTTTCTTTTCGCCGTCCGGTTATGAAAATGTTGTTATAAAGAAGCATATAGCAGATGTTATCTGTTATCTTCCTTTTGATAAAAAAAATACAGTAGAAGACTTTGTCTCATCTTTTGATGTTAAACTATTTTTTACGGTTAAGTATGATTATTGGTATAATCTGCTGAACGAACTGAAAAACAGAAATACCAAGATCTATGTAATTTCTGCACTATTCTACGAAAGACAGTCTTTTTTTACATCATATGGGAAATGGTTTGTAAAACAGCTTCAAAGAAATGTCGACTGGTTCTTTCATCAGACCCCAATTTCTCTTGCCTTAGCTAAAAGTGTAGGGCTTATGCAGTCTTCTGTAACGGGAGATACAAGGTTTGACAGAGTAAAACAGCTTCGGAAACGTGATAATTATGTGGCTAATATTGCTGATTTTATTGGGGAAAATAAAGCCATTGTTTTTGGAAGCTCCTGGCAGGCGGAAGAGAAAATAGCAGAAAGACTTTCACAAAAGAATAATACTCTGAAACTGATCATAGCTCCTCATGACCTGAAAAGGATAGCGCACTTAAAAAATATATTTCCTGAAGCTTTACTTTATAGTGAGATAGAACAAGATCAGCACACCAACTTTGATTCCAGACTTTTAATCATAGATAGCATAGGCTTGTTGTCAAAACTCTATTCTTATGCAGATATTGCAGTAGTAGGAGGAGGTTTTCATGACGCAGGACTGCATAATATTCTTGAAGCTGCCACTTTTGGTGTTCCCGTTATTTTTGGAAATCAGTACAAGAAAAACCCGGAGGCGGATGATCTGATTGCAGCAGCAGGAGGACAGTCTTTCGGTGAAGAATCTGAGGCTGTAGAATTTATTCTGTTTCTGGCGAATAAAGATAATCAGGAGGAACTTACAGAGATGTCCCAAAACGCTTACCGATTCGTTGATGAGAAGCCTGACTCCACAGCCATGATTTTGCAGAAAATTTTATCTTAGGAATCCCTGGCTTTTGATTTCTTTCACAACCTGATCGATATTTTCAGGAATTTTCTCACATTCAAGCCAATTAAAGTCAAGCCCGTTATTGATGCAAAGTTTTTGAAGATAATGATTTTCAAAGATTTTGTTTTGAGTGTCCCGTAGGTATTCATCAATTTCTATCCAGTAATCTTCATCCAGTTTTTTAATTAAAATCAAAGATTTGAATACTTTATTAATGATATAAATATAAAGTTTGTATACATTATCAAAACGTTGTCTGCTGAGGTCATCGTTGTACTCCAGAATCCTGTTGATCAGAATAAGTGTCAGTGATACTTCCCCGAATTTATCCGTAGTTATTTTTACATGTTCTGTAATTTCGGCACTTATACCCCTAATGGTACTAAGGAAATATTGGGTATTTCCAATATACTTTGAGGCTAAAAGAATTTTTTCCTCTACCTGCTCTTCCATTGCATTTCTTTTATCATCGGTTGTTTCAGGATCGATAAGTTCGAAATACAGCTTTTTGGACAATAACTTGTCTTTTCTAAGCAGTCTGAAAATAAGCTTATCTTTATCATTACTTGAAAAAGCGCTTAAGGCTGCTTTAAATTCTTTTGAATACTCCATTAATTGAAAATTTTTGAATATTTCAGAAATCCGTTTAACGCCCAGTTGGCTGTGTAATACAGTGACGTAACTGTTGAAAATCCCATGAAATCCTTATACACAAGATACTGGTCCTTGATGATATTTTTTTTGTTTCTTGAAACACTGTTTTCCCGCATTCTGTACTTTGCCAAGGTCTTATTTAAAGGTATTCCTTCAGGAATTACTTTTAAAAGATTCAACCACATGACATGATCTTCACGTTTGCTTTTTACAGGAAATAGAAATTTACCTGCTCTTTTAGTATCATACATTGTAGATACGGGTGCCAGGCGGCAGGTTTTTAACAGATTGGAAAAGGTAACTACCTTGTCAGCCAAAAAGTCTTTCAATATCGGTTGAAGCTCCTCATTACATCTTGAATAATTACAGTAAACAAGCTCTGCATTATTTTCCTGCATATAACCGGTCATGGTTTCAATATATTCGGGATACCAAAAGTCATCAGAGTCAAGAAAAGCGATATACCTTCCCTGTGCTCTTTCAAGACTGTTGTTTCTAGCATTTCCAGCGCCTCCGTTTTTCTCCAGAACCTGTAATTTTATTCTCGGATCACTATATTTTCTAATGATTTCTACAGTGTTGTCTTTAGAAAGGTCGTCAGTGATCAGCCATTCCCAGTTTTCGTAGGTTTGGTTAAGAACAGATTGTATTGTTTCCTCTATAAATTCTGCAGAATTATAGCAGGGTGTGATGATGGAGACCAGATCTTTCATTTGTGTAATTAATATCTGTAAATTTATAAAAATCTTTTTTCATAAAGATGCCATGAGGAAATTCCAACCCCAATTACTACGAACATACAAACCAGACTCATCACATAAGGATTGTAATCTTCAAACAGCCCTAAAGTCTGAAATACCCTTATGATAGGGAAATGGAATATATAAATTCCGTAGGTGAAATCTCCATATTTTCCAAAATTATTCAGAAACTTAAAAGAATAAGCAATATATAAAACGATGATGCTTATCATGATAGGGGAGAATAGTTTTATTTTGAAAAAAAGATCTATCCATACCGTAATCATGGCGATAATGAAAAGCTGATTTTTGTACTTGATGAATTTATCAAAATTAAAGTAAAGCAACATTCCGCCAATGAAATAACATAATGATCCGGGTAACTGTCTTGAAATAGCAGCCCTGCCGGTCATTTCAAAATAATTAAGGAAAACCAGCGAAAGGAAGTACAGTACAATCAGACTGATGTTTCTGTATTTATTGTTTTTTCCAAACAGTAAAAAGATCAGAGGAACAGCAAAGTAAAAACACATTTCTATTTTTAGTGTCCACAAAGCTCCATTTACAGCCTGATTACCAAATACGCCAGGAAGCCAGGGAGCTTTGAAATTCATGAAAATTGAATTCCAGAACCAATATTTATAAACCTCAGTGTTGCCAAAATATTCTGAAAATGAGAGGGTGCTGACCAGGCTCAGCAGTATAGTGCAGAGAAATACAACCAATAAATAAGCAGGAAGAATCCTGTTGAATCTTTTTTTAGCATAGCTCTTTAAACTGGAAGACCTTTCATAGCTTCTCGCAATTAAAAAACCACTTACAATGAAAAACGCAAAAACAGCAACCTCTACCGGACTGTATGTTAATATATGAAGCTGGTCAGATTGACTTAGCGCTCCCAGGTGTCCTACAAACACAATGAAAGCAAGGAGAACACGTATGAAATCAAAATTGTTTTTCGTTATATCCTGCATTTGTATTTTTCTTACAAAAATAGCTTTTTTAATAGAATAGAGATAATTCCGGGCGCTCAATATTTGTTAAATAAGAGGAATATTAAGCCCTGACGTTTCAAAATATGTATAAATAATGATTGATAAAATAATTTTTCACAAAAAATAGTAATATAAATCAAAAAAATTATAATTTTAGCGCTTGAAAAAAATGATCTATGAAGAAATTAGCATTACTATTTGCAGGATTGTCATTGTTTGCAGCTACAGGATGTACTGTTGAGAGTGATACTGTCAGAGAATCTCCGTTAGTTGGGTCGTGGCGACCATTAAAAGAAGTGGTTACTACTGTGGAGGTTGGCGAAGATCCGGTTTCTAATACAATTACGTATACAGACTGCCAAAAGCAATCCAGATGGTGGTTCAGCGTAGAATCCAAAGGGACAAGAACAAACTGGGGAGATACTGCTACACCTGGACAGTGTGCTATTTTATCAGATATAAAATTCAACTATACTTATGACAAGGACGCAAAAACCGTTCAGATGAAAATTCAGGGTGTGGTAGAGCCAGTAAATGCAAAGGTTGTAACGTTAGATGATACCACTCTTAACCTTGCTGTAAGAGAAGAAACTCAGGATCCTACTATATTTCAGACAAGAACTTATACTTTCCAGAGAATTACTCAGTAATAGCAGGATACTTCACGATAAAAAACAGATCTCATCTCCGGATGAGATTTTTTTGTTGTGCAGAGATTTACAATTCATTGTAAATTAAATTTTTATTTGCTTTAAAATCATTATTTTTGTGAATCTTGTTAAAAAGAAAAGAATTATTGAATATTTAAAGTCTAACATATAACCTATACAAAAGTGTTTTACGATCATCAGCAGATAGAAAAAAAGTGGCAGAAGTACTGGGAGGAAAATCAAACCTATAAAACCTCCGATAACACAGATAAACCCAAGTTTTATGTACTCGATATGTTTCCATATCCATCAGGAGCCGGGCTGCATGTAGGTCACCCACTCGGGTATATTGCATCAGATATCTATGCGAGATACAAAAGACATCAGGGGTTTAATGTGCTTCACCCGGTTGGTTATGACAGTTTCGGACTTCCTGCTGAGCAGTATGCGATCCAGACAGGACAGCATCCGGCAATCACTACAGAACAGAATATCAACAGATACGAGGAGCAATTAAAAAAGATCGGATTCTCATTCGACTGGAGCAGAGAATTGAGAACTTCAGATGCCTCTTACTATAAATGGACACAGTGGATCTTTATCCAGCTGTACCATTCCTGGTATAATAAAGATACAGATAAGGCAGAAGCTATAGATACCCTGATTCAGCATTTTGAAGAAAAAGGAACAGAAGGTTTAAATGCCAATCAGAATGACGAACTTACCTTTACTGCAGAAGAATGGAAAAGTGCTTCAGATCTTGATAAAGAAGATATCCTGTTAAACTATCGTCTTTCTTACAGAGCAGAGACCACCGTGAACTGGTGTCCTGCGTTGGGAACTGTATTGGCAAACGACGAAATAAAAGACGGAAAATCCGAAAGAGGAGGGTTTCCTGTATTTCAGAAGAAAATGATGCAGTGGAGTATGAGAATCTCTGCATACTCTGAAAGACTGCTACAGGGACTTGCTGCATTAGACTGGCCACAGCCGTTGAAAGATTCTCAGGAATACTGGATCGGAAAATCTCAGGGAGCTCAGGTTGAGTTTCAGGTAGATGGCCATGACGAAATCGTAGAAGTCTTCACTACAAGACCTGATACCATTTTTGGAGCAACCTTTATGGTATTGGCTCCTGAAAATCCTTTAGTGGAAACCATTACTACAGACGCTCAGAAAGCAGAAGTAGATACCTATATAGAAGAAACTTCCAAGAAAACAGAAAGAGACAGAATGTCTGACGTGAAAAACGTGAGCGGAGCTTTCACCGGAAGTTATGCAGTTAATCCTTTCAGTGGAGCAAAAATGCCGATCTATATTTCAGATTATGTATTGATGGGGTATGGTACAGGAGCTGTAATGGCTGTTCCTGCACATGATGAACGTGATCACAGATTTGCGAAGAAATTTAATTTAGAAATTAAAAAAGTAGTTGAAACAGAAGAAGACGTTCAGGAAAAAGCTTTTGATTCTAAAGATTCAGTTTGTGTAAACTCAGATTTCCTAAACGGACTGAATTATAATGATGCGAAATCAAAAATGATTTCGGAAATTGAAACTAAAGGAATCGGTCACGGAACAACAAATTACAGACAGCGTGATGCAATTTTCTCAAGACAGCGTTATTGGGGAGAGCCCGTTCCTATATATTATAAGGATGGAATGCCTTACACATTGCCAGTTTCTGCTTTACCATTAGAACTTCCTGAAGTTGAAAAATATTTACCAACAGAAGACGGAGATCCACCATTAGGAAATGCAAAAGTATTTGCGTGGGATGAGGTTAATCAGAAAGTGGTTTCTACAGATTTAATTGATGATCAAACAGTCTTCCCGTTAGAACTATCTACAATGCCAGGATGGGCTGGAAGCTCATGGTATTTCCTTAGATATATGGACCCTCATAATAATGGAGAATTCTGTGCAAAGAACATTTCAGATTATTGGGGACAGGTAGATCTTTATATCGGGGGAAGCGAGCATGCAACCGGCCACCTGTTATATTCCCGTTTCTGGAATATGTTTATGAAAGACCGTGGCTATATTAATCATGACGAGCCTTTCCAGAAGTTGATCAACCAAGGGATGATTTTAGGAATGAGTGCATTTGTATACAGAGTTGAAGGTACCAATAAATATGTGTCTAAAAACTTAGCAAGCGAATACAAGACTCAGCAGATTCATGTAGATGTATCCTTATTAAAAGGAACCTCAGATGAATTGGATACTGAAGCATTCAAAGCATGGAGACCGGATTATGCTGACGCAGAATTTATTTTAGAAGATGATAAATACATCACAGACCGTGAAGTAGAGAAAATGTCCAAGTCCAAATATAATGTAGTCAATCCTGATGTTATCTGTGAAGAATACGGAGCAGACGGTTTAAGACTATATGAAATGTTTCTGGGACCATTGGAGCAATCCAAGCCTTGGAATACTCAGGGATTAAGTGGAGTATATGGTTTCCTTAAAAAATTCTGGAACCTGTATTTCAACGGAGAAGTATTTGAAGTTTCTGATGAAGAACCTACAAAAGCAGAATATAAAGTTTTACATACCTTAATAAAGAAGGTGGTTTATGATATTGAAAATTTCTCTTTCAATACCTCAGTATCATCATTTATGATTGCTGTGAACGAGCTTCAGAAATTAAAATGTAACAAACGCAATATTTTAGAACCACTAGCCGTTATCATCTCTCCGTATGCACCTCATATTTGTGAAGAGCTTTGGAGTATGCTGGGGAACGATACCTCAATTGAGTTTGAGAAATTTCCGGTGTTGAATGAAGATTATCTGATTGAAGACGAAATTGAGTATCCGGTAAGCGTAAATGGCAAAATGAAGTTCAAAATTTCGCTTTCAGCTCAATTCTCAGCCAAGGAAGTAGAGGATTTGGTGATTTCAAGTGAAAAAATGCAGCAGATTTTGGAGGGTAAAACCCCTAAAAAAATCATTGTAGTTCCTCACCGTATTGTGAATATCGTAATTTAAAAGAAAATTAACATTGGGAAATTAAAAAAAATGGGTGTCTTATTTTTTTGATTTTTTAACTCAAATGTTAAATTTGGGAAAAATAAATAAAATATTTTAAAATAATTATTATATCGGAATCGTATTAAAATTTCTTTATCAAAAAAAAGCAAAATGTTTAATTAAGACTCTTGCATTTTAATTAATTTTGCCTTTAATTTACACCCTGTAAAATTTTAAAACAATATAATTTAGTTAAATATGGAAATGAATGTTTCAAAAAATGATGAGCAAGTAGTTGCTAGAAAGGCAGGAGGTTTAAATCCAGCTGTTATTATTCCTATTCTATTTGCTATAGGGATATGTATTTATTTATTCGTTCTTGGTAGCCCAGGAAACTTTAAAGATGCAGATAAACTAGGAAGTGGGTCTGTAGCTTTTTCAGACATTGAAGGAAAAGACATTCATCCAGAATCGTTTTTAGGTATTATCTACAAAGGAGGGGTTATTGTACCAATCTTGATTACTTTCATGATTACTGTAATTGTTTTCTCTTTTGAAAGATATTTCGTTCTTGGTAAAGCTGCCGGAAAAGGAAACTTAGACAACTTCGTTGTACAAGTAAGAAGCTTACTAAACCAAAACAAAATTGACGAAGCTATCGAAGAATGTGACAGACAACAAGGTTCTGTAGGTAACGTAGTAAAAGAAGGTCTTACTACTTACAAAGCACTTTCTCACGATAATACATTAAATAAAGAGCAGAAAATGGTAGCGCTTAACAAAGCTATCGAAGAAGCTACAACTCTTGAGATGCCAATGCTTGAGAAAAACATGATGATCCTTTCTACTCTAGGTACTGTTGCAACATTGATCGCACTACTTGGAACGGTAATCGGGATGATTAAGGCGTTCTTTGCATTAGGTTCAGGAGGTGGTACTCCAGATGCTGCAGCTCTATCTACAGGTATCTCTGAAGCTTTGATTAACACTGCATTAGGTATTGGTACTTCAGCTATCGCTATTATTCTTTATAACTTCTTTACTTCTAAGATTGACGGATTAACTTACAAGATCGACGAGATCTCTATGAGTATCCAGCAGTCTTTCGCTGAATTCAACTAAGAATTAGCAAGGTATTTGCATTAGCAATTAAAAGAAGTTTAATTAAAAATATTTTATAATAATGGCGAGAGTCAAACCTAAAAGACATGGAGTAGTAACGGACATGACCGCAATGTGTGACGTTGCGTTCCTACTTCTTACGTTCTTTATCTTGACCACTCAGTTTAAGAAACCTGACGTGGAGCAGATCAAACCGCCATCTTCAATTTCGGAAAAATTACTTCCTGATGCTAGTTTAATGACTATCAACGCTACTCCGGATGGAAAATTTTATTTCCAACCAGTAGAAAATGCATCAGAAAGAGTTGCTCTTTTGGATAAAATGGGACAAAAGTATGGTATTACTTTTGACAACAACCAAAAAGCTGCTTTCCAGAAAGTTCAGGCAATTGGAGTTCCAATGAACCAGCTTAAAGGTTATTTGGATATGCCTGCAGATGAGCAGAAAAATTATAAGAGTCCTACAGGAATTCCTATGGACAGTACAAATAAGCAGTTAATTGACTGGGTAAAAGAAAGTTTAAGCGTTAATCCTGACTACAAGTTAGCTATTAAAGGTGACGTTACAACTCAGTACCCTAAAGTTAAAGGCCTGTTTGAGGGTTTAAGAGATATTGATTTTCTTAAATTTTGGTTGATTACATCACAAGAAGGTAAACCTAACGAATAATATCGATAGAAATGGCAGAAGTACAAGTACAAGAAAAAGGCGGCAAGGGAGGCAAGGTCCGTTCCAAGAAGCAGAATACCAGGGTCGATATGACTCCGATGGTGGACTTGGGTTTTCTATTGATTACCTTCTTTATGTTCACAACTACATTCAGTAAACCGAATGTGATGGACTTAGGTCTTCCGGCTAAACCAAAACCAGATGCTCCTAAACCTCCACCAACAGAAATTAAACTTTCTAACTCAATTTCTATCTTATTAGGAAAAGACAATAGAGTTTTTTGGCACCAGCAGGATGCAACTTCCTTGAATGACCAAACTTTAATGGAAACTACTCTTGATAGAGAAGGAATTAGAAAAGTAATCCAGCAGGCAAAATCTAGAGCTGCAGATCAAACGAAATTTACCGTGATCATTAAGCCAACTGACGATGCTGTATATAAGAACTTTGTTGATATTCTTGACGAAATGGCAATTACCAAAAGTGAGCAGTACGGTGTTACCGATGTGAAGCCTTGGGAGAAAGCTGTTTATGAGAAAAAAGTAGGAGGTGCTGCTGCACCAGCTGCTGCTACAAAGTAATTTAACCATAAAATTGTTATATCTAATCTATGGCAGATGAAAATGTATACGGTCAGAATCTTACTTTAGACGAAATCGTATTTGAAAATAGAAACAAGGAATATGGTGCCTATGATATTAGACATCAGTATCCGAGACTTTTAACAAAGTCTTTTATCATCGGAACAGCTTTATTCCTTTTGGCAGCTTTATCTCCGTTCATCTATCTTACGATCAAGAATCTTACTGCTCCGCCTAAGCAAGAAGTGAAGGCAGATCTAGTAGACATTCTGGAAGAAGAACCGATTATAGAGCAGCCTAAAGAAGCAGAACCACCTCCACCACCTCCACCTCCAAAAGAAGAGGAGAAAATTGAGGTAATTCAGAACGTAGTTCCTGAGCCTGTAAAAGCTCCGAAAATTGAAACTCCACCACCACCGATTTCTAAGCAGTTGGAAACAACAACTGGTTTGAATAATCAGGAGGGGGTAAAAGCTCCGGCTTATACACCACCGCCACCGCCGCCATCTACAGGTACTAAAGCTAGTACTGTGGAAGTGAAAGCCAATAATCCTAACGAGATCTACAAAGATGTAGACCAGTCTGCAGAATATCCTGGAGGTATGGGCTCATTGAGAAAGTTCTTAGGAGATAACTTCGATACTTCTCTAATGGAAGGAGGTGAAGGTACACTTAAAGCTAAGCTTAAGTTCGTTGTAGAAAAAGACGGAACTGTTTCCAATGTTGTTATTGAAGAGAAATCTCCAAATAGCGACTTTAACAATGAAGCAGCTCGTGTAGTTAAGAAACTTAAAAAATGGACTCCTGCGAAAAGAAACGGGGAGAGCGTTAGATCTTACTATAGCGTACCATTTACTATGAACTTTGAATAATTAAACTTATTTATTCAGAATATAAATAAAAAGAGAAGCATATGCTTCTCTTTTTATTTTTTTTGTATTTTTGTTACATGATGTTCAATTGGTTATCCCTCCTTACGGGATTGTTTTATATCGTTTTAGGAATTGTAGTCATTGTCTACAAATTCTTTTTTACTATTTTGGAACCTGCTATTGCTTATGCATTAGGTGGAGTACTGATCCTATATGGTGTATTTAGGATTTACAGGGCTATCTCCAAAATTAAAAAATCGAGACATGAAGAATAGTTTTAAGATTGCAGTCGTTTTTGTACTAGGAATGATGCTTGCAGGCTGCAAAAAAGAGGAGAAATCCCCATCTTATCATAAAGGTGATCTTACCATTTTTACAGACGAATCTTTTCAAAGCGTTACTGAAGCATTAGCCGATGGCTATATGATCAATTACCCGGAAACCCGTATTAAAGTAGAAACAAAAAAGAAGACTTAGGCCTTCTTGAACTGTTAAGCGGTAATGCCAAGGTGGTGGTAATGTCCAGAAACCTGAAACCTGAGGAAATAAAAACATACGAAGACAGAACCGATTTAAAATTTCTTCCTTCCAAATTTGCTGCTGATGCAGTGGTTTTTGTGGTTCCTAAAGACTCTCCAAAAGAAAGCATTTCTATGGAGGAGATTAGCGATGGACTTCTTTCAGACAATAAAGAATTTATTTTTGACGGAACAAACTCCAGTAATTTGAACTTTGTTGCAGAAAAGCTGAATAAAGAGCCTAAAAGTCTCAAATTTTCCATTATTCCGGGGAACCAGAAGATTATTGAAGAATTAGGAAAATATCCTGATAAAATTGGGGTAATAGGGCTTAATACATTTAGCCGTCCTTATGATAAGACTTCTGAAAAACTTAGAGAAATGGTTAAAGTACTCCCGGTAAAATATAAAGGAAAGTTATATAATGCCGATTTTGAAGGACTTCGTACAATGGAGTATCCATTTACAAGAGTACTTTATTTCCTTATTAATGAAGGTAACTTTAATATTGCCAATGGCTTTATAAGATTTTCATGCACTCATTTGGGACAAAAAATTGTACAAAAAGAAGGGCTACAACCTTATAATGTATATAAAAGAGAGGTTCAAATGCGTTAAAAAACATTAAAATTCACAATTTACCCCTACAGAAAATAGTGTTTTGGTCTGAAAATTGTGTATAATATAACTCAATTATTAGAAAATATAAAATGAAAGATATAATGAATATGAATGTAAAGAAGATTGCTTTTGGAGCAGCCGTGGTATTTTTTACCGGTTTTGCCTCTGCACAAACATTGCAGGATGGTATCAACAGTATAGACAGTGATAAGTTTGCTCAGGCAAAAACAAATTTCACTGATATGATCGCTAAGGAGCCTACTGCTGAAAACTACTTCTATTTAGGAAATACTTTCTTAAAACAAGGAGAACCTGATTATGCGAAAGCAACGGAAAGCTTTAACAAAGGTTTGGCTGCAGACAGCAAAAGTTATCTTAATAAGATCGGTCTTGCTACCGTTAAATTAGGGAAGGGTGACAAAAGCGCTGTTGCAGAAATTCAGAAAGTAGTAAGTGATTCTAGAGAAAAAGATGCTGAAGTATTGTTTAGAGCAGCAGAAGCTTTGACTTTATTTGAAAAGAACAACTCTCCTGATCTTGCTATTCAGTTTTTGAATAAAGCTATTGAAAAAGCGGAGAAAAAAGGAGTTCCTGCACATTACTATTATACATTAGGAGATGCTTACAGATTAAAAAGAGCTCCGGGTGAGGCAATGTCTGCTTATGATAAAGCTTTACCTTTAGCTAAAAATAAAGCGTCCGTTTATACAAGAATGGCAACTTTATGGATGGCCGCTCAGGTATGGCAGAAAGCTAAGGAAAGTGTTGATAAAGCTATTGCTGTAGACCCTACTTACGCTCCTGCTTATAAAGCATTAGCCGGTTATGATATCAGATATCAGCAAAATGCAAAAGCGACACAAGATCTTATCAACTATACAAAATATGCTGATGAAGATCCATATACTCAGTTAGAGATTTCAAAACTATACTTCACAAACGAAGATTATGCGAACTCTAAAGTAGTACTTGATAAAATCTTTGATAAAATTGAAGACCCTATCAAGTTCAAACTAAGAGCTTATCAGTCTTATGCCGATAAGAATTACGCAGATGCAAAACAAAACATGGATACTTTTGTTGCTCAGGCAGAGAAAACAAGAATACAGCCTGCTGACCAAGGTTTACAGGGGCTTATTGCTGCCGGATTAGCAAAAGATGAAAAAGATGCCGCTAAAAAAGCTGCTTTAATGGCAGAATCTCAGCAGAAGGTTGCTATTGCAAAAGCTGCAAAAGATGAAACAATGAAGTGGGATCTTGAACTTGCAAACATTGCAGGGGGAGGAGGTGTTTCTCAGTCAGAAGCAGACAAAGGACCTACTAACCCTACTATTGAAGCATTGAAAAAACAAGTAGCTGCAAATGCTCAGGATTCTGATGCTTTATTCAAGCTTGCAACGGCTTATCAGGATGCTAAAAACTGGAATGGTGCAATTCTTACATGGCAAAAAATGTCAATTCTTCTTCCTGACTGGGCTCCGGCTTATTACAGCCAGGGATATTCTTACCAACAGGCAGGAAACAATGATGCAGCAAAAATTGCTTATGAGAAATTCATCAGTACAGTGAAACCTGCTGATCAGGAGGCTAACAAACAAACTCTTGCATACGCTTATTTTGCAGTAGCTTATATGAGTAAAGACTCAGATGCGGCAAAAGCAAAAGATTATGTAGCAAAATCTTTACAGTTAGATCCTACTTATCAGGATGCTGTAAAATTAAATGCAGAGATCAACAAATAATTTAAATTTTAAATTATAGATATTAAAACTTCCCATTCGTAATGTTTGGGAAGTTTTTATTTTAAACCTTATATTTGAATATATGAAAACAGATATACTTGCTTTTGGAGCACATCCTGATGATGTAGAACTGGGATGTGGAGGAACTATTGCTAAAATGGTTTCTGAAGGAAAAAAATGTGTTGTGGTAGATCTCACGAGAGGAGAGCTCGGGACAAGAGGTACAGATGAGACAAGAAAAGCAGAAGCAGGTGACGCTGCCAAGATTTTAGGGCTTTCCGCAAGAGAGAACCTTGGAATGAAAGATGGCTTTCTTGTCAATTCTGAAGAATACCAAATGAGAATCGTAAAAATGATTCGCAAATACAGGCCAGAAATCGTCTTAGCTAATGCTATTGATGATAGACATCCAGACCATGCAAAAGGAGCGAAATTAGTGTCGGATGCGTGCTTTTTGTCCGGACTGAGAAAAATTGAAACGGTGGAAGAAGGAAAAATTCAGGAAGTGTGGAGACCGAAGCATGTTTTTCATTATATTCAGTGGAAAGATATCAAACCGGAATTTGTAATTGACATTTCGGAACATCTTGATAAAAAACTGGAGGCTTGTATGGCTTACAAAACTCAATTTTATGATCCATCTTCTAAAGAACCGGAAACGCCAATTACCACAAAAGACTTTTATGAAAGCTTAACTTATCGTGCACAGGATTTGGGGAGATTGTCGGGAGTGACTTATGCTGAGGGATTTACGTCTGAAAAGCTAATTTCTTTGAAAAATTTTGACGGAATTGTTTGGTAGTTGAAGAAATTGTCCTATATTTGCACTCAGAAAACGGTGATTGTAGCTCAGTTGGTTAGAGCGTCGGATTGTGGTTCCGAAGGTCGGGGGTTCGAGACCCCTCATTCACCCAAAGAAAGTACACTTTTTTAAAGTGTACTTTTTTATTTTGTCCTATTTCCAGCGGAAATTAGCATCCGGTTTTTCTGCTTTTTCTTAAAGAAATCTCATTCTAATTATTCAAAATTTACGTCTTAATACTTAAAAACGGTTTTCCTAAATCAAATTCTGATAAAAAGGCACTGTATTTCTATATTTGATTTATTCTAATAGATCAGAATATCATTATAAGGCATCATAAAGGGAATGAAGGGTTTGAAAAATAGTTGATTCGAACCTCGAAAGGGTATAATTGAAAATTCATATGGTTTGGATTACCATCCACCCGCCCAAAAAAATAACAAATTTTTGATAGTGATGTATTTAAAATCTATTGAGAAGATTTTTTAAACACAAAGCCTACTTTAAAATAAAACTCCTCACTTTGAACTGCTCTCCAAACAGTAGATTTTTTTTGGAACAGTTTATTTATGATTTAGTATTCAGATTGGAAATAGAGGTATTTCCTCATAATTCTTCTAACCTACTGAGGTAGAAAATCTTTCTACTACATCTTACATTTTAAAAAAAATATACTTTATATTTGCGCCCTATAAAAATATAAAACTAATAATCATTACAAACTTTTATCAAAATGAGGAAGAAAATTACCCTATCCTTACTTTTGATGCTATTTCTCATAGCATCAAAGATTTCAGCCCAGTGCACCACAGGGACCCAGTATCCTGGTGGGATTTATCAAGCGACAGGTGCAGCCGGCACAGGCACGATCAACACTGACGCTAGAACCGGCGAATATGCCTATGTGCATGTTGAACCATCAAGGTATTATACTTTTACCTCGTCTGTATCCACTGATTATTTGACCATTACAAATGATACTGGCACACAAGTACTTGCTTCTGGGGTAACACCTGTAAGTTTTGTTTCAGCTTATAATCAGTCTGTTCGGTATTATATTCATCAGAATGCACAATGTCAAACGACGAATCAGTTTGTACGAACAAGGAAGGTAACTTGGGTTACGGCTCAAGCCTGTATGGATGTGACACCAACAGGTGTTTCGAATATTACACCTATATCATGCACACTTAATTATACTACGCCTTCCGTTGCACCTGCTTTTGGCTACCAAGCGTATGTGAGTACTTCATCTGCCACGCCTGGCGCAACGGTACAAACAAGTTCTTCAAGCACAAACTCAATGTTGGTTACCAATCTAAACCCAGATACGGTCTATCATTATTGGCTTCGTTCTAGATGTGATTATCAATATGGGGGCTGGATTTATGGCGGAACTTTTACAACGATTTCATCATTGCTTTGCAATAGTGCCTATTATGGGATTTATCCTTCAGCTACCGTTACACCCAACTGTACAGGAAGCGATGATTTTTTTGCTACGGATGTAAAAAATGGTAGTTTTTCCAATATAGCTGTTGTTCCAAACACTCAGTATCAGTTTAAAACGAATTATGGTACTGATTTTATTACCATTACCAACGCTTTAGGAACCGTTGTTCTGGCAAGTGGCACAACACCTGTAAATTGGAATTCGGGTTCTACTTCCGGAGTGGTTCGTTTTTATTCTCATGACAATGCACAATGTGGTTACGGTGTTTCTACAGGAAGTTCGCGTAATAAATATGTCAATTGTATTACAACCTCTGTTACCTGTATGCCTCCGTCTGGTTTGTCAGTAGCCAACATTACTTCCAATTCTATAAGAATGTCTTGGGCTGCTCCAACTAGTGTACCAGGTAGTGGTTATGAAATTTATATGGTCACTACAAATACTGCTCCGACAGCAAATAGCACCGCTACCCATACCAATACTACGACCACTAAAGACATTACTGGTTTAACAGCGGGGGTTACCTATTATTATTGGATTCGATCTAATTGTGGTACAGAAAAAAGCAGCTGGGCTTCGGGCGGCTCTTTCACAATGAATCAATCATTAATTTGTAATGGAGCTATTTATGGTTTGTATCCCGATGCCGCTTTTACGCCTTCATGTACTGGGAGTGCGGAGCCAATTACTTCTAGTGCCTTAGCAAGCCAATATTCTAATGTAAATATTACGGCCAACCAACAATATGTGTTCTCTTCTTCTGTGGGGACCGATTTTATAACGATTACCAATAGCGCAGGGACTTCAGTTTTAGCAAGTGGTCAAACACCATTAAGTTGGTCTTCAGGTACAAATACGGGTGGGATACGTTATTATTTACATAGTAATGCTAACTGTGGATCACAAAACACCAACAGAACGAAATATATTCAATGTGCAACCACTGCAAATTGTGGATTACCTTCACAATTGTCGGTTTCTAATATTACGTCAAATTCTTGCAGGTTGAACTGGACGGCACCAGCAACTGCGCCAACAAATTACGATATTTATATTATTACAACTAATACTGCACCAACAAGTACTACAACAGCTTCGGCAACAACTACATCGGCAGGTGTGGGAGCATTGAATGGAATTTCACCAGCGACAACCTATTATTATTGGATAAGATCTAATTGTAATGGAGCCAAAAGTGCCTGGGTGTATGGTGGAAGTTTTACTACACTTGCTGCTTTAACATGTAATGGTGCAACGCATGGTTTATATCCAAATGCTACTTTTACCCCAACCTGTACCGGTAGTCCGCAACAAATTGTTAGCGATGCTTATGCTGGTGAATATTCAAACGTAAATGTAGCTGCGAATACACAGTATACTTTTTTTAGTTCGAATTCCTCAGATTATATTACAGTAACCAATGCTTTAGGAACTACGGTTCTGGCATCAGGTACCACCCCTCTCAACTGGGTGTCGGGTACTTATTCAGGAGTGGTTAGATATCATATCAATACCAATTCCTCTTGTGGGACACAAAATACAAGTAGAATAAGATATATTCAATGTATGGGAATCGCAACTTGTGGAGCGCCTGGTAATTTATCAGTATCTAATGTAACCTCAGATTCTGGCAACCTTACCTGGTCTGCGCCAGCAAGTGCTCCTACCAATTATGAGGTGTATTTATCTACAGTAAGCTCAGCACCTGTAAATGGAACAGCTGGAACTCACTCAACAACCAGTCCTGCAATACTTTTAAATACATTAACCCCTTCAACTACTTATTTTTATTGGGTTCGTTCTAATTGTAATGGAACAAAAAGCGACTGGATTTCGGGAGGAAGTTTTGTAACACTTTCTGCAGGTTGTTGGAAAATGGTTTCTACAGGTATGAGTCATTCGCTTGGAATAAAATCAGACGGAACACTTTGGGCTTGGGGTGCAAATGATTTTGGTCAATTAGGTAATGGAACAAATACCGCAAAAACAGCTCCGGTACAAATTGGAACAGCAAATGACTGGCAAAGTGTAAGCGCAGGCACATTCCATAGTATGGCTATTAAAACCAATGGTACACTTTGGGGATGGGGACTTAACGGAAATAGCCGATTAGGTGACGGAACAACCACCGATCGAATTTTCCCTACTCAGATAACTTCAGATGCGAACTGGCAGAGTGTTTCTGCTGGAGATGTAAATACACTGGCTATAAAAACCAATGGAACCCTTTGGGCTTGGGGCTATAATGGGTATGCTCAACTTGGAGATGGATCAACTAACAACCGACCGACTCCTTATCAAATAGGAACAGCTACTAACTGGCGTAGTGTTGATGCAGGATCTGTACATACGCTGGCTACTAAAACTGATGGAACACTTTGGGCGTGGGGAACCAGTTCATATGGTCAGGTAGGAGATGGCACTACGGCTACTAGATTTAGCCCCTTACAAATAGGAACTGCTACTGATTGGCAAGAGGTTTCTGCCGGAGGTTTTCACTCAGTGGGATTAAAAACTAATGGAATACTTTATACTTGGGGAAACAATTTGTATGGACAGCTTGGTGATGGTACGAATACCTCTAAGTCAGCACCTAATGCAGTGTATGATGGTGTTAAAAGTATTAGTGCAGGTTCTGATCATACGGTAGGAACGACATCTTTTGGAAATATGTGGTTTTGTGGTAGTAATGTTTATGGTCAATTAGGCGATGGAACAACCACTAATAGAAATACGATTACAATGACTAATTCCAGTAATTATCAAAAGGCTGTAACTGGATTTCACCATACTTTATTATTAAATACTGATAGCTCTATTTCCAGCTGTGGGTTAAATGGATCAGGGCAGTTAGGTAATAACTCCACAACGAATAGTTCTTCATGGGTGTCTATTGCATGTCCTGTAAGTAACCTAAGGGTTGATGAAGTTATGTCTGCAGCAGATCATTTAAAAGTTTTCCCAAATCCTGTAAATGATATCTTAAATGTATCTTCTGATAAAAAGATTATCTCGGTAACACTATTCAATACGTCAGGGCAATTGATTTTTACCAAAGTGATCAATGATAAAACAACAACGATTGATGCTTCAAGCTTAGTATCGGGAGTTTATATCTTAAAAATAGATTCAGGTGAAAAAAATGTAAAAACAGTGAAAGTCATTAAAAGATAAATAAGACGATGTATTACATACTTTGATCTTCAGTTTATTATATAGTAAATAAAAACAACCTTCGGGTTGTTTTTATTGTTTAGTGCAGACTGAAAATCGCTTACAAAGAGCCAGGAATTCATCAGGTATATCAGATGTGCTGATGAAAAAAATTAACCGGGCTCTTAGTGTTCAAAATCAGAGTCCGTTCCACAGTCAAGGTTACAATGGAAGAAGATCATCAATTTTTCCTGAGATTTTATTTTTGAAGCTATTTCCCGCTTTTTGTTACAATCTTTTTTTTCAAAAAAAGGATTTTCACTGCAATCGGGGCTAGGAAATTCGTTTATGATTAACAATATGTGGAAAATACCTATTGAGTCAGGAAGAAATATTTCCGTATTTTTAAAATCACATTCTCAAAACATGGAAATAAAGGTCACAGTAAAGCAATTGGGAAAGAAACATCCTGTTCTTTCTGAACAAAAACTCGAAATCTCATACAACGAGTCTCAGATTTCACTTGAAAATCTTTTAAATTTAATCGTCCGGCAGCAAGTAGAAGCATTTAATGCAAAATCATTTGAACTGGATGATGAAGATGATACCAAAATTCCACAGGATAATTATTTAAATATTTTAACAGATACCGGAAAAGTAGGTTTCGGAAGTATCTATAATCTCAAAAAAGCAGATCTGCAAAAAGCACAGGAAAATGCTGTTCAGGCTTTTGAAGATGGTATGTTTGCCGTTTTTTATAATGATGAGCAACTTGAGAGTCTGGCTCAGCCGGTTGATCTAAGTTTGCAGCATTCATTTACTTTCATCAGACTCACTTTTTTGGCGGGAAGCTACTGTTAATTAAAAATACAAATCAATATACTACATGGAAATCACAAAAAAATTAGAATCGAAAAAGCTTATCAAGAATTATTACGAAAAACTAAGGAAAGATTTGGTGGAACAAACTGAAAAAGGTTTATCTACACATGTTTTTCCGGAGAAGCCTATGCTTAAGAAAGAAGTAGCAGAATTAGGCTTATTCTTAATGGGAAAGACCAATTATTATGAGGCAATGACTCTGGGTTCAAAAGAAGCAGAGAAGCTGAAAGAATATATAAAACCTGATATTTGGGAAGATGCAGATTACTATAAACTTCTGGTTTACTATTTTGGAGAGAATGCTGATCTTGTAAAACATGCATGGAACAGAATGCCTTACAAAATGTATCAGACGAGTTATTTCCGTCGTTCGTTTCGTGCGCCTCATAATGAAAGATATGTACTGATGAATCAGGCTAACCTGATGAGGGAACTGGTTCGGGCTCCATCTGTTTACTCTTATGACAGTCATGATCAGAATTATGATTTATCATTGGAAGAGCAGATTGTCTATGATAATGAAGTGTCAAATAATTCAAGCCAGTTCTATGTTTGGTCAGCGGCAATTGATACAGGTAATACAGCCATTTATCAATTAATTGAAGATATTATTTTTAATAAACATACGGAAGGAAAGGTTTCCAGAAACATCGTTAAAGCTTTACTCAACAGTGAAAAGAAGCATTGTTGGGAATTGGTGGAAAAACTTTTACTGGCGGCACAGAGACAAGAAGGCCTAAGACAAACTATATTGGAAGCTTTAGATGAAACCAGTATAGGGGCTTTGGAATATATGACCAACGTGATTGTAGAACATAAGCTTACCCGTTTTTCATCTGTTGTACGGTCTATAGATACCTGGACCGGATTGGGCTGGGAATCAGAAAAAGAATCAGTAGTCAAGAATATTGTATCGTTGGCTCATACATATTTCAGCAATCCGGAACTTGTTCCTGATGCCATTAAAAGCAAAAATAATAATGAAGTCTATATGGGCCTTTGGGTACAGGGGGTATGGGATGTGGATAAAACAGTTCCTTATCTGCATCAGTTGTTTGACAAAGGAAGTGTAGAGAAAAAATGTCTTGCGATAAAATTTGCTACGGAAACCGGTGATCCTTACATTCAAATGCCCTTGTATTATAAGGCCGTACTGGGGGGAATGCAGAGGTACTGGCATTTGCTGGGAGCCACTTGTCAGAATTATTAGGATCCAATACCCATTCTAAATTCTTTATGAATAATGCCGATTATCCGGATTTCTTTGAAAAAATCCACGAACTGACGCAAAAAATAGAGGTAAAGGAAAAGAAATTTGAAGGGAAAATATTCTCATGGCTAAATGCAACCTTCAAAAAAAGTGATTTGTATGCTTCCATGTTTTATCTGGTAGGAGAAGACAGCAATAAGCTGGACATGGTTTTGTCTTATTTTGATCAGTTTGATCTTGCATTGCGTGAATTACTGACCCGAAATATTTTAGGTGAATTTTATTGCTATTCATTTTCCTACGGACTAGGACAGAAGAAAAAAGCAGTGACTCCTTTCCAAAAGGAATTTGCTTTTAAAATTATAAAGGATAGGGGAGAATCCTTAATTGCCTCAGGAATTAATATCTTGCTTCAAAATCCTTTAAACAAAGAAGAGATTATGACTTTCTTTGATATGTTTAAAAGAAAAGGTGGTGTACTCCGTAAGAAACTCATACAACTGGTTACAGAACAAGAAGACGAAGTAGTGGCCCCGTTGGTTGAAGAATTAATGACTAAAGGGGACGTGGAACAGAGAGCTGCATCTCTGGATATCATGCTGCAGCTTCAAAAAGATAAAAGAGCATCTTCTCAGATTATCCGTTGGACACAACAGTATTCTGAAAGATCAAAAATTTCTGAAAGAGAAAAAGGCTTACTGGAGCAGATTAATCCTTCAGGAGAACAGACCATACTTTCCGCTGAAAACGGATTTGGATTTTATGATCCTTCCGTAATTTCAAAGTATGCATTACCCAAGGTAGAGGCAGATTCAATATATGTGCAGGCAACCAAAAATGATAAATATGGTTTCACCCTATCCATTGCCAAGATAAAAGAAGAATTAAAAAAACTTAATGATTTATTTCTGCAGCATAAAGACCATGAATATGAATCAGAGGAGTGGGATAATTCTGTAACCAAAGTATTAATGGGAAATACTTTCCGTACGATTAAAAGAAATACAGAGGGGTTTACTCCTCAGCAGTTAGCCGAAAATTATCCCCTGCATGAAGTATGGGAACAGTGGTTTAAAGATTCAGGAATGCTGCCGAGAGATTTATTTTTGCTGACATTTGCTGAAAATTGCGACCGAAAAGTCTTTAGAAATTTTCTGGAAGATTACGTATTCTATCATAAAGAATTTATCCCTAACCCTACAAAAGGAACTTATTATTGGGAAAACCCTATCAATATGATTCTGGGTTCATTAAAATATAAGTTCGTCTTTGAGGAAGTGATCGATTTTGCAATAGATGCTTGTAGTACACTATTTGCCAACCTTCCTGAAGATGTTATTAACTATAAGGGAAAAGATAGTGGAGATTATTATTACCGGGATCAGGGGAACGGCTGGCAGCAACTAGGCTTTTTTGATGCCTTTTTATTGTCTATCCCTAAGAAGAATCTTACAGATGAACAGCACATCAAGCAATGGAATTTATACCGATGGATGCAGTATAACGGATTGCCGGAAAACATTACAAAGTCTGTTCCTAACTTCTATTTCTTCTGTAAAGCTTACGAATTAAAAGTTATTACAAAAGGAGAGTTGTTTGAGGGAATTCTGACTGCTGATTCAGCGATCAGTGACCTTACAACAATTAAATCCAATTATAATACTGAGAAATATTTAGAATCATTTCCTTTCCTAAAGCCTATGATTGAAGAAATTCAGGATAAGTTTCTGGATATAGAACTGATTCGTGGAGATTCCAATACTTCGGTTTCACACTTTGTACAGCAGTTTCGATCTATTTATGGAGCCCATCGTTTCGTTCAGATCCTGAAAGGATTAGGTAAATCTGGATTATATGCCAATTACATATACAGTTATGGAGACGAAAGTATGACCAAGCAAAAGCTGTTCTCCTGGCTTATTTCTAACTGCTATCCTTTAGAAAGTGATACTCAGAAATCATTTGATGAAATCGTAAAAAAAGAAAATATTACAGAACTTCGTTTAATACAGGCTGCAGTATACGCACCGCAATGGCAGCATTTTGTAAGCAGCTATTTAGGTTGGAAAGGATTAGATTCAGCGATCTGGTGGATGCATGCCCATACCAAAACAGGAGCCTATGAGGCGCAAAATGCAAAACTGGAAAGTGAAGTGGCAAAATATTCATCAGTAGACATTCAGGAATTTAAAGACGGTGCGGTAGATAAAGACTGGTTTACAAAAGCCTATAAGGAGCTGGGAAAAACCCGTTGGGAGATGTTATACGAATCTGCTAAATATATATCAGATGGAAATGGACACCGAAGAGCAAGGCTGTATTCTGATACACTGGCAGGAATTTTAAAGATCAAAGAAGTAACCGCAAAAGTGAAAGATAAACGTGATCAGGATTATCTTCGTGTATATGGACTTGTACCACTGAGTAAAGCAAATCCTGAGAAAGATGTGCTGAGCCGGTATGAATATATCCAGCAGTTCAAAAAAGAAAGTAAAGAGTTCGGTTCCATGAAGCAGGCGAGTGAAGCACTGGCTATTCGCGTAGCTCTGGAAAATCTCGCCCGTAATGCCGGTTATCCGGATCCGATAAGATTAACCTGGGCAATGGAAACCAAACAAATTCAGTCTCTCTTATCAAAAGATACTCAGGTCACCATTGATGGGGTTACAGTAGGTTTGATCATAGAAGATAATGGAAAAGCCGAATTAGTTGTTTTTAGGGATGATAAGCAATTAAAATCTATTCCGCCAAAGATTAAGAAAGATAAAGCAGTAGTGGAGTTGGGGAATAATCGTAAGATCATGCGTGAGCAATGGATTCGCTCCAGAAAAGGACTGGAAGAAGCAATGATAAGAGGTGATGAATTCCTTTTAAAAGAGATCAAGACTCTTTTTGAACATCCTGTTATTGTAAAACATTTAGAAAAGCTTGTATTTATTTCCAATGATAAAAAAATAGGATTCTTTGTCAGTGGAAATCTTGTAAACGCTGATGGTGAGATTCAGGAATTGAATGAAGATAATACTCTGCGTATTGCTCACTGTGTAGATTTGCATCAGCATTCTGTCTGGAGTGATTATCAGCATTATTGTTTTAAAGAAAAACTGGTACAGCCATTTAAACAGATATTTAGGGAACTTTATGTCCCTACGCCAGATGAACTTAAAGAAAGATCTGTGTCACGCCGTTATGCAGGGCATCAGATTCAGCCAAAGCAAGCACTGGCACTTCTAAAAACGAGGGGCTGGAAAGTAGACTATGAAGAAGGATTGCAGAAAGTTTATCATAAAGAAGGATTCCAGGTAAAACTCTATGCTATGGCAGACTGGTTTTCACCTGCTGAGGTAGAAAGTCCAACTCTGGAGACTATAGAATTTCATTCATTAAAGGACTACAAGAATATACCTTTTGAAGAGATCAATTCAAGGTTGTTTTCAGAGGTTATGAGGGATATAGATCTGGTTGTTTCAGTAGCTCATGTTGGAGATGTTGATCCTGAAGCAAGCCATTCATCTATTGAAATGAGAGCTGTATTAATGAAAGAGACAGCCCGTTTATTCAGATTGGATAATGTAAGAATCAATGGCTCCCATGTATTTGTAAAAGGGCAGATGGCAGAATACAGTGTCCATTTGGGAAGTGCTGTAGTACATCAGGTACCGGGGAAATATTTATCAATACTTCCAGTTCATTCACAGCACAGGGGGAGACTATTTCTACCTTTTGCAGATGATGATCCGAGGTCCGCAGAAGTATTGTCTAAAGTATTACTGCTGGCCAAAGACAACGAAATACAGGATCCAACTATATTATCGCAGATAAAGCGTGAGTATGTATAAATAAAAAATGGGGGGGACACTTGCAATAGTGTACCCTTTTTTTATTTTTATGTAATAAGTTGCCTTTCAGACATAAAAAAAGCATCTTTTTCAGATGCTTGTGTTTTTAGATATTCTTTTTTTTAAACTTCGTCGTCAGAATCTATTGTATAAGATTTGCTTTTAAAGTCTTTGTCATGTTTTTCTGAAATTACATCCTCACCCTTTTCGTTAATGATGAAATCTGTGGACTCATTAAACATCTCCTGAAAACTCTTAAAATCTTCCTTGTAAAGGTAAATTTTATGCTTCTCGAATGTAGCTTCTCCATTCTCTCCAAAATTCTTCTTACTCTCTGTAATAGTAAGATAATAATCTCCTGCTTTCGTCTCGCGCACATCAAAGAAATAAGTTCTTCTCCCTGCTTTTAACACCTTCGTGAAAATTTCATTTTCATGGCGTTCCTTGTATTCACTCATTGTTAGATATTTTTTAATCTTGTTAAGAACAAATATAAAAGAATTCTTTTAATCACAAAATTTTTTTTATGATTTATTTAACAATTGAGAACGAAATGGCTAAGCAGTTACAGAATTGGCAATTTCTGTGAGGTTGATGATTTGATCGGCTTTTTGAGCGCTAGACTCTCTGTGCGTGATAATTATGGAGGTAGCATTACTGATTTTTTTATCTATATTTCCGAGAATATTCTGCTCCGTTTCAGTATCTAATGCAGATAGTGAATCGTCGAAAATAATGATTTTTGGATCCTTTATTAAGGCTCTTGCAATACATATTCTTTGCTTTTGTCCTCCCGAAAGCATTACCCCCCGTTCACCGACCAGTGTTTTATATTGATCTTTAAACTCAATAATATTTTTGTGAACATCTGCAATCTGAGCATACTCTACAACCTGTTGATGAGAAGGGTGGTTAATGGCAAAACCAATGTTGTTTTCAATGGAATCTGAGAATAAATAGCTTTCCTGAGGAATATACCCGATGAAGTTTCTGTAATTCTCAATATTATGCTCTTTAAGGTTTTTACCGTCAATTAAGATTTCTCCTTCAGTAGGATCTATAAGCCTGCATAAAAGTAAGGCAATGGTTGATTTTCCGCTTCCGGTTTTACCCATGATCGCCAAAGACTCTCCAGCCTTTACCTTAAAGCTTAAATTATCCAGCGCTTTGATTCCCGTATTGGGATAGATATAAGATACATTTCTGAATTCAATATCTCCTTTAATAGGATAGTTTTCAAAGTTCGTATTCACAATCTCTGATTTTTTATCCATGAATTCATTGATTCTTTGCATAGATGCTTCAGCTCTTTGATTGACAGAAGTTACCCATCCTACCATAGAGAAAGGGAATATCAGGGTATTGATGTACATAAAGAAATCAGCAATCTTACCGATACTTAGCTCTCCTGCAATATATTTAGCCCCTCCAATCCAGATAATAGCAACATTCAGTAATCCTATTACAAATAGAATAATGGTAAAGAAATAAGCCTCTGTTTTAGCAAGATCAAGTGCTTTGTTTTGGTAATCAGTTACTTTTACCCCATAGTTTTTTTCGATGTATTTTTCTCTTGCAAAAAATTTCACCACACGGATTCCCGAAAAACTGTCCTGTACGAAAGTTGAAATAGCAGACTGGCTTTTCTGCATTATCTTAGACTTCTTATTAATAATTGAACTCACCTTATAGATAGCCAAAGATAAAATAGGAAGTGGTAATAACGTCCACAAAGTCATTGAAGCATCCGTTTTTACCATGTAAATGGCTGTGATCACCACAAGAACAATAAGATTGGCAACATACATTACTCCGGGACCTAGATACATTCTTACAGCCACTACATCTTCACTTAATCTGTTCATTAAGTCTCCAATGGTCGTCTGCTTATAATCCGTTAAAGATAAATCCTGATAATGCCTGTAAATTTTATTTTTAAGTTCATATTCGATTCTTCTGGAAGCAACAATGATTGTCTGTCTCATCATGAAGGTGAAAAAACCTGTCAAAAGTGAACAGCCTACAATAATTCCTACATAGATAAGAACCTGATGATTGAAGCCAAGATTTCCATTTTTTGTAAGCTCATCCACAGATTTTCCTACAAACTGAACTTTATATATATTAAAAAAATTACTGGCAATGATGAATAATACCCCCCAAAACAAAAGTATCTTATGTTTCAGAAAATAAGGGTTTAGGGTTTTTAGCGCTTTCATATAGTTTTACAAAATTACAAAAATGTCATCACACTACGAATTTCATCAATTTTAAATTTTGTATCTTTGCACCCATAAAAAAGCTCTTTGAATGTTAGGAAGACGACAAATCCGTGAAAAAGTAGTACAGACCGTGTATTCATACTACCAAAATCCTGTAAAGTTCGATGTTTTAGAGAAAAACATGTTTGCCGGGATAGAAAAAATCTATTATCTATACATCTATCAGCTCAACTTTTTGGTGAGCCTGAAAGAATTGGCAGAAAATCAGATTGAAATTGGTAAGAATAAATACCTTAAAACCGATGCTGATATTAATCCTAACCAAAAATTCATCAACAATCAGGTATTGCATAAACTGGAAGAAAATCCTGAAAGATTATTTTTCACAGGGCAGCACAAACAGCTAAAATGGGATCTGCATGATGATTTATTGGTGAAAACTTTCCAAAGAATTACCGCCGGAAAGCGTTATCAGGATTTTATGAAAGAAGATGGTTATTCTTTTGAAGAAGATCAGAAATTTATCGGCAAATTATTTTTAAGATATATCGCTGAAAATGATGATTTTCATGATTATCTTGGAGATAAGGAACTTTCATGGTATGATGATATCCATATTGCGAACTCTATGGTGCAGAAAACAATTGGTTTCCTGAGAGAGGACGAAGAAAGCAGAACACTGATCAAAATGATCAAAGATGAAGAGGATAAGACATTCGCAGCTAAGTTGTTGAGAGATACTCTGAATAATTGGGAAAGCAATGAAAAGAAACTGGAAGAGAGATTAGAAAACTGGGATCTGGAAAGAGTTTCTTTAATGGATAAAGTTATTTTGTCAACGGCTATTGCAGAACTTGATAATTTTGCTTTAACCCCTTCAAGAGTTATTATTAATGAATATATTGAAATTGCAAAAGTATTTGCTACAGACCGTTCAAATATTTTCGTTAATGGTATTTTAGATAAATATTGTAAAGATCAAAATAGAATATAAAATGAAAAAGACGTTATCAATTATCGCCTTGTCTATTATTGGTTTTGGGTTGGTTTCATGTAAAAAAGAAAACAAAGAAACTCAAAACGCTGAAACTATAGTTACAGATTCTGCCGCAGCAGTTACTCCGGTAATCGGTGATTCTACAGCCCATCCTGCTACAGGTGAAGCAGCTGCAGCTCCGGTTTCAAACGAGCCTTCTACTTCTCTTGCTTTATCTGAAAGCAACTTTGACTTTGGAAAGATCAAAAAAGGAGATAAAGTAGAGCACGTATATGAAGTGACTAACACAGGGAAAAATCCATTGATCATTTCTGAAGTAAAGCCAGGATGTGGATGTACAGCTCCTGATTTCACGAAAGAACCTATTATGCCTGGTAAAAAAGGTAAAATTACATTGCATTTTGACTCTTCAAACTTTGACGGAAACGTTCAGAAGTATGCAGATGTTTTTGCAAATGTAGAAAAAGCTCCAATCAAATTAACGTTCACTGCGAACATTCAACCATAATATTAAAAATATGTTGACATTATTTTTACAGGCCCAGGGATCTTCACCAATGATGCTGATCATGATGGGTGTAATGTTTGTAGGATTTTATTTCCTGATGATAAGGCCTCAGATGAAAAAGCAGAAACAGGAGAAAAACTTCCAGGAAAACCTTAAAGTAGGAACCAGAGTGGTACTTACATCCGGTCTTCACGGAAGAATTGCTCAGGTTCAGGATGATGGTTTTGTAATCGAAACGTTATCTGGAAAGCTGAAGTTTGAAAAAGCGGCTGTTTCAAGAGAAATGACAGAAACCCGTTTCGGAGATAAAGCAAAAACTGCTGACAAATCAGCTGACAAAAAAGAAATAGAAACTGAAGAAAAAAAATAATTCAGTTTTAAAATATTGAGCTGCGGCGGGTGAACTTTGTTCACCCGCCGCAGCTTTTTTTATAGAAACCCTGCTAATCATTTGTGTTGTTTACGGTTTAAATTATCTTTGCTGAATGGATCAAAACACCAACAAAACGGTTCTTATTTTAGGAGCGAATTCAGATGTGGCAAAACAATGTATTAAACAATATATTTCAAAGGGATTTTCTGTAGTCGCAGCTTCCAGAAACACTCAGTCTTTGGAAGATTTTACCCTTGAAAATAATCTGGACCGTTCAAAAGTTACTGTTTTGTATTTTGATGCCGCAGACTTTAATTCTCACCAGAAATTTTATTCCGAACTTCCTGCAAAACCTCATACTGTAGTATATGCTGCAGGTTTTCTTGTAGATAATCATAAAGCCCTGACTGATTTTCAAGGAGCTAAACAAATGATGGAGGTTAATTATATGGGTGGGGTATCCATTCTCAGCATTATTGCAATGGATAAAACTAATAGAAATCTCGAAAGAATTATAGGTCTTTCTTCTCTTTCCGGTGTGAGGGGAAGGAAAAGTAATTTTGTCTATGGTAGTACAAAAGCCGCTTTTACACAATTTCTGGCAGGATTACGACAGGAATTAGCTTCCCGGAAAATAATTGTTAATGCTCTGGTTATAGGATATATCCGTACAAAGATCAATGAAGGATTAGAGCTCAACGAATCTTTAATAATGGAACCCGATTATGTAGCTGGATTTATTGTAAATGCCAGAAATTCCTTTACCATTGTTCCTGGTTTTAAATGGAAAATCATCTATCATATTTTGAGACTTTTACCCGAAGGTTTGGCAGCGAAACTTCCATAACAGTAGGTGCTTATTGTAAAGCTTAATGTGCATTTAAAGAATGATAACCACAGTTCGGTATCTTTTTTGTTATTCTATGAACCAAAATTATTTCTTCTTAGCAGGATTCAATTTCTAAGTGATCATTGAGTAAAGGCGGACCTATCTGTTCTGCTGTTAATCTCTTTTTCATGTATAATATTATTTCTTTAACTCCTGGAGATTAAGGCTGATTTGTTTTTGAAAGCAGAGCTGTTTTCTTTCAATAATCATTCTTAAATTCCTTGAGGCAACGTAAGTTATTCATATAAATATTAAAAATAAGTAGCATAAATGGACGATTTAAAATTGAACAACATTCAACAACATTGGGATACCTTAATCTCTTCAGCAATTTCATGGGCACCGAGAATTTTCACTGCAGTTATTTCTGCATTGCTAATTTATATCATTGGGTCATGGATGATAAGGATGATTAAAAAACTGGTTGCAAAAGGCTTCAGAAAACGTAATATGGAAGCTTCTTTACAGCATTTTCTTCTCAATATAATCAACTGGGGACTTAATATTCTTCTTTTCATTGTAGTAGTCACTCAGCTAGGGGTACAAACCTCTGCATTTGTAGCGATGATTGGTGCCGCAGGTTTGGCAATAGGTCTGGCGTTACAGGGCTCACTGACAAACTTTGCCGGAGGAATCCTTATTTTATTATTGAAACCTTTTAAGATAGGTGACTTTATTTCTACTAATAGTGGGGTTTCAGGAACTGTACAGGCTATAGATATCTTTCATACAAAATTAGTGACTGCCCAAAACCAATTGATTGTTATTCCTAATGGAGTAGTTTCTAATAACAGCATTACTAATTTTAGTCAGCTAGGATCTAGGAGAACATCCATTGATATAGGAGTTGCTTACGATGCTGACCTTAAAAAGACAAAGGAAATCTTAATGAGTATTATTAAGAGCAACGAGTATGTTTTTGCAGATCCTGTGCCGCAGGTAATGGTGACTGAACTTGGAGATAGCGCAGTTAATTTATCCATAAGAGCAACCACTTCTACAGAAAACTTCTGGAAAATGAATGAAGAATTGATTATCAACTGCAAAGAAGCTCTTGATAAAGCCGGAATAGGAATTCCTTTTCCACAGAGGGATGTGCATGTTTTTAGTAAACAGACGATATAATTCATTTTGAAAAATAAAAAACTCCTGCATTATCCTAATGTAGGTTTTTTTGTGGAGCCAAATTTCTTAGCTGGATATTATGTTATATTTGTACATAAATTAAATAACCATGATAAACAGGCTTTTCCTTTTTTTAGGAGTCTTCTGCGCAGTAATATCTGTCGCTGCTCAAAATCAATTTCTTGATCCTACTTTTGGAACGAATGGAGTAGTTACCTACTCTCCGGGGAATACTTTCAATTTTAATTATGAATCAGGAGCTATCACTTCACAGCAGAAGATTATTGTGAGCGGGAGTTATTATAATACCCCTAATAATAATCAGTATCCAACTAATGTTGTTCAGAGACTAAATGCTGACGGCACAATAGATGGTAGTTTTAATACGGTATTTATTCCGGCTTCATTAACTACAAACTCAATTCGTATGTTAAGAATGAATATTCAATCTGATCAGAAAATTTTGTTAGGTGATATTTTGGGTAGAAGGTTGATTCGCTTACATGAAAATGGAACTTATGATACAGGGTTTGGTAATAATGGAGTTGTTAATATTTCTATTTTTGACCCTTATTTCGCTCCTAACGGAATAAGCACATTTAAACTAAGTAATATTCTGCTAACTAATACTAATAAAATTTTAGTATGTATAAAGGTAATAATAAATCAAGAATCAAATTTTATGATTGCACGGCTTAATGAGAATGGTTCTATTGATACAAGCTTTGGAAATAATGGATTATTATTGCAGGTTGCTGAATACGGAAGCTTAATTCTTCAAAACGATTCAAAAATTGTATTTATAGGTCAGAGAGCTGATGAAGTATACATAAAAACACGATATACAGAAAATGGTATTTTAGATAGTACCTATAATAATAATGCACTACAATACACTCCTTTAGCAGGTCATGTAAATGTTTTATTTAATGCTGTAGGTAAGGATAATAATACTTATATATACGGAATTTCTCCTTCCTTAACTTCATTCACTGCTTTTATTAGTTTAATGAAGTTAAATCAAAATGGCGAATTTGATACTAGCTTTGGGGTAAATGGAGTTGTAAATGAGCCTTATTACTATAATAACAATAATTATCTTGTTGATACAAATATTCATTATCCAGGCTTGTTGTTAGATAATAGTAATAATATATTTGTCGTAAATATGACAAGTCCTACAGGAAATGCTGCCAATATGAACCAGTTTATTAAGAAATTTAAAAGTAATGGAACTGTTGATAATGGTTTTGGAAATAGTGGTGTCGTGGATATTGATTTGAATTATAAAGAATTTGTACAATCAGCCATTATTACACCTGATCAGAATATAATGATTTTTGGTAATCACCAGACCCCAAGTAAGGGTATTATTACCAAGGTTTTAAATAATACGAATACAATGGCTGCAAGAGAGGGAATTATTAAAAATGAAGTCATTAGTATTTATCCTAATCCTGTAAAAGATATTCTGAATATAAAGGATGGAAAAGCTAAAGATTTACATATTGAAATAATAGATGCAAGTGGTAGATGTATTTTAAAGACAATGGTTAATGAAAAAAAAGTAGATATAAGCCATCTTGAAAAAGGAATATATTATCTTAATACTGGGAATACTACCCATAAATTTATAAAAGAATAAAAAATAAAGACGGGACTTTATCGTCTTTATTTTTTACATCTATCAATACTGATTAATTTGCAGCAAAATTTTAAAATTGCTTTTTACCAAATGACAATTGTTTTTACAAACCACTTTTATACCTTTATCTTTCCGCACTCTGTGGATAAAACAAAACATGGAAGAGCTTTTTAACTACATTAAAAAATTTGGAATCCTGAACGAACAGGACGAACTTTTGATTGCACAGGGAATTCAGAAAATTAAAGTGCAGAAAGGAGATCCTTTTATAGAAGCGGGAAAGGTAAGCCAAACGATTGCTTTTGTAAAAGAAGGTGTATTTCGTTCCCTATATTACAATAAAGATGGGGATGATTTTACCCGTTATTTCATCTATGAAGGTCGGTTTATTGGCGATTTTCAAGGGTTTACTGATCAGCTTCCGGCTCATGAATATATCGAAGCAATTACAGATGCAGTAGTCCTTGTGATTGATCTTGACCATTTTAAGGTATTAGAGAAAGAAATTAAAATATGGCCGGTTTTATTTGCCAGAATTCATGCATTCGTTGTAGAGAATAAATTGAAAGTAGCAAGCATCATGCTTAATCAGGATGCAAAATCCCGCTATCTCCATTTTTTAAACCACTATCCGGGATTAGCCAATAGAGTTCCGCAATCTATGCTGGCTTCTTATCTTGGAGTTACCCCCTCATCATTAAGCCGTATCAGAAGGAATATAGTATAGGGAGAGGTAAGAGTGTTTGGACGATGTTTATAGTTTATTTTGTGATGTTTAAAATTCTTTATCTTTCATTAATACTTTTACATAATACATTTTACAAAAAGCACTTCCTTTTTGCCAAATGGCAATGGCCTCACTTTCAAACCTTCATAGCTTTGCAGCATAAAATTTAAATATATGGATATCGTATTAGGACTGCAATGGGGAGATGAAGGGAAAGGAAAGTTTATTGACCTTATCAGTGAAAATTATGACATTACAGCTCGCTTTAACGGAGGATCTAATGCTGGACACAGTATAGAGCGAAACGGTAGAAGAATTACGCTTAAAATGGTTCCTTCAGGAATCTTCATGAAGGAAGTTCAGAATGTAATTGGAACGGGAACTGTTTTGGATCCTGTAAGTTTTAAAAAAGAGATTTTGAATCTTAAAGCATTTGACGAAACTGTTCGCCCTGAAGAAAATATTATTATTTCCCGAAAAGCCCATTTGGTTTTGCCTACCCACAAGCTTCTGGATATTTTCATGGAAGATGACCCTGACTATACAACGATTGGAACCACTAAAAATGGTATTGCACAAGCTTATTCAAACAAAATTTTAAGACAGAACGTAAGAATGGGAGATATATATTCTCCGGATTTCAAAAGTAAAGTTCAGCATATTGTAGAAAGAGATTACAAAATGCTTGCAGAGGGGAATATGATTCTACCTTCTCTGGAGGAAATAAACAATGAGTTTTTTGAAGCAGTAGATTTTCTGAAAATATTCAATTGTACAGAAACCGAGATCTATTTGAATAAAGCTTTGTCTGAAGGGAAAAAGATATTGGCGGAGGGTTCTCAGGCCGCAATGCTGGATATTGATCATGGTACCTATCCTTATGTTACATCTTCTTCCACAACGGCATCGGGAGCCAGCAGTGGATTGGGGATTTCACCAAAAAAAATCGAAGAAATATATGGGATTGCTAAGGTATATTGTACAAGAGTAGGGAACGGAGTATTTCCAACAGAACTTTTTAATGAACAAGGTGATGAGATAAGAACGAAGGGAAGGGAATTTGGTTCTAACACCGGACGTCCAAGAAGAACGGGATGGTTAGATTTGCCTGCTTTGAAATACGCGGTGATGATCAATGGGGTAACTCAGTTGGTATTAACAAAATCTGATGTTTTAAGCGGACTGAAATCTGTTGCTATTTGTACTCATTATGAGCTTGAAGATGGTACATTACAAACCGTTTCCGGGGTACTTCCGGAAAATGCGAAACCCGTTCTTAAATGGATGCAGGGCTGGAATGCAGATTTTGCCAATATGAAAAGCAGTTCTGAATTGCCTTCAGAATTAAAAGAGTTTTTATCATTTCTGGAAACGGAGCTGGAAGTTCCGGTTACTTATCTTTCCATAGGGGCTGGAAGAGAGCAGATGCTGAAAATGAAATAAGTTTATATCAAAATACAAAGCGGGAGTTATTTTCCGCTTTGTATTTTGTTTTTTTCGTTTTTTAAAGCTTAAGATCAGATTTATCCTTTATAATCTCGTTCACCCAGGTATTCCTGAAATCTTAAGAGGTATCCGTCCTGATCTTGAATTAATAATTCTTTGACTCCTTCTTCCTGATCATTTATTCTATACCATTGTTCTTTTGGTTCTTTGAAATAGGTAAGATTGTATTCTTTAATTTTTGCTATAATAGTACTTAAACTGCTTACTTCAATCTGAAAATTAACACCTCTTCCCCTTGGGAAAACAGGTACCTCTGTAATCCATGCTTCAGAATGGTCTTGTTCGAGCATAAATTGAGATCCTTCATAAGAAATCAGCATAAATTGGTCTTCCTTTCGTTCATATTCTAGGGTAAAGCCAAGATACTGTATATAAAATAGGTTAGATTGATTGATATCGCTTACCAGTAATTCAGGAGTTAATTTATTAAAATTCATTGTTTTTGTTTTAAGTGAAATTAAATTCTCATCGCTGGTTAAGGTAATAAAAAAAGCGGGGCAACTGCCCCGCTTTAAATTTATGCTTTTAAATCTAACTTTAATTCTAGTTCATCGAGCTGTGCATTAGCAATAGAAGCAGGTGCATCGATCATTACATCTCGCCCTGAATTGTTCTTAGGGAATGCAATATAATCTCTGATTACCTCATTTCCATCAAGGATTGCTACCAAACGGTCAAATCCGAATGCTAAACCACCGTGTGGAGGAGCTCCGTATTTGAAGGCATTCATTAAGAATCCAAACTGAGCTTCAGCTTCCTCTCTTGTGAATCCTAACAGGTCAAACATTTTAGACTGTAGCTCTTTATTGAAAATTCTGATAGATCCTCCTCCAATTTCATTTCCGTTAAGAACCATATCATAAGCATTGGCTCTTGCCTTTCCGGGATCAGTTTCTAATAAGTGTATATCTTCAGGTTTTGGAGAAGTGAAAGGGTGGTGCATTGCGTGATAACGTCCACTTTCTTCATCAAATTCCAATAATGGAAAGTCTACTACCCAAAGTGGTGCAAATACATCTCCTTTTCTTAATCCTAAACGATTTCCAAGCTCCATTCTCAATGCAGAAAGCTGAGCTCTTACTTTGTTTTCGTTTCCGGAAAGGATCAGCATCAGGTCTCCTTCTTTAGCTCCGAATTTTTCAATGATCTTAGCTAGATCTTCTTCGTTGTAGAATTTATTCACCGATGAGGTCTTCACTCCGTCATTCTGGAATTTTGCCCAAACCATTCCTGAAGCTCCTACCTGAGGACGTTTTACCCAATCTACAAGCTCATCAATTTGCTTTCTGGTATATTCTGCACATCCTTCTACATTGATTCCCACAACCAATTCAGCATCGTCAAATATTTTAAAGTCTTTTCCTTTTACCAGCTCATTAAGCTCTACGAATTCCATTCCGAAACGGATGTCCGGTTTGTCATTTCCATATTTTTTCATCGCATCAGCGAAAGTCATTCTTGGGAAATCTCCGAATTCCTGACCTGTAATGTCCTTAATAAGAGTTTTGGTCATTCCTTCAAAAACATTCATGACATCTTCCTGCTCTACAAAAGCCATTTCACAGTCAATCTGTGTAAATTCCGGTTGTCTGTCAGCTCTTAAATCCTCATCACGGAAACATTTTACAATCTGGAAATATTTATCCATTCCACCTACCATCAAAAGCTGCTTGAAAGTTTGTGGAGACTGTGGCAATGCATAGAATTGTCCCGGATTCATTCTGCTTGGTACTACAAAGTCCCTTGCCCCTTCCGGAGTAGATTTGATCAAAACAGGAGTTTCCACTTCAATGAAGCCTTCATCAGATAAATAATTTCTTACTTTCTGTGCCATTTTATGACGGAAGATCAATTTATCCTTTACCGGGTTCCTTCTGATATCCAGATAACGGTATTTCATTCTTAATTCTTCACCACCATCCGTTTCATCTTCAATGGTGAAAGGAGGAAGTTGAGAATCATTCAGAATCGTTAGTTTCTCTACTAAAATTTCAATTTCTCCAGTTGGAATATTTGGATTTTTACTTACTCTTTCAATTACTTTTCCGGTAGCCTGAATCACAAATTCACGTCCTAATTTCTTAGCCTCTTCCATAAGCTGTGCTGAAGAACGGTCCTGATCAAAAACAAGCTGAGTAATTCCGTATCGATCTCGAAGATCTACCCAAATCATAAATCCTTTATCACGGATAGTCTGTACCCATCCGGATAGTGTAACTTCTTCATTCAGATTTTTCAGAGAAAGCTCTCCGTTGGTGTGTGATCGAAACATAATTATTTGTTTAAAGTTCAATGTTTAAGGTTCAGCCCTGAACCTTATTTTTTTCGTTGGCAAAGATAAGATTTTTGCAGGTTTTATAAATAAAAAAAACTTCCGAAATGGAAGTTTTTGGGTATGGTAATAAGATTTTTTAATCTCTTTTTGCTCCTCTTTCAATCAAATATTGCGCGATCTCCACGTTTTTTGAACTTTCTGCAATTTCAAGAGGAGTCTGGTTTTGACATTTTTTATTAATGTTCACTTTACTGTCCAGCAGAAACTTTACGATAGTTTTTTTTGTTGATAATGTACTGAATCCAAGGGGTGTAAAAGATTCGTTACCTATCGTAAAACATTTGTTGTAATCTCCTGGTGTAAATTGTTTTTTGAATTGTGTTACATCATCAGTATAAATGGCTTTCATTTTTTCCTGTGTCATCTTTTGAGCAGAAAACATATTGGCACATAATAACGCTCCAAATAGAAAGGTGGTAGAGATTATTTTTTTCATAAGGATAATTTTTAAGAATATACAAATCTAAATTAAATTTTATTATCAATTGCTAAGTTTTACTAATAATTGGATTTGTATTTTTGGGTTTAAATAAATTATTGATTGTAAAATGATGAAATATGTTGATTTTTTGAAAAAAGCTTTCAGTGGAGAGGATATAGATTTTACCAAGGTGAATATCAGAAGTGCTGTTTTGCTTTTAGCTATTCCGATGATGCTGGAGATGGCTATGGAATCTGTATTTGCACTAGTTGATCTTTATTTTGTGGGGCATTTGAAAGAAAGTGGTTTTGCTATTCAGACAGTAGGGCTTACGGAGTCTGTACTTTCAATTATGTATTCTATTGCGATCGGAATGAGTATGGCTGCTACAGCTTTAGTGGCAAGAAGGATTGGTGAAAAAAATCCTGAACAGGCTTCCAGAAGTGCTGCACAGGTAGTGTTGGTTTCATTTGTTATAACACTTATTTTAAGCTTGCTGGGAGTAATATATGCTGAAAAAATACTGATTCTGATGGGGGCAACACCCGAAGCTGCTGCTTATGGAAAAGACTTTACAAGAATCATGATGGGAAGCAGTACAATTATTATGCTTTTATTTTTAATCAATGGTATTTTCAGAGGTGCAGGAAATGCAATGATTGCCATGAAAAGTTTATGGATAGCGAATATTGCCAATATTATTCTTTGCCCGATCCTGATCAAGGGTTTAGGACCTGTTCCTGCTTTAGGGCTTACCGGAGCAGCATTAGCAACTACTATAGGAAGAAGTATCGGGGTGATCTATCAGCTGTATCATCTTTTAATAGCAGATACACAGATCCGGATTAAGCTGAATTATTTTAAACCCCATTATGATTTAATCAAATCTATTATAAAAATAGCTACTCCGGGAATATTTCAGTTTGTAATTGCTTCATGCAGCTGGATTTTTCTTGCGGAGCTCGTTGCTACTACCGGAGGCGAAAATGCTTCAGCTGGTTACCAGACTGCATTGAGGCTGATGATGTTTTTTATACTTCCGGCCTGGGGATTGAGTAATGCTGCCTCTACTTTGGTCGGACAGAATATGGGGGCTAATGAAATGGGACGGGCAGAGCAGTCTGTTATGAAAACAGTGAAGTATAATGCGGTCTTTATGTTGATAGTGAGCTTAATCTTTGTTTTTATGGGAAATTTCCTGGTAAGTTTTTTCACCCAAGAGGTTGAAATTAAAGAATTTGCTGAAAATGCACTTCATATAATGAGTACAGGCTTTATTTTCTATGGAATCGGGATGGTGATGATCAATGCATTCAACGGGGCAGGTGACACCTGGACACCAACCTGGGTAAACTTTTTTGGATTTTGGTTATTTCAGATCCCTTTGGCTTATTTTCTTTCCAAGCATTGTGAAATGGGCCCAAAAGGAGTGTTTATCTCAATTCCTGCAGCTGAAGCATTGATTACTGTAATTGCCTTTATTTTGTTTAAAAAAGGGAGATGGAAAACGGTGAAGGTTTAGATGGTGTATATGAAAGATCCCAAAAACTAAAAAAACTTTCCGAAGGAAGTTTTTCTAATAGGATGTATTGAAATTTTTTATAAAAGCCATCATCATTTATTTTGAATGGAATTATTTCTTAATAAATTTAGAAAAGAATCTTCCTTCTTTATTTTATATTGTTAAAATGTAATTTCCTTTAATAAGTGATGATACATTTATTCCTTTACTTCCATCTGCATTATCTTTAGAGAGTACCAGCCTTCCTTCGGATGAATAAATATTCATTTTACCGGTTGCGTTGAAATTTAAAATATCATCCTCCCGGATCATTATCCCATAAATATTCTCCGTTTGTAAGAGTTTCTGCTCCTGTTACGGGAAGGCTTCCCGTATGAACTATATTTTGAAAGACCTGTCCCCAATTTCCCTGGCTGTCTTTAAGTCGAATTGTAAAAGTATGAAATCCATTAGCACAAGGAATAAATGATGTATCTTGAAGTATATCTTCTATCACATTATCAAAATTACCGTCCAGGGCTGCTAATGCTATTGTATTTCCTTATCCTGGATCAGTATCCCATTAGTATTCTCTATTAAAATTTTGATTTCCATTTATTTAAAAGAGAAAAGAATAGATATTTTTAATTTAAGTACATTATTTTACAGAAGAGGTTCTCGACTTTGAACAAAATATTTTAGAAACTTTTACGGGTAATTTTTTGATTTTAAATACATATTTTTTAAATTCGTTATAACAACAAAATACTTATTATTATGGGAAAAGGAGACAAGAAGTCCAGAAGAGGAAAAATCAACGCCGGAAGCTATGGGAAAAGAAGACCCAGAAAAGCGTCAAAATCTGTTGTAACTTCTGAAGAAAAAGCTAAAAAGTAAAGTAATAAAAAAGACCGGAGATCATTTCTCTGGTCTTTTTTGTATAAAAATTAAATTAATTATTTTCCAAAAATATTTCCAAGGATACTGCCTAAGCCGCCACTTTGTTGTTGCTGGTTTCCGCTTCCACCAAGTACATTTCCTAGAATATCACTCAGAGGATTTCCTGATGACTGGGATTGTCCATTACCTAAAACACTTCCCAAAATGTCATTTAAAGGACTGGATTGCTGAGTCTGGGCCTGATTCGTGGCATTTCCAAGAATGCCATCTAAAAGTCCTCCTAAACCTCCTGCACCTACATTGTTTTCTTGTTTCTGCTGACCAATATATCCCATAACTACGGGAGCCAGCATCGCTAGGACAGGACCAATTTTATCAATGGAAATTCCTGTATTTTGTGACAGTTGATTTTCTACCGTACTCTTTTGTCCTCCAAAAATATGATCAAGAATAGAACCTCCTTCGGCTTGTCTTGTTTCAATCTGTGAGGCATCATTTAAGATACTTCCATTATGATCTTTATCTAAAGCATTATTTAAAGACTCTGCTTCTTTAGCATCCTGAGACTTGTTTCTAAGATAAGAAATGATCAGAGGGGTAGCTACAGCCAATAGAGCAATTACCTGGTTTCTGCCGATCCCGAATTTGTTTTCAGCCTGTTCAGCAACCTGGTTGCTTGTGTTCCCTGTTAGTAGATCAATTAAACTCATTTTTTGTGTTTATTAAGGATTAAGTAACCCAAAGCTAACAAAAAATATGCCTTACAAAATCTCTGTACTTCATAATTATTGTTAAAGTTTTCTAATCTGTTCGTTTGTATATCCTTTACTTTTTAGAATCTGTATATACTCAACAGCACTTACTGTCATCCAGTGAATAGGTTCAGGAGCTTCTTTTTTATCAAGCGTAAACTCCAGAATTCCAACGTTGTTGTTCATCCATGGAAGTAAGTAATACTCCAGGCCGCCTTTATATTTTTTATAAGTATCGAATTCTTTGCCTTTTTCAGTAGAAGCTACTATAGTGTAACAAAGAATATAGCCCATGGGAATAAAAAGGCAGACCCACGAAAACTTTCGAAAACTAGCATATTTTACGGAAGACAGACCGTAGCCAATAGCAAGTGCAAAGATAATATTGAAAGGAAGGAAGAAAACATAATTATCTGAAACAGCATAGAATGTTGAAAAACCATACACACATACCGCTCCTACAAAAAAAGTGTAAAACATTTTTTTATTGGATTTAAAGAGTAAAATAACTCCTGCAATTCCAAAAAAATAAATATATTAAAGTTGTAAATGAGATAAGCCAATGATACAAAAAAATCTCTTAAATACTGTGATGGCGTTTTTTTAAAGGAATCTTCCACCCAAGTTCCCTGGCTTGAGGAGTAAACAGAACTCACAGAAAGACCTTGTAAGATATTCAGGATAAATAAAAATGAAAACAATCCTACAAAAATAAATAAAGAAGGATAAAAATATTTTTTCTCACTTCTGAAATAAAATAGGAAAATAAAGAAAGCGGGAATTAAAAGAATATTCTGAATATGCACCCAGAGGCTAACTCCTAGAAAGAAAGCACTCCAGATAATATACTTTTTTTTATCCTCTGAAAATACTTTTATCATTGAAAAGAAAAAAAGACTGATCCATAATGTATTGTAAGTATACACTTCTATAATCTCAGCATTTCTCCAAAACGAAAAACTGAACCCAAAAACTATAGCGGTACTTAGTGAAACCCATTCAGTTTTAATCAAACTTTTGAGGATGAGGTAAATAACAGTAACTGTTGCGGCTCCTGAAGTTACAACCAGAAACCGACTGGCATCAATAGCATTAAAGCCCGTAAGGAGTTTAATTAATATTGCTGTATTTACATATAAAAAGTGGCTTGTTGCATCCGCCACTGTTGCCCATTCTTCTTTTTCCACAGACAATACAAAACCAACGCAGTCGGCAAATGGGATTCTTGAGAAACTTCCTATATAATAAATGCCCCAAAATAGTAAGAATAAAAATAGTACAGATAGATATTTATTCATTCCTAATTCTTTATAATAGGAACATTAGAACATGCTTCTCCGAACATAAGTGATTTTACAACAGGTTTCAGCTGCTCTACCAGTTCTATATAAGCATTTTCAGGAATTTCCTTATCAGAGCAGCCTTTTACCAGTAC
Source organism: Chryseobacterium sp. MEBOG06 (assembly GCF_021869765.1). Taxonomy (NCBI): domain Bacteria; kingdom Pseudomonadati; phylum Bacteroidota; class Flavobacteriia; order Flavobacteriales; family Weeksellaceae; genus Chryseobacterium; species Chryseobacterium sp. MEBOG06. The sequence goes on along the minus strand of NZ_CP084580.1, from coordinate 4,613,055 downwards.
TCTTTTACCTCTCATATCTCCGAAATCATAAGTCTGTATAGCATTGTGCATCAAAATAACCTCAAGATCCTCACGACTTCCAAAAACAATTTTTTTAGAAACGTCTGTAAGCTTTGCTGTCAGTACAAAATATGCCCAAAGTGGAATTATTGTATCTACAGAATTGTAAATGTATATGTATGAGTCTCTATATTCTTCAGTATCGATTGCTTCCACCTTTTCACGGAAATCTTTCTCCTTAAGGATCATTTCCTGAAAAAGAAAATCTTTAAGATCCACCCCCTTTCTTACCCCTTTTGGAAGCAAGGTAGAAAGGTCAAAATTCACAAGGCCGCTTTCGGCAACTTTATTTCTGATTTCAAATTCTTCTGACATTTTTATCATTATCTTTGGACAAATTTACAAATTAAGATCATATTTATTTTAATTTGTTCTCTATCCTTACCATAGAAACCTCATATAATTCGGAATTATCTATGATTATAGACGGCTATGGTTACACAAACAAATAATAAAAGATTTCGAAAGAAATGAAATACTACATTATTGCAGGAGAAGCTTCAGGTGATTTGCATGGAAGCAATTTGATGAAAGCTTTAAAACAAAAGGATCCCTCTGCCGAATTTAGATTCTGGGGTGGAGACCTAATGACAGCTCAGGGAGGAACATTGGTGAAACATTACAGAGATCTCGCTTTTATGGGATTTCTGGAAGTGGTGATGAATCTGCGGACTATTTTGAATAATATAAAATTCTGCAAAGAAGATATTCAGAACAATAGACCGGATGTTCTTATTCTGGTAGATTATCCCGGTTTTAATTTAAGGATTGCCAGATTTGCTAAAGAGCTGGGAATTAAAGTGGTGTATTATATCTCTCCACAACTTTGGGCCTGGAAAGAAGGGCGTGTAGAGATCATCAAAAAATATGTGGATGAAATGATGGTCATTCTTCCGTTTGAAGAAGATTTTTACAGAAAACACGGTGTTCATTCTCATTTTGTAGGACATCCTTTGTTAGATGCTATCTCTGATCTGAAGGAAATAAGTCCAGAACAGTTTAAGTCTGAAAACGGACTGAACGAAAAAGAAATTATTGCCCTTCTACCAGGTTCCAGAAAGCAGGAAGTGGAAAAGATGCTTGAAATAATGCTTTCCGTAAGGCCGTATTTTAAAAACTATCAGTTTGTAATTGCCGGAGCGCCAAGCCTGCCCAAAGAGTTTTATCAGAAATATGTAGATGATAATGTCCATTTTGTTTCCAACAAAACTTACGATTTGTTGAGATGTTCAAAGGCTGCACTTGTCACTTCCGGAACTGCTACCTTAGAAACAGCATTGCTGAATATTCCTGAAGTCGTTTGCTACAAAGGAAGTAAAGTATCTTACGCCATTGCCAAAAGGCTGGTTAAAAATATCAATTATATTTCTCTTGTCAATCTGATTATGAATAGAGAGGTAGTAAAGGAGCTGATCCAGGCTGATTTGAGTACAAAGAACCTTGTAGAAGAACTTAATAAAGTGTTAGAAGGCCAAAAAAGAGACCAGGTTCTGAATGATTATAAACTGTTAAGAGAGAACCTAGGAGGAAAAGGGGCTAGTGAGCATGCTGCTGATGTGATTTTAAAAGTTTAATCCGGCTTTGAGAATATAAACTGATTTTTTACCATGAATTACTTTAACCGTTTCTTATTATCTATCATATTAACGTTTTTTTTCTCACACAGTTCTGCACAGAAGAAAGGGAGGGAAAACATTCAGATATTCTATTATGGCTGGTATGGTAATCCTTTAACAGACGGTAGTTACTCCCATTGGAACCATGATATTCTGCCCCATTGGAAAGACCCGAAATGGAATGATCTTGGTCATTATAAAGGAGGCAATGATATCGGAGCTAATTTCTATCCTGCTTTAGGAAATTATAGTTCTAACGATACAAAGATCATTGAAAAGCACATGAAAATGATCAAAGAATCCGGAGTAGGAGTTGTTGTGGTCAGTTGGTTAGGGAAAGATTCCTATACAGATAAAAGCATGGCTCAATATCTGGATATTGCAGATCGTTTTGGTTTAAAAATAGCATTTCATATAGAACCATTCTATAAAAATATCACTGAGCTTAAAGAGCAGCTTTCTTATCTTGTACAGACTTATTCTCATCATCATGCTTTTTATAAAAAGGCAGGTAAACCGTTATATTATGTGTATGACAGCTACAAAATTTCTAAAGAAGAATGGGCGAAACTGCTAGCTGATGATGGAGAGAAAACGGTTAGAAATACAGAGCTTGATGCATTTTATATAGGATTATGGGTAGAAAAGAATGATTCGGCTTTCTTTGATTCATCCGGTTTTGACGGGTTTTATACTTATTTTGCAAGTGAAGGATTTGTGTTCGGAAGTACCGTTTCAAATTGGAATTATCTTGCAGACTTTGCGAAACTGCATAATCTCATTTTTATCCCATGCGTAGGCCCTGGATATTCAGATACCAGAATAAGGCCCTGGAATGAGGCTAATTTTAAAAGCAGAGACAATGGTAAGTATTATGAAAATATGTTCGATGCTGCTATAAAAGTTAAACCGGAATTTATAGGGATCACTTCATTTAATGAATGGCATGAAGGAACCCAGATAGAACCTGCTATTCCTAAAAAAAGTGGGGATTTTACTTATGAAGATTATGGTAAAGATCCTGAATTTTATATTAAAGAAACGAAGCATTTGATGGATAAATTTCTTAAAGAGAAGTAAAGTAAATCTAAAGTTTCTTTTAGGAGTAAATAATCACGCGTTCTATTGGCGTTTTTACAAATAAAACAATATAGTTTCGGTAATTAGGGAGATGATGCTGTGATGATTAATTTCTTACTTTGGTGAGGTAATTGATTGGAATTGAATAAACAGCCTCTACTTATTTTAGTTATATGCTTTATTCTTGGAATATTGTTCCAGGATAAATTTTTATTAGAAGACGGTCGTGTTTATTTTGTGATAATCGCTAGTCTGGTAATTTTACTTGCATTGCTTTTTCATTCTTATTTTTTGCATAAAACAAAAGCACTTATTCTGGGAACCCTGTTCTTTTGTGCAGGAATTATTCTTCATTTCTTTAATGCAGACCCGGCAGAGCTTAAACCGTTCGGTAAGGAAAAAAGAGTTGTTGTTTTTATGATTACTCAAAAATTAAACTCGACTGAAAAGTATAAGAAATATGAAGGTATAGCACAGCTGGAAAACAAAAGTATTAAATCAGTTTTTTATCTTCCCAAGAATAGCAAAGACCTGGATTTTGTCCACTATTACAAGTCTGAAGTTTTCATTACAAAGCCTTATTCTCCACAATATGATTTCCAGTTTGATTACTCCAAATATCTGAAGCGAAAAAATATTCAGTATCAGATTTATCTTTCAAAAGAAATTTTATCTGCAGGACGGAATGATTTGAATATTTCAGATAAGATCCGGCAGCAGAGGTTTGAAGTTCTTAAGAAAATTGATGAGGTGAAAATTTCTGCTACAACCAGAGAGTTTTTAAAAGGAATTATTTTGGCAGACAGAACTGAGATGGATGCTGATACCATACAGGATTTCAATAAGTCCGGGCTTGTTCATTTTTTAGCGATTTCCGGGACTCATATTGTTGTCATTTTCGGAATGGTTTATTTCCTCATGATACGATTGGTTCCTTTACGATTCAGAAGTTATACCGTAATTTTTAGTTTGCTGTTTATTTGGCTCTTTTCAGGATTTATAGGGTTCGGAAATTCAGTATTGCGATCCTGTATTATGCTCAGTGTATATTTTATATACGTATTACTTCAGCGAAAACCCGATATGCTTCATTCATTGGCATTATCAGCGTTTATTATTCTTATTTTGGATACTCAGCAGTTGTTTGAGGTAGGATTTCAGCTGAGTTTTATAGCGGTATTAGGAATATTTTGGCTGAATAAGCCGTTACTGGATCATTTTCCGAAACAGGATACCTATTTGAAAAAACTTGTATTTAATACCATTACAATATCTTTGTCTGCTCAGCTGGCAACGCTCCCGCTCGTACTGTATTATTTTCATCAGTTTTCTTTTATCTCTATCATCGCTAATTTTATCGTTGTCCCTTTTTCAGAAGTAATTATTGTCTTTTCTTTCCTAATGACAACCCTCATTGCTATCGGCTTTGACTTTGAATTAATCAATATTCTCTATGATTTTATTATTCAGATCTTGTTAAAAGTTATACACGAATTTGCAGATGTTGATAAATTCTTTTTTGATGATATATCTGTAAATTTAGTTGAGGTGTTGCTGGCCTCAATAATTGTTTATTTACTGAGACCGGCCGTTCATAAATTTGATTTCAGAAACACAATGAATTTAATAATGGCCGTTTTGATGTTTTTTACGGTAAGAGCCGGATATTGCGCTGTTGAAAATCAGAAAGAAGAAATATTACTGCATGATTCTGGAAGAAATAAAGTTTTATCAGTAAAGACGGGTGGTAAGGTATGCTTCTGGATTTCGGATATGGCAGACCGTGACAAGATTTTACGGTTTATTGTTAAACCTTATTGTTCTTCAAGAAGGGTAGATCGTTTTATAATAAAACCACTCCCAGGGTCTGTGCAGAAAGTAGTTTTTAAAGATCAGATTTATGATATAAAATAAGGTTTTTGTTTTTATATTTTTCCTGTATTTATAAAGTATTATAATCTTATTTAGAAAGATTACAAACTGTCTAATTGTGAGATTTCTCACTTTTCGATATTGTTAACATTTCCTAATTTTGTAGGAAATTCAAATTTAAACTTATATGGCAGGTTTAACGAGTTCTACGATAGGTAGAAAATACGCTATGGCATTATCAGCTATGTTTTTGCTGATTTTTCTTATACTGCATTTGACAACCAATTTGTTATCAGTTCTAAACAAGGATGCATTTAATACAGCATCTGACTTTATGGGCTATAATCCTTTTGTGCAGTTCTTAATGCAGCCTATTCTTGGCTTTGCAGTAATATTCCATTTTGCGATGGGATTTGTACTTGAAATCAAGAATAACAAAGCGCGTCCGGTAAAGTACGCATCAAACAACGCGTCTGTGAATTCTTCATGGATGTCCAGAAATATGATTATTTCCGGAGCTGTTGTGTTGGCTTTCCTGGCGCTTCATTTATATGATTTCTGGTTACATGAAATTAATTACAAGTATGTAGAAGGGCTGGCTCCTGATGCAGAACGTTTCTGGCCGGAACTTCATGAGAAGTTTGCTGACCTTTGGAGAGTGGCTTTATATGTGATCTCTTTTGTTCTATTGGGATTACACTTAGCTCATGGCTTTCAGTCTTCGTTCCAGTCAGTTGGAGCAAGACATCCAAAATATACGCCGGTAATTAAGGCTTTTGGGAAATGGTATTCAATCCTTATTCCTGCAGGATTTATCATCGTTGCAGTTTTTCATTTTGTAACTCAATAATATCAATATACTAGTATGAGTAAATTAGATTCAAGAATTCCGGCGGGTCCTCTTAAAGACAAGTGGAAAAATCATAAAGACCATATGAACCTTGTTGCACCAAACAACAGAGATAAGATTGATATTATTGTTGTTGGTACAGGTTTAGCAGGTGGTTCTGCTGCTGCAACTTTAGCAGAGCAGGGATATAATGTAAAAGCATTTTGCTACCAGGATTCTCCAAGAAGAGCGCACTCTATTGCGGCTCAAGGAGGGATCAACGCAGCTAAAAATTACCAAGGAGACGGTGACTCTACTTACAGATTGTTCTACGATACCATCAAAGGTGGTGACTATAGAGCAAGAGAGGCCAACGTTTACAGATTAGCTGAAGTTTCTGCTAACATTATTGACCAGTGTGTTTCACAGGGGGTTCCTTTTGGAAGAGATTACGGCGGTCAGCTAGACAACCGTTCATTTGGAGGAGTTCAGGTAAAAAGAACGTTCTATGCTAAAGGACAAACAGGTCAGCAGTTATTATTAGGTGCATATTCTTCAATGAGCCGTCAGATCGGTAAGGGTAGAATTAAAATGTACAACCGTCACGAAATGATGGAATTGGTAATTGTAGATGGAAAAGCAAGAGGAATCATCGCAAGAAACCTGGTAACAGGTGAAATCGAAAGACATTCTGCTCACGCTGTTGTTATTGCTTCTGGAGGTTATGGAAACGTATATTTCCTTTCTACCAACGCAATGGGTTCAAACGTTTCTGCAGCTTGGAAAATCCACAAAAAAGGAGCGTATTTTGCAAACCCTTGTTACGTACAGATTCACCCGACTTGTATTCCGGTTCACGGAACGCAGCAGTCTAAACTGACTTTGATGTCTGAATCATTAAGAAACTCAGGAAGAATTTGGGTTCCTAAGAAAATTGAAGACTCAGTTGCGATCAGAGAAGGTAAATTAAGACCTGAAAATATTAAAGAAGAAGATAGAGATTATTATTTAGAGAGAAGATATCCTGCATTCGGAAACTTAGTGCCTAGAGACGTTGCATCTAGAGCGGGTAAAGAAAGATGTGATGCTGGATTCGGAATCGAGAATAATGAAACGAAAGAAGGTGTTTACTTAGATTTCTCTACAGAAATCATTAAAAAAGGTAAAGAAGCCGCTATCGAAAAACATATTCACAATCCTACAGATCAGCAGATCTATGATTTAGGAAAAGCTTGGATCGAGGAGAAATACGGTAACTTATTCGTAATGTACGAAAAGATTACTGCTGATGATCCTTATAAGACTCCAATGAAGATTTATCCTGCAGTTCACTATACAATGGGTGGTGTATGGGTTGATTATAATCTTCAGTCTACAATTCCAGGATGTTTCGTAATTGGTGAAGCTAATTTCTCTGATCACGGAGCAAACAGATTGGGAGCTTCTGCTTTGATGCAAGGTTTGGCAGACGGATATTTCGTACTTCCTTACACGATTGCAGATTACCTTTCAGCGGATATCAGAACAGGTACAATTCCTACAAACTCTGAAGATTTTGATAAAGCTGAAAAAGAAATTAAAGATAAAGTTGATTTCTTCTTAAATAATAAAGGAACTTATTCAGTAGATCATTTCCACAAAAAATTAGGACACATCATGTGGAATAAGGTAGGAATGGGAAGAACTCCTGAAGGTTTGAAAGAAGCTATTGCTGAAATTGCTCAGGTGAAAAAAGAATTCTGGGCAGACGTGAAAGTTCCTGGTGATGCCGATGGAATGAACACTGAGCTTGAAAAAGCATTCAGAGTGGCAGATTTTATTGAGCTTGGACAATTGATGGCTATCGATGCTTTACACAGAAACGAATCTTGTGGTGGACACTTCAGAGAAGATCATGCTACTTCAGAAGGTGAGGCAGAAAGAGATGATGTTAACTTTAAATATGTTGGAGCTTGGGAATATCAAACAGATGATATCACAACAGAAGTTCTGCATAAAGAAGACTTGATCTACGAAAACATTGAAGTTAAAGCAAGAAGTTACAAATAATCTCCAACCTATAAAAAAATAATTATGAGTGCAAAAAAAGGCCTTCATCTTACCCTAAAAATTTGGAGACAAAAAAATAGCAAAACTAAAGGTCAGTTCGAGACCTACAAAATATCAGATGTTTCTACAGATTCTTCTTTCTTAGAGATGTTAGATATTTTGAACGAAAATATTATTAACGAGGGAAAGGAACCTATCGCTTTCGATCACGACTGTCGTGAAGGAATCTGCGGAATGTGTTCTCTTTACATCAATGGTAGAGCACACGGCCCGGATACAGGTATTACAACTTGTCAGCTTCACATGAGAATGTTCAAAGACGGTGAAACTATCGTTATTGAACCTTGGAGAAGTGCTGCTTTCCCTGTTATTAAAGACTTAATGGTAGACAGAAGCGCATTCGACAGAGTAATGGCTGCAGGAGGTTTTATTTCTGTAAATACTTCTGGTAATACGCTGGATGCTAACGCAATTCCAGTTCCTAAAGAAGATGCAGACAAGGCAATGGATGCTGCTGCTTGTATCGGATGTGGAGCTTGTGTAGCGACGTGTAAAAACGGATCTGCAATGCTATTTGTGGGAGCAAAAGTTTCTCAGTTTGCTTTACTTCCTCAAGGTAGAGTAGAAGCTAAGAGAAGAGTTCTGAACATGGTGAAAGCTATGGACGAAGAAGGATTCGGAAACTGTTCAAATACTGGAGCATGTGAAATTGAATGTCCTAAAGGTATTTCTCTTGAGAATATCGCAAGAATGAACAGAGAGTACATGGCTGCTCTTGTAGATCAAGGATAGAATTGATTCAAATACATAAAAATCGCCTTCATTTTGGAGGCGATTTTTTTTATGAAGGTTGATTACCTGTTAAAGTTTGTTAACTTATTGATAAGCTTTAGCATTCTTTTATTTAATAAGTATATATTTGAAGGGCATTTGAATTGTTCTAAAGAAATTTTTCATGTGCTTTTTAAAGGTGAAAATGTATTTAAAACATCACCTTTGATCGGTCCTAATAAAATTTTTAAAAAAAATAACCAGTGTGAATTAAGAAGCCCTAAAAAGCTTATTTTTGTATAATATTAAAATTGAAATGAAAAAATATCTTTTATTGTTTATCATCGCGATTTTCGTGATGTCTTGTTCAAAAAAAGTAGAGGTAAAAGGAAAAATTACTGGAAGTTCACCATTAGAAAGAATTGAATTTGTTGAAGCTTCAGGAGTAGGAACCTTGCCTTTGATTAATATAGGCTTAGATAAAGACGGCAACTTTTCAGGAAGCTTTGAAGCTCCAAAAGATGGTATGTACGTGATCAATTATGCAAACAAGCAAAACCTTATCTACCTTGAAGGAGGTCAAAAGGTTAATATTTCCGGAAATGCAATGACTTTTCCTAATGAATACGTGATTACCGGAGATGCTAAAAAGAATAATGATTTCCTTACAGCAAGTCAGAAGTTTCTGGGAGAATATGGTACTAAAGTTAATTTAGGAGCATTAATGAGCGGAGACGAGGCAGCATTTGTAAAAGGAATGCAAAAAGTGGAAGCTGACATTAATAAGAATATAGATGACCTTGCTCAGAAAAATAACCCTAGCAAAGGACTTTTAGCATGGAAAAAGAACGATGCTAAAGTAACTATTCTGAACCTGCTTGCTAACTATGAAATGTCACATGGTCCAATGTCTGGAAACCCATCTTACAAAGCTTCTAAAGCTTTTAAAGATTATGAAACAAAACTGGATGATGACAAAGATGCAATGGTTAAAGCTATTCCTCTTTACAGACAGTACCTGCTTGTAAAAATGACTCCCGATTTTCAAAAATACGCGGAAGCTAACAGCAAAGGGAAAACAGGAATTACCACTTCAGAGATGTTTGCTCAGTATTTGAAAACTAAGAAAGATCTGTCACAAACTGCAAAAGACTATCTTTTGGCATTTGTAATGGCTCAGGCTGATATTCACCCAACAACTCCTGCAGCGAACATTGATAAAATTAAAAAAATCATTGATACAGATATTAAAGATGCTACCATTAAAAGTGACTTGTTAAAAATGCAGGTAGCTATTACAGGACTTAAAATTGGAGATGCAGCTCCTGAAGCACCTTTGGTAAAACAAGATGGAAAGGCGTATAACCTTTCTGAAAACAAAGGGAAGCCTTATATGTTATTCTTCTACGCTTCATGGAATCCTTATATTGGTGAAGCTACAGTACCTGTTTTAAAAGAAGTAGTTAACTTCTATAAATCTAAAATGAACTTTGTATTCGTAAATGTTGACGATACTAAAGATCAGTTCATCAAAACAAGTAATTCTTTACTGAAAGGAATTCAGGGAGTAAACGTATATGGTGAAAAAGGAATGGAATCTGAGATTGCTAAGAAATATGGTGTTTACGGATTTAAATTACCTTGCTTTGTAATCGTTGATAAAGACGGGAAGATTGCCAGCAGATCTTTTGTGAACTTAGGTGAGCAGGAATTGGTGGTTATCCTTGATAAATTAACCGGTCTTTCAGCGCCAAAAGTAGAGCCGAATATGCAGCAGATGCCACAGCAATTGCAAATTGATCCTTCTGCACAACAGCAGGCTCCACAGCCAGCAAATCCTCAACCTGCTAAAGCAAAATAATAAACTTTAACATAGTATAGAGACCTTATCTTCGGATAAGGTTTTTTTTATTGTATTTTTGCAAAATGGAACCGAAAGGTTTCGTATTAGAAAAATAGAATTTATAGAATGAGAAAGAAGAAAGATATTATTCTTGAAAATATTAAGCTGTTAAATGCCGGAGCAAAAGGAGTCGCTATTGGTAAAACGGAAGACGGTAAAACAGTATTGGTTTCAGGAGCCATTCCTGGGGATATTGTAAATGTCAGAGTGAAAAAAGCTAAAGCCAAATATTATGAAGGAGTAGCAGAAGATGTTTTGGTAAAGTCTCCTTTTAGAGTAGAGGCTAAATGTATTCATTTTGGCACTTGTGGAGGATGTAAGTGGCAGAATATGAGTTATGAAAAGCAACTTGACTTTAAACAGGAAGAAGTATATAATAATATCAAAAGAATCGGAGGTATTGATGATTTTGAAACCGTACCCATTTTAGGTTCTAAAGAGCAGTATTTTTATAGAAATAAAATGGAGTTCTCTTTCTCCAATGCAAGATGGCTTACCCAGTATGAAATCAGTTCCGAAGAAAACTTTGGGAGTAAAGATGCTTTAGGATTTCATATTCCGGGAATGTGGAGTAAGATTCTTGATCTTAAAGAATGTTTCCTTCAGGAAGATCCTTCCAATGCAATAAGACTGGCTGTAAAAGAATATAGCGTTAACAACGGACTTGATTTCTTTGATGTGAGAAACCATGCAGGGTTTTTAAGAACCCTAATGATGAGACAGAATTCTAAAGGTGAATGGATGGTACTTTTCCAGCTTTACAGAGAAGAGAAAGAAAACAGAGAGAAACTTTTTGAATTCCTGTTGGAGAAATTTCCGGAGATCAAAACATTGGTATATGCTATCAATCCAAAATCTAACGACTCTATCTACGATCTGAACATCAATGTTTACTTTGGAGAAGGATACCTGATGGAAGAAATGGATGGCCTTAAATTTAAAATAGGACCTAAATCTTTCTTTCAAACCAATTATAAACAAGCTCTGGAATTGTATAGAAAAACGTTGGAGTTTGCAGATCTGAAAGGAGATGAAGTAGTATATGACCTTTATACAGGAACCGGAACCATTGCACAGTATGTGGCTAGAAATGCAAAACAGGTAATAGGAATAGAATCTGTACAGGAAGCAATAGATGCTGCCATTGAGCATGCTGAATTAAACGGTCTTACCAATACAACGTTCTATTGTGGAGATATGAAAAATGTCTTTAATGATGAGTTCTTAGAAAATCATCCAAAGGCAGACGTCTTAATCACTGACCCTCCAAGAGATGGAATGCATCAGAAAGTAGTAGAACAGATTTTAAAACTGGCACCGGAAAAAGTGGTATATGTAAGTTGTAATTCTGCTACACAGGCAAGAGATCTTGCATTAATGAAAGAACATTATACGCTGGTTAAAATATTACCTGTAGATATGTTTCCTCAGACCCACCATGTAGAGAACATTGCGTTATTGGTGAAAAAATAAAAAATTATTTAAATTTGAATTTCAAATCTTAATATGAAACGCCAGTTCCATCTGACTAAATAAAAATATAAAAATATACAGATGAAATATTTTAAATTTCTTATCATAATATGCTTTTTAGGAACGCTTTTTTCCTGTGGAGGAGAGGATGATATTTGTGAAAGTGGAGAAGGTACCCCGAGAATGAAAGTCGCATTCAGATCTGCAGATTCGGATAAGCCAAAAACACTGGATTCACTATACGTGGCAGTGGATTATGGTTCCGGAAAAGTTGATTTGGGGAGGCTTGTGAAAATTGACTCAAGGCTTATTCCTTTAAGAGTAGATGATTCTCCTTACACTGATGTGTATTTTAAACTGACAATTAAAGGAGCTGAATCTAAAGTAAGAATCAACTATACTACAAAGTCGAGTTATGTATCTCCCGGTTGTGGTATTAAGAAGTATTATGAAAATTTAAAATCAGAATTAATAACCCCAAATCCCGTTCTTAAGCTGGAAGACGGACTAAATCAAATAGAGAATGAAGACAAGACTAATCTTTACCTTGTTTTTTAGTTTATTAGGAATAATAAGCTGGGCACAGGATAAAAAAGGAGAAGAAAAAAAGGAGCATACTAAATATGAACCCAATTTTATGGTTGGTCTTGATGCCTTGAATACAGGGATGGGATTTTTCTCAGACAGAAAGCTGTATCAGGGATTCATCTCTTCAAAAATTAGAGGAAATGTTCATGCTGTCGCAGAAGCAGGTTTCGAGAAGAATATATATCAGAAGAATGGTTATGATGCCAAAGTAAATGGTCCCTTTGTAAAATTGGGGGGATTCTATATGTTGGCAAAAGATGCAGAAAATGAATTCAACGGTTTTTATGCGGGAGGAAAAGTGGCTGGATCATTCTATAAGCAGGAATATATGGCAGTGCCTGTTCGTGGATTTGGAGGAAGTAGTTCTTCTGAAACTTTTCCCTCATCATCTCAGTCATCTTTTTGGCTGGAAGGCACATTGGGAGGAAGAGTGCAGTTGTTTACTTCCAATTTCTATATTGATGTGAATCTCCAGCCGAGATATTTGATGTATACATCCAAGCAGGATGATATCTATCCGATGATTGTACCAGGCTTTGGGAAAAGCTCTTCAAAGTTCAATATGGGATTTGCATGGAATATTGCGTATAAATTTTAGAAATAAAAAATATTTGCTTTTAAAGTATATAAAACACAAACTGTAGAACGTTCTACAGTTTGTGTTTTTTTTAATAAACATAAGTATTGACTGTGTTTTATTAAAAAATATTAAATCATTTGTTAACATAATGTTTAAAATAGTTATATTTGGCGAAAATTATAATTGTGTTTTAATTTATGAAAAGAGTATTTACTGCCTTAGTGTGTACTTTTATTGGTGGAGCAGCGTTCGGACAATGGACGCCAACTTCATTTAATAAGGTAGACAGCAAAAAAAGAGGAACGTTTACAGTAGAGAAATCTAATGTAAAACCTGACGGGTATTATAAATTGGACTTAGATTTGCTAAGATCTCAATTGAAGAATGCTAAAGAGATGGGGCCCAATGCTGCTCCGGTTATTATTTCTCTACCTAATTTGGATGGGAAAATTGAAAGATTCCAGGTGTATAGTTTTCCGGTTATGTCTAAAGATATAGCTGATAAATATGAGCTGGGTTCTTATGTGGGAACAAGTGTTGATGATCCAACTAAATATTTGAGATTCAGTGTTGCCCCTACTGATTTCCAATCTATGATTATCCATGGAGATCAGTATGAATTCATTGAGCCGGCTAACGCAGATAAATCTGTATATGCAGTGCATCCTAAAACAATGAAGGGGAAGAATGGATTTGTTTGTTCAACTGAAGAAAGTCCAAAAGCTAAAAAACAGATTCAGGCTTTATTCCAAAAAGGACAGTCTTTTGCCAATCAGCCAACAAACTTTGCTAAAAATTCTGATAAGAAGTACAGAACAATGAGATTGGCAATGTCTGTAACAGGTGAGTATACTCAGTTTTTTGGAGGTACAGGACCTGCTTTGACACAGATAAATGCGACAATGTCAAGAGTGAATGGAGTGTTTGAAAAAGACTTTGCATTACACTTGAATGTATTAAGTTATCCACAACTTATTTTTGATAATCCTGCTACAGATCCATATGATACTGTTACAGATGCAGCACTACCACCAGATGCATGGAATACACAGCTACAACAGCAATTAACTTCTGTAGTAGGAGAGGGGAACTATGATATTGGTCACTTATTCGGAGCTTCCGGAGGTGGTGGTAATGCAGGTTGTGTTGGTTGTGTTTGTATTAGCCCTACTACAGCAGACCCAGAAGGTAAAGGATCAGGGATTACATCTCCTGCTACAGGAACTGTAAATCCATCTGCAGCATATCCTCCATCAGGAGATAATTTTGATATTGATTATGTTGCTCACGAAATGGGACACCAGCTGGGAGCAAACCATACGTTCTCTATGAAGGTTGAAGGCTCAGGTGTAAATATGGAGCCAGGTTCCGGATCTACAATTATGGGGTATGCTGGTATTACAGGTGCTAATACTGATGTTCAGGCACATTCTGATCCTTATTTCCATGTTGCAAGTATTGAGCAGATTCAAGAAAATCTAATTGCTAAAACTTGTGATATTGAAACTCCAATTACAAATAATCCACCTGTAATTGCAGCTTTACCAACATATAATATTCCTAAAGGTACTGCATTTGTGCTTACAGCTTCTGCTACCGATCCTGAGAATGATCCTCTTTCTTATGTTTGGGAAGAAGTAGACGATGCTATCTCTCCTACACATAAAAATAATATTGGATTAACTAAAACCGGTGCATCATTCAGATCCAAATCTACAGGAACAAGCCCAACAAGGTATTTCCCTAGCTTCACATCTGTAATGAATGGAGTGTTAAACAATGCAAGTAATACTTGGGAGTCTGTTTCAATGCTTCCAAGAACGACAAACTTTGCTGTCACAGTAAGAGATAATAATACAAATGTTCAACAACAGCAGACTAGTAATGCTGTTCAGACAATTGTTGTTGGAGACAATGGTCCTTTCAGATTAGCAAGTCAATATGTAGGGGTAAATACTCCGTCACCAATTCAATGGATTGTTGCTAATACAAATACTGCTCCATATAACGTAGCAAATGTTAAAATTGATTATACTACAGATAATGGAACAACTTGGACTGTTTTAGCAGATTCGACACCTAATGATGGTTCTGAAAACTTTACTTTCCCTTCTTCAATGAATGGTCAGACAATTAAAGTAAGAATTTCTTCAATTGGGAATGTTTTCTATACTGTTGGGAATGTTACTATTAGTCCACTTTCTGCATGTAGCAGCGCTGCTCCTACTAATGTAGTGGTAAATAATATTACGTTCAATACTGCAAGCGTTACTTGGATGCCTTATACTGGGGCTACTTACAAAGTACGTTACAAAAAGACAAGTGGAAGTGTTTGGACTGAAATTAATACAACAGTTCCTTCTGTTAATTTGGATAACCTAATGGACGCTTCAGCATACGAAGTACAAGTTGCTGTAATTTGCGATTCTACACCGGGTAGTTATTCTGCATCAACTAATTTCAGTACACTAACTGTTACATATTGTTCAGCAGGAGGTAATGTTGGAAGTCCAATATATATATCAAATGTAACTGTAGGAAATATTAATAATACTACTACAGCAGCAGCAGGTTATACTAACTTTACAACCAATTCAGCTCTTCAGGTTAATTTGGTAAAAGGAAGTACATATCCTATTTCTGTTAAAGTGGCAAATTCAGCTACCTATGTTAGTGCTATAGTTGCCTACATAGATTTTAATAAAGATGGTTTCTTTGATGATAGCGAAGCTGTTATGGATCTTCCTTGTTCAACTTTTGCTAACAACACTGCTACCGGATCATTTACAGTTCCAAATACTGCTACTGAGGGAACGCCTCTGAGAATGAGAGTTGTTGGTCTGTATGTTGGTGCAGATAATCAAGATTATTACTTTCCTTCAAGCTATCTTTGTGGTGTTAATTTTCAATATGGAGAGATCGAAGACTATAACGTAGTTATTACAGGAAACCTTGCAACTTCTGAAACTAATGTGAAGAACAACGGTATTCAGATCTATCCAAACCCTGTAAGTGATATTCTAAATGTAACTAAAGTTTCGGATAAAGCGACTTATAAAATTTATAGTGCCGTCGGACAATTAGTAGATAGTGGAAATATCAATAATGGAAAAGTTAATGTTTCAACTTTAATTAAAGGTGGATACGTTATTACGATAGATGAGAAGGGCGCAGAGCAATTCAAATCTAAATTCATCAAAAAATAGAGTTAACTCTTAAATATTAGTAAATCCCCGGGACTTCCCGGGGATTTCTTTATTTAAAGCATAAGTGAATAAATTGTTTGATTTTTACAAAAAAAATCTAAAAGCACCTGTAAATTAATAATAAAAAATGATTAGATTTGTATGATTAACATTATAATGAAAACATTATGAAGAAACTCTTTACCTCTTTAATTCTGTTTCTCTGTTTGATTTGTACAGGCTTTGTATCCAAAGTCTCGGCTCAGGCAGGTCAGATCGGGACAGGAACTGGTACCTCTGTGTACCTCCCCATACGTTCCTACTACGGGTATAGCTACTCTCAGCAGATTTATACCGCTGCTGAAGTTACTGCTGCCATAGGTACATCTACCTATATCACATCCGTAAAATTTTATGTGAATACAGCTGTTCCCTCCCAGGATGTCTATAAGGATTGGGTAGTGTATATGGGAAATACAACCCAAACCGCTTTTGCATCCAATACCAACTGGGTTCCGTTTAGTTCTCTGACTCAGGTTTATTCCGGAGATTTACCCACTCTGACCAATGGAAACTGGGTGACTTTGCAATTAACCACTCCCTTTCAGTGGAATGGTACAGATAATCTTGTAATTGCTGTTAATGAAAAAACTCCGGGTTATTCAGATTCACCAGGTGTAGCTTGGGGATCTTACAATGTAACGGGAGGAAATAGAGGGATGGTTTATTATGAGGACACTGTCAATCCCAATCCTGCATCACCTCCTGCAGCAAAAGATGTACTAGCCAGTATTCCAAGAGTACAGCTGGTAAGTTATCTTTTGACTGCTTGTACAACAGCTCCTCCTGCTAATATTGCAGTAAGTAATTTAACAGCTACTACTGCGAATGTTACCTGGAATGCAGCTACAGGAGGTACTTATATTGTTAGATACAGACCTGTAGCAGGAGGACCATGGGTAACTATTAATGTACCGGGAACCCTTACAGGCAGCCAGGCATTGGCAGGGTTGATAGAACAGACTCAATATGAAGTTCAGGTAGCTACCATCTGTGGAGGTACTACAGGAGCATTCTCTTCTAGTGTAAACTTTACTACACCAGCTATTACATATTGTACTGCGGCTTCTACAAGTTCAATTATAGACGGATATATCAGCCAGGTTGCGGTGACGGGATTAGGTGCTCCTTCTATGGTAAGTAACTCAAACTTTAGTAATTATACAGATTATAGCACAGATCCCACAAGACTGGTTACTCTGGTAAGAGGTAATACAGCTACGGTTAGTGTTGCTAAAACATGGCCGGATTATCAATGGGGATTTGGAACAGCGGTTTGGATTGACTTTAACCGAAATGGTGTTTTTGAAGCCAGTGAAAGAGTATTAAACTCTGCAAGTAGTACAACAACTCCTGTTACAGCTACTTTTACCGTACCGGGAACTGCTTATAGTGGAAACCTTACAACAAAGATGAGAGTTGCTTTAGCTGAAAGTGTAACCCCTGGTGCTTGTGGAACTTTCTCTTATGGTGAAGTAGAAGATTATGCAGTGAGGCTGATTGATCTGTCTGCTTGTACAGCAGCACCTCCTGCCAATATCTCAGTGAATAACATATCACCTACCTCAGCTAATGTTACCTGGACCTCAGCAACGAATGCTACTTATATAGTAAGATACAAACCTGTAACTGCAGGAACTTGGTTATCAGTGAATGTCAATACACTGCTGGCAAGTAATGTTTTGCTTAACAATTTACTGGAACAGACTCAGTATGAAGTACAGATAGCTACTGTATGTGGAGGCACTACAGGAGCGTATTCATCCAGTGTACTCTTTACTACCCCTGCTATTACTTACTGTACAGCGGGGCCTACAAGTACTACTTCAACCGGGTATATTAATAATGTAACCGTTACTCCAACAAATACACCTATTATGGTGAGTGATTCAGGGTCAGATGGTTATAAAGATTATACCACAGATCCTACAAGGGTCATTATAATGGAAAGAGGTTCTACTACTAATAAAATTTCTGTAAACAAATACTGGCCGGCTTCTGCTACTTCTTATAGCGTGGCTGCATGGGTAGATTTTAACAGAAACGGTACTTTTGAAATAAGTGAAAGAATACTGAATACTACCTATAATACAACAACTCCGGTAACGGCAAATTTCGTTGTACCTACAACAGTAAGTGGGCTTGTTTATACAGGTACTCTTCCTACCCGTATGCGTGTTGTCATGAGATATTATGATACCGCTAATGCTTGTGGATCATTTACACAGGGAGAAGTTGAAGACTATGCTGTGAAGTTTGTAGATTCTCAAACTTGTACAACTGCTGCTCCAACAAATATTACAGTGAATAGCGTTACTGCTACTACAGCTACAGTATCATGGGTTTCAACAGTTGGTGGAACATATACAATTAGATATAGAGTAGCACCTAGTGGTACATGGCAGACCATTACAGTACCTGCAGGTCAGAATTTCTATACCATTACTGGTCTTACTGAGCAGACTAACTATGAAGTTCAGATTTCTACGAAATGCGGTACTTCTACAGGAGGGTACTCTTCATCAGTAACATTCACAACACCGCCATTAAGTTACTGTCCGATGACAGGTACCGGAACTAACGATCATATTTCAAATGTAACCGTTACTTCTTCAAACCTGGGAGTTCCTGTGATGAATAATACTTCAGTGCAAACGAATTATATCAGTTATGCAACCCCTCAGACACTTATTACTTTAGATGTTAATTCTCAAAATAATAAAATCTCTGTAGCAAAAGGCTGGACTGGTTCTACAGGAAATGACGCTGTAACAGCATGGATTGATTTTGATAGAAACGGACAATTTACAGATGCAGAAAAAATTCTGGTTTCTGGAGCAAGTACAGCTACTCCTGTTACTGCTACATTCTCTGTTCCTTCAACTGCTTATACTGGTGCACTTACAACTACAATGAGAGTTGTCTTGAAACGTACAAGTGCTCCTGTTATGTGCCAAAATGCAGTAGATGGTGAAGTGGAAGACTATAAAGTAAAAATAAGACCATGTAGCAATGCTACTCCAAATGCTCCTACATTTACTACAACCCATACCACTGCTACTATTACTATTACAGGGGCAGGGGTAAGCTACGTTGTGAGATACAGAGTTCAGGGAACTACAGCATGGACACAGGTGTATGCTTCTCAATTATTAGGAAACTTACCACTTGTTATTAGTGGGTTGACACCAGCTACTACCTATGAATTTGAAGTTGCAGCGATTTGCGGAGATGTGGTAGGAACTGCTACTGCAATAAATACATTCACTACAAGATGTGACCCAACGCCTCCAAGTGTTACAATTACTAATATTACCCCAACCACTGCATTGGTTACATGGAACCCAATTGTACCAAGTGCTACCTACTATATGCAATGGAGAAAAGTAGGGACTACAACATGGAATAATGTTAATCTTCCTGCTCCTCCTACCAATACATATGTACTAGGAAGTGTGACTCCTTTAGAGCCATATACAACGTATGAAGTGCAGATTGCTAATAAGTGTAACGGAGAAACAGCATTGAATTCATATTCAAATCCGAAAGTATTTACTACGGAAAGAATATGCCAGCTTCCTCCTCCTGGTTTAACGATTACCCAATTGTTACCAACATCAGCAGAAGTTAAGTGGGATCCGTTCCCGGGAGCGACCTATCTTCTTAGATACAGAAAAGTAGGTATTCCTAGCTGGACTGAAGTTCCATCATTAGTTAATAATTTAGTATTAACAGGTCTTACTGAACTGACAAAATATGAAATGCAGGTTGTAAATATCTGTAGTGGTACACCTGGAACTTATACTCCTCCATACTACTTTACAACTCCTACTGTGGTGTATTGTAAAATGGCTTCAGGAAGTTCAACAGGAGAACATATTTCTAAAGTTACAGTTAAGCCGAATGGTAAAAAGACTATGGAAAATGAATCAGGAGCATCAACTTATACAGATTATACAGGCGTTCCTAAGACTTTCATAGAATTGATTCAGGGATCTACAGATAATGAAATCATTATTGAGAAGAAATGGACTGGAAATACCTACAATGAAGGAATTGCAGTATGGATCGACTTCAACAGAAATGGAGAGTTTGATATCAATGAAAGAGTATTTACTTCACCTCCAAATACTACAAGCCCGGTATCAGGGAAATTCAATGTTCCTGTGGATGCCTTTGTAAGTATGACTGATTACAAATATGTTGTAATGAGAGTCGCAATGGAGAGAGATGGTATTCCAGTGAATTGTATCGGCTTCAAAAACGGAGAGGTTGAAGACTATACGGTAAGAATTTCTAAACCGGTAGTTGCTAATCCTCTTGATCAGACTGACATTATGATTTATCCTAACCCGGTAAGCTCAGTATTGTTTGTGAAAAATATTAGCAAAAGAGCTAAATATAAAATCTACAATTCAGCAGGGCAGGTAATCGCAGATGGTATCCTATTAAATAACCAAATCAACGTAAGCAGATTGATTAACGGTGTTTATGTAATAGATATCGATGATAATGGTAAAACTGTTCAAAAGAAATTTATTAAAGAATAATAGCTAAATTTCACATAGAATAAGCCTCCGGAAACGGAGGCTTATTTTTTTGCTCTATGAAAAATTT
The DNA here is from genome assembly GCF_021869765.1 of Chryseobacterium sp. MEBOG06. Classification (NCBI taxonomy): domain Bacteria; kingdom Pseudomonadati; phylum Bacteroidota; class Flavobacteriia; order Flavobacteriales; family Weeksellaceae; genus Chryseobacterium; species Chryseobacterium sp. MEBOG06. The sequence continues at coordinate 4,592,372 of NZ_CP084580.1, read as the reverse complement.
TTGATAGTAGCTTATGTGATTGAAATAAAAGAGATAGAATAAAATATCTTCCACTTTATTCTTTGCTCTGTCATCCATTCAAATAGGATCTGTAAATGAGTAATAAAGCATCCTGTTAAGGCTATACGTAGTCTTTTTCATTATGGTTGAGGGTTGACAGAAAACTTTTTATACGATCTAAAAGCTGGGATAAAGTGTACTCTTTCCGGACAGAAAAAGAGGCTTTCCTTTTAGGGTAGCCTCTTTTATTTATTCAATACTAAAGATTACTTTTTCAGTCTGTTCCTTTAGTTCCTCCAGATTAGTGTTATTGTAGATAATGCAATCCGCCATTTTGATTTTGTCTCTTTCTGACATTTGTTTTTCCATGACAGCTTCTACTTCACGGTAGGTCTTATGATCCCTGTCCATGACTCTCTTAGTTCTGATGTTATCTTCAGCAGTTACCAAAAGAGATTTATAACATTGTCTGTTGAGTTTTAATTCAAATAACAATGCTGTTTCTTTGAAAATTAAATATTTAGTCTGCTTTTTCACCCAATTTTCAAAATCAATTCGCACTGCCGGATGGATGATTTCATTTAATTGGTGAAGAAGATCTTTATTATTAAAAACGTTTTCTGCAACAAATTTTCTGTCATAAAGGCCGTCTTTATCATAAGCCTGTTCTCCTAGCAGTTCTTTAATTTTGACTTTTAAGTCTTCACTCTCATTGACGATGGCTTTTGCCCGGTCATCAGAATAGTAAACCGGAAAACCGAATTCCTCAATAAAATGAGCTACTGTAGTCTTTCCAGAACCAATTCCACCTGTTAATCCTATGATCTTGGGTTCCGGTTCCGCTTGCTGTGTTTCAGAATGCAATTCCTCCATATTTAAAAATTAATATCCAAAAACATCATTAAAGCTGAAAGTCTCATCAAGTCTTACCCCTTTTTCAGTCATTTTAAGACTTGCCAGCTCGTGGTGAGCATCATGTTCAAAGAAAAGTAAATATTCATTATCTATACATTGTTTTAGAAACTTACCTTTCTCCTCCAATGTTAAAAGAGGTCTTGTATCATATCCCATCACATACACCTGATTGATGTGTCCTGCAGTAGGAATAAGATCTGCAGCAAATACAACGGTTTTTTCCTGATATTGAATAACCGGAAGCATTTGCTTTTCTGTGTGCCCGTCTACAAATATGACATCCATCTTCAGATCCGGTGCAAAACCGTAATTGCCGGTTGTAGGAAGTGGTAGAAAGTTTAGTTGTCCGCTTTCCTGAATAGGCATAATGTTTTCTTTAAGGAAACTAGCCTTTTCCCTTGCATTAGGCTCCGTTGCCCATTGCCAATGATTTTCATTTGTCCAGAAGTGTGCATTTTTAAAAGCAGATCTGTATCCGGTTCTGTCATCATTCCACTCTATAGCACCGCCACAATGGTCAAAGTGAAGGTGAGTAAGGAAAACATCCGTAATATCTTCCTTTACAAAACCATATTTTTTTAAATTTTTATCAAGATTATCATCTCCCCAAAGAGAATAATGGCCGAAAAATTTATCATCCTGTTTGTTACCAAGACCGCAGTCTACCAGAATAAGTTTCTTTCCGTCTTCAATAAGCAGGGAACGTGTTCCAAGCTCGATTAGGTTTTTTTCGTCTGCCGGGTTAGTTTTTTCCCACAGACTCTTTGGGACGACTCCAAACATGGCACCGCCATCCAGTTTAAATTTTCCACATTGTATTGGATATAGCTTCATATGTATATTTTGATTATTTTTTTATTGATTTCATTTTGTCAGCAATCTTTCTGGCATTATCATCTGATTCTTCAAGATGAGAAATGATATTATGAAAATCTGCTTCTTTTCTGTTTTGAGACAGCTTCTGTTTGATAAATATTTCGGTAGGAAGAATTTTAACTCCAAAAGCACCTTTCATCTCTTTTTCCACAAACTCCTTTCCCATATCTTTTACCATCATTGGGCACTGCTGGAATTTTTCGTATTTTGAAGTTAGTTTTTCTAAATGAGCATAGAGTTCATCATGATTCATTACTTCAATTTTACCATAAATCTGTACCGCCTCATAGTTCCATGTAGAAACATTGACGTGATCATACCAACTGCTGGATATATAAGTATGAGCCCCTAAAAAATCGCATAGAACTTCATCGCCGTTCTTCAATGTTTTTGCCTGCGGATTAGCTCTTGAAATATGAGCTTCAATATAAGGATTTTCAGAATCATCCTCATTCAGAATCATCATAGAATGAGTAGCGCGGATTTTATCCACCGATGAAATGAGTAAAGCAAAAGAATTTTCTCTGATGATCTGTTTCATCACATCATAATCTTCACTTCTGTATAATTTAGGTATGAACATAAACTTTCACTAAGTTTTAAACCCTGAGCTTTAGTTAAAAAAGCTCTCCCGGATTTCGGGGTAATGCAATATTTAAATGTTTATAAGCTTTATCTGTAACCTCCCTGCCTCTTGGAGTTCTGATAATGAACCCTTCCTGAATCAAAAATGGCTCGTATACCTCTTCCAATGTTTCAGGATTTTCAGCAATTGAAGTTGCCAGAGCAGAAATTCCCACTGGTTTTCCTTTGAAGTTTTCAATCATGACCCGCATGATCTTATTATCCATTTCATCTAGTCCGAACTCATCTACATTCAGAGAATTTAGCGCGTACTTGGTAATAGTTATCTCTATTTCACCATTCCCTTTGATCTCTGCAAAATCTCTTACCCTTCTTAGCAGTGCATTGGCAATTCTGGGAGTTCCGCGGCTTCTTCTCGCAATTTCAATAGCAGCATCCTCATAAATAGCAACACCCAGCACTCTTGCACTTCTTTGAATAATCATTGATAAAAGTTCAATAGAGTAGTATTCCAGCCTGCTTTGAATTCCAAATCGGGCAAGCATTGGCTTGGTAAGCATACCACTTCTGGTAGTTGCCCCTACTAATGTAAAAGGATTCAGCCCGATCTGTACACTTCTTGCATTAGGACCTGTCTCCAGCATGATGTCGATTTTATAATCCTCCATGGCAGAATATAGATATTCCTCTACAATCGGAGAAAGACGGTGAATCTCATCAATGAAAAGAACATCATTTTCTTCCAGATTAGTTAGTAAACCAGCTAAACTTCCCGGCTTATCCAATACAGGGCCCGAAGTGATTTTGCAGTTTACCCCAAGCTCATTGGCTATAATATTGGCTAAAGTTGTTTTTCCAAGACCTGGAGGCCCATGTAACAAAACATGGTCCAGTGCACCGCCACGTCTTTTGGCAGCAGTCACGAAAACCTCAAGATTTTCCAGTGTTTTTCTCTGTCCTGCAAAATCTTTAAAGCTCTGAGGACGTATTTGCTCTTCCTGCATCAGCTCCTCTCGTGAGTAGTTTTCTTTATCTGGATGTAAAAAATCTGGCATTAATTCATTTCATTTACCTCAAAGATAGCAAATTTAGAATAAGGTTGAGGAGTAGAATAAGAAAAGGTTAATATTGAGGCCAGGCTTTAGCTCCAGGTTAAAAATGAGGGCAGATAAGATTGAAATATTTGGGATATTTTGATTATTTTTGAGAGTAATTAAAAATTGAATTATTACCGATTTACTTTTTTAATCTGTTCGGATTCCTTCGGAATAACTAACCGGACACTTGCCTTATGATGCCGCAAGCATCTAAATATTGAAAATTATAAAACATTATAATTCATTTTCTAACCTTTAGCCTTAATACATGAAATTAATAGGACCATTTAAGCAGGTAGTAACACTTGCCAACTTACCTTTAAGAGGAAAACTTTCCGATGATCAAATCGAAATTATTGTTGATGGAGGAATTGTAGTTAATCACAATGTCATCCAAAAAATTGGAAACTTTGAAACATTAAAATTAGAAAACCCCAACATAGAAATCGAACAGATAGAAGAAGATCAGATTGTTCTTCCTGCCTTTGTAGACTCTCATACCCACATATGTTTCGGAGGTAACCGTGCCAATGACTTTGCAATGCGTAATGCGGGTAAGACATACCTGGAAATTGCAGAAAGTGGCGGCGGAATCTGGAGCTCTGTACAGCATACAAGAAATGCTTCGGAAGAAGAATTACTGAAAACCCTTTTAGAAAGAATCAATTTCCTTGTTGACTTAGGAATTACAACCATTGAAGTGAAAAGCGGATATGGCCTGGATGTGGAAAACGAGTTGAAAATGCTTCGTATCATAAAAAAGGCACAGAATTCTACAAAAGCAACATTAGTTTCCACTTGTCTCTCTGCTCATTTAAAACCTAGAGATTTTGAAGGAAGCAATTCTGAATATTTAAACTATATCATTACCGAGATTTTACCAAAAGTAAAAGAAGAAGATTTAGCGAAACGTGTGGATATCTTTATTGAAAAATCGGCATTCCAGCCCGAAGAAAGTAAAGATTTCTTGCTTAAAACTAAAGAATTAGGTTTTGAAATTACCGTTCATGCAGACCAGTTTACCCCGGGGAGTTCAAGAATTGCTGTGGAAGTAGGTGCTAAATCTGCTGATCATTTAGAGGCGACGATTGATGAAGATATTGAATTTTTAGCTCAGTCTGATACAGTGGCTACTGCTCTTCCGGGAGCAAGCTTAGGATTAGGAGAAAAATTTACTCCTGCCAGAAAATTACTTGACGCAGGAGCTATTGTGGCTATTGCAAGTGACTGGAATCCGGGATCTGCCCCAATGGGGAATTTAATTACCCAGGCTTCAATTTTAGCTACCTTCCAAAAATTAACAACTGCTGAAATACTGGCAGGAATGACTTTCCGTGCTGCATATGCTCTTAACCTGGAAGACAGAGGAAAACTGGAAGTGGGGAAAAAGGCCGATTTTGTTACCTTTAAAACCAATAATTTCCAAAATGTACTTTATAATCAGGGAAGTTTAAAAGCAGAACATGTTTATATTAACGGAAACAGTATTGATTAAATAGTAAAAAACCTATTGAGTATATGGAAGAAAAACACAATAAACTGAAACTTAATTACCAAGAATTTTGGGATTGGTTTTTAACAATGGAAAAGATTTTTTATGAAGTTGTTGAAAAAAAAGATGTGAAAGCTATTGAAAAAGATTTTTTTGATGTTATCGCTCCTAAACTTAATCAGGTGAACGAAGGATATTATTTTCTGACCGGAATGTCTGATGATACTACCGCAGAATTGATTATTACTGTAGAAGGAGAAATAAAGAATATTGTTTTTGCAGAAGAACTCATTGATGCTGCTCCCAAACTCAGCCATTGGAAATTTACAGCGCTAAAACCTGAAATGGATATACAGCAGATTAGTGTCAGTATGGGCGATTATCAATTCTCTAAGGATACTATTTTCTTCTATTCCAATGAACAGGAAGAATATCCGGATGAGATTGATCTTGTTTTTGTCTTTAAAGGCAATGCCGAAAATAAAGATAAAATCACTACAGGAGTCTGTATCTTTTTGGATAACTACTTAGGAGAATTAAACTTTGCAACGCAGATCGATACCTTTACGGTTGTTGGGATAAACGAAGCTGAGAAAGAACTTGTCCCTATTGAAAAGCTGAAGGATTTTCTGCAATGGAGGGAAAGAGAATTTATAGAAAAGTATAAAAGTGTAGAGAGAGCTGATAAGGAAGCCGAATTTTCAATTCTAAGAGCTGACCTGGAAAATGGCAGACCTCTTCTTGCCTGTATGGATATGTCTTTACTGAAATATGATGCAAAAACTTCCTACCCATGGGTGGCGGTACTTAAAATTTACTATGATGGAGATAATAATGATGGGCTCCCTGAAAAAGAGGATTTTGAAAAATTAAGCGATATTGAAAATAAAGTGATTGACGAACTACAAGGAGAAGGATATCTGTATATTGGAAGAGAAAGTGCTGATAATGTAAAGGAAAGTTACTTTGCAGGAAAGGATTTTAGGAAGATTTCTAAAGTTTTCAATGCGATAAAGCAGGATAATCCAGAATATAGAATCTCTCCCGGAATTTTTAAAGATAAATACTGGCAGTATTTTAAATATTATACAGAGAACTAAAAGTAAATTTTACTTTAACAAAAATAAACAAATGTGGAAGAACTCTCTTCCACATTTGCTTTTTAATGAAGGGTGACTAAACACTGATATTGTTTTTTTATATAAACAATATTAATTAGCTTTACTGAATATAATGATGTGACTAAAATTGAATTTTTAAAGAATTATGTTTCAAAATATTTGGCAGGGTAGAATGGATGGAGAAGAACTTCTCTTCCACAGACTATTTCAGAGAGTAAAAGAAGAACACAATTATGACAATATTGTAACCAATGACTTTGCTTTACATGGCTTTGCTGTGGACGAAGGAGTCAGGAGAAATAAGGGCCGTCAGGGAGCAAAAGATGCTCCAGATGTGATTAGGAAAAATATGTCTAATTTTCCGGTTATTCTTCCGGATTTTTCCATGCTTGATTTTGGAAACGTTACTTGTGAAGACGGTAATTTGGAAAACACCCAGAATAATCTTGCTAAAAATGTTTCAAAAGTACTTTTGAAAGGTGGAAAATCTCTTGTTCTGGGCGGAGGGCATGAAGTTACGTATGCTCATTATTTAGGCGTTAAAACGGCCTTTCCGGAACAGAAAATAGGAATCATTAATCTTGATGCCCATTTTGATAACAGACAACCAGAAAAAGGAGTAGGGCCAAGTTCCGGAACAGGATTTTGGCAGATCGCACAAGAAAAACCTATTAATTCTCTTCATATCGGTATTCAGAGGAATTCCAATACCTTAAAACTTTTTGATACCGCACATCAGTACGGAATGAAATACATTCTAGCCGATGAATTGTTCTTTGAGAATCTTCCCTCGATCTATCAACGAATTGATGATCTGCTGGATACCGTAGATTTTGCTTACCTTACTATTTGTATGGATGTTTTTAATGCTTCTATCGCTCCGGGGGTTTCTGCTTCGGCTTATAATGGTATCTTTGCAGATGCAACCTTTATGCATTTTTACAGACATATTTTAAAAAACAAAAAACTGGTTGCACTGGACGTAGCTGAAGTTAATCCGTCTTTCGATATTCAGGACAGGACGGCAAGGCTGGCAGCATGTCTGGTGAATGAATGGCTAATGATATAAGGTAAGGTTCTATTTTTCCGATAGAGAAAATCATTTTTTTATTGACCCTTAGGGAATGGAATTTGCTGATTTCAGCGTGCTTTTAAAATGAAAGCACTCATAAATTCATTAGCTGAATTTAAAACAGAAATTATATTATGGAACAATTAATTGAAAGCAAGCTTATTAAAGCAGATAAAGCGTTTTCAGTGTGGAGAAAAGTGTCGTTTGAGGAAAGACAGAAGTTAATTGCCAAAGCAGCAGAAATTTTAAAAGATAATTCAGAGAAGTTTGGAAGGATCATTACTACGGAAATGAATAAACCTATTTCAGAATCAATTGCTGAGGTAGAAAAGTGTGCATTAATGATGAATTATTATGCCGCTGCTGAAAATATTCTAAAATCTGAAAGAGTTGAATCTGAATTTACTTACTCTGAAGTGCATTATGCTCCAAAAGGGGTGATTCTAGGTGTAATGCCTTGGAATTTTCCTTTCTGGCAGGTATTGAGATTTGCTGTTCCGGCTATTTTGGCAGGAAACACAGTGGTTTTGAAACATGCTTCAATTTGTTTCGGAAGTGGAAATGCAATAGTAGATGTTCTTTTGGAGGCAGGGTTTCCAGAAGGAATTTTTCAGAATCTTGAAGTAGGGCATCAGGCTGTAAAGGAAATTCTTGAACATGATGTTGTAAAAGGAGTGAGCTTGACAGGCAGCGGAAAGGCAGGTGGTGAAGTTGCTTCGATAGCTGGTCTAAATATCAAAAAATCTTTACTTGAACTAGGGGGAAGTGATGCTTTTATCATTTTTGAGGATGCGGATCTGGATAGTGCTGCAAAAGCTGGAGCAAAATCGAGACTTCAAAACTGTGGGCAAACCTGTACTGCTGCGAAAAGATTTATTATTGATGAAAAGATTGAAGATGAGTTTTTACCAAAATTCATTGAAGAATATAAAAAATATGAGATTGGAGATCCTTTAAATAAGGAAACTAAGTTGTCAGGGATGGCAAGACCAGACTTAGCCGATGAATTGGAAGCTCAATTCAACAGAGCGTTGGAAAATGGGGCAGAAATCATTATTCCTCTGGAAAGAATTTCTGAGAACGAATTTAAACCCGGCCTAATCAGAGTTCAGGAAGGCAATCCTATTCTAAAAGAAGAACTTTTTGGGCCTCTTGGAATGATAATGACCGCTAAGAATGATGAGGAAGCTTTACAGATGGCAAATGATATTCCTTTCGGACTGTCAAACTCTGTTTGGACGAAGAAAGTAGAACGTCAGTTATTCTTTATTGAAAACCTGGAATCCGGAACGGTCAATATCAACAGAATGACGAGTTCTGACCCTCGCTTCCCATTTGGAGGAAGTAAAGCTTCAGGATATGGTACAGAGCTATCGCTATTCGCTTTAAAAGAATTTGTGACGGCAAAGACTATCGTAGGAAATTAATATTTTGTATCATACACGATGATGTGTTATGATACGAACTTTATATGGTAAAATAAACGCTCCCGGAAATTAATTTCCGGGAGCGTTTTATAGATGTTGGCAAACCACCTATAATTTGCCTTTTCTTTTATATTAGACGGTAGTCAATCTCAATGTATTTGTTTTTCCACCTTCATAAGATGGGGTGGCATTGATGTTGATTACAAAATCTCCGGTTTCAATAAAACCGTAATTATGCGTTAACATATTCACCTGGATAATCGTTTCGTCAGTAGACTTCTTCATATCATAATAATAAGCATGAACACCCCAAAGAAGGTTCAGCATAGTAATAACTCTTTTGTTACCACTGTACACAATGATCTGGGAATTCGGTCTATGAGCCGCAAGCTGGAAAGCTGTATAGCCAGAATGGGTAAGGGTTACAATAGCAGAAACATTAGTTGTTTTAGCAATTCTTACTGCTGCAAGACATACTCTGTTAGTGATGAATCTCTCATCGATACAGTTGTAGTCTTTTTCAATAGGTTCATTTTTATGTTGATAGAAATGAGTGGTCTCAATGTTTTTAACAATTTTCGCCATGTTTTCCACAACCTGTACCGGATACCTTCCTACAGAAGTTTCTCCTGATAGCATTACCGCATCCGCTCCGTCCAGTACAGAGTTGGCAACATCATTTACTTCCGCTCTTGTTGGCGTTAAGCTGTTGATCATCGTTTCCATCATCTGAGTAGCAATGATAACCGGTTTAGAATAGAATCTTGCTTTTTCTACCAGATTTTTCTGGATAGCAGGAACTTCTTCCATTGGAACTTCCACACCCAGGTCACCACGGGCAACCATCAGTCCGTCACATTCTAATAGAATTTCTTCAATATTTTTTACCCCTTCAGGTTTTTCAATCTTCGCAATAATTGGAGTTTTGAATTTACCATTTGGATGTTTTGCAATTAATTCTTTAAGGTCGATAATATCCTGAGCATGACGTACAAAAGAAAGGGCCATCCAGTCAACTTCCATATCAAGCATGAAGTTGGCATCCTGAACATCCTTTTCTGTCAATGCAGGAAGAGATACCTGGGTATTAGGCAGGTTCACTCCTTTCTTAGAACTTAGAGGTCCGCCTTGGATTGTTTTAGCTTTTACAGTATCCTTCTCATTGGTTTCAATAACCTCCAATACAAGCTTCCCATCATCAATAAGGATTCTTTCCCCTACTTTTACATCCTGTGGAAACTGTTGGTATGTCATATAAACCTTGGTAGAGTCACCTTCCATCTTTTCATTAGTGAAGGTAAGAATATCTCCAGGGTTCAGATAAGAACCTTCTTTTACAACGCCTACTCTTAATTTCGGCCCCTGCAGATCTCCCAGAATACCCACTGAATAACCATACTCGCTGTTTAGCTCTCTAATTATTTCAATATTTGATCGAACTAAGTCGTAATCTGCATGTGAAAAATTTATTCTGAAAATATCAACACCCGCTTTCATTAAATCTAACATAACCTCCTTCGATGATGAAGCAGGCCCTAGTGTTGCGATAATTTTTGTCTTCTTTAAATACTTATTCATAATACTGGATAATTTGATAAAGTTCCTCATCAGAACTCAGTGTGTAATCTTGAATTGGAAACACAAGATTTTCAGGGAGCAAAATTACGGAAAAATCAGGAAACTGTTCCGAACTATGCAAAATATATTCTACATCTACCTGATTATTTAATAAAAATTTAATGTTTTCTTCTTCTGTAAAAAGTTCAGTTTGAACTTTTTTTTGCTTACTTTCAGAAGATTTGTTTGAAATAAATGTAAAACAGGTTTTAGAAAACTTGTGATAGGCTTCATATCTTGGAAAAAAATAATCGTAATAGCCTCCGTGAAAGACAAGATCTTTCTTTCTTGAAAAACTGAGGTTATTTGTTTTATTTATTTGGTAGAAAAACTCGTGAGCGGGTATATCTTTTGCTAATCTTACCAATCCTATGGCAATATCTTCAAATTCTATCTCATCCAGATCATAAAGTTTTTGAATTTCCAAGTATATTTTCTTTTTTATTTAAAATATAAAATGCCCTTTGCGCAGCCTTTTCTTCAGCTTTCTTTTTGGAAGTTTCTGTTGCATTGGCAATCTTCTCATCTCCCAGCCATACATGGCATCTGAATACAACCGACTTATTGACCTGTATTTCCTCACAGGTTTCGTACTTTATGTTTACCTTCTTCTTTTGGCTCCATTCTAGAAGGAGGCCCTTATAGCTTACAATTTTATTTTCTAGCTTGTTTATTTCGGAAGGCGTCAGTAATTTTTCCAGAATAATCCTTTTACAGGCATCATAATGGAAGTCTAAATAAACGGCACCGATTAAGGCTTCAAATAAATTTCCGGAGATATTCTCACCTAAAGCTGATGAACTGTTTTGCTTTTGCAAAAAACTGGTAAGCTTAAGGTCTTCTCCTAATTTATTAAGGTTTTTCCTATTAACAATCTTAGATTTCATCTGTGTCAGGTATCCTTCATTGGCTTGAGGATAGGTCTGAAACAAATGACAAGAAATAATTGTACCCAAAACAGAATCTCCCAAAAATTCAAGTCTCTCATAGTTGCTGTCTTGATTTTTAGAAGAATTTTTTAAAGAAAAAGCTTCACGGTAAAGAGCAATATTTTGTACCTCTGTACCCAATACTTTTTTAAGCTCGGTACTAAGGAAAAAGTCTCTTTCCGTTAATTGTCTTTTTCTTTTTTTGAGAAGGAATTTAGAAAAGTATTTCTGTAACTCCATTCATTGAATTTAGATTTTCTTAAATAGAACGCAAGCATTATGCCCGCCAAATCCAAAAGTATTGCTCATGGCTACTTTTACATCTTTCTTCACAGCTGTATTAAACGTAAAGTTTAGTCTGCTGTCAATATTTTCATCATCAGTAAAATGGTTGATGGTAGGAGGAACAATACCATGAATAATAGTTCCTAACGCAGCGATAGCCTCAATAACTCCGGCTGCTCCTAAAAGGTGGCCAGTCATTGATTTTGTAGAATTAATCTGAATATCATAAGCATGCTCGCCTAATAATCTTGAGATTGCGTTGGATTCTGCGATGTCTCCTAATGGAGTAGATGTACCATGCATGTTGATATGATCTACTTCATCAGCAGTTAAACCTGCGTCTTCCAAACAGCTCTTCATTACCAGATAAGCGCCAAGGCCTTCAGGGTGAGGGGCAGTCATGTGATGTGCATCAGCACTTAAACCTCCTCCTAATAATTCTGCATAAATTGTAGCACCGCGTTTTACAGCGTGCTCATATTCTTCAAGAATGATCGTTCCTGCACCTTCACCCAATACAAATCCATCTCTGTCTTTGTCAAAAGGTCTTGAAGCTGTTTTCGGATCATCATTTCTTGTAGAAAGTGCCATCATTGCATTAAATCCACCGACACCACTTGCTGTAACGGCTGCTTCAGAGCCTCCGCATACAATAACGTCTGCTTTTCCTAATTGGATAAGCATTTTGGAATCAATTATCGCATTTGCTGACGAAGCACAAGCAGATACAGTAGTATAATTTGGTCCGTGGAAACCGTATTCAATAGAGATATGGCCAGGAGTGATATCCGCAATCATTTTTGGGATAAAGAATGGATTAAATCTCGGGATTTCCGTATTTGCCCATCCTAATACTTCCGTTTCAAACGTCTCTAAGCCTCCGATTCCGGAACCCCAAATTACACCGACTCTGTTTTTATCTACATTGTCTTCCATAATTCTGGAATGTGCTACAGCCTCTCTGGCAGCAACAAGTCCCAATTGGGTATTTCGGTCCATTTTTTTAGACTCTTTCTTCTCGAAATGCTGTAATGGATCGAAATTCTTGACTTCGCAAGCGAACTTTGTTTTAAAGTTTGTGGCATCAAAAAGAGTAATCGGAGCGGCACCGCTCTCACCTTTTACAAGATTTTCCCAGTATTCTTTTGCATTATTTCCTATTGGTGTTATTGCTCCAAACCCGGTTACAACTACTCTTTTTAATTCCATAAACTTTGTTTAATTTCTTTTTTGTTGAAGAATATTATTTATTTACTACTTCTTCGATGTAAGCGATAGCGTGTCCTACAGTAGTAATTTTTTCAGCTTGATCATCAGGGATTTGAATATTAAATTCTTTTTCAAATTCCATGATTAACTCAACTGTATCTAGTGAATCAGCTCCTAAATCGTTAGTGAAGCTAGCTTCAGGAGTTACTTCTGTTTCTTCAACGTCAAGCTTATCAGCGATGATAGCTTTTACTCTTGATGCAATGTCTGACATAGTAAATTATTTTTTTAATTGTTAGATGGTGCAAATATATAAAATTCTTTACGATAAAACATTTTTTTAGTCTTTTTTGTGGACTGAGGGCTCTCATTTTAGATCATAAAGGTTTAGTCTTTTAGTTTTCAGTTATTTATATTTAAGTGTATATAGGTTGTTTATTTTCTAATTTAAGATAAGTTGACCCATTTCTAACCTGAGTTGTTTTGAATAAGGATCGTTTTTACCGTGTTGGGAGATCGTTCTTATATAAAACATTGCTGATTTTCCCCTATATGGTTGTCATAAAATTAGTACAATTAGCTTTTTTTGAATAGTAAATCATTCTTTTTTTTTTTGAGCTTTTTAACAAAGTTTAATTGAGCTTTACAACAAAATGATGGCTTTGTAATTATCGGAACTTTGTCCTATAAAATTTAAATAAATACATATGAAAAGTATAGACAAAGCCTACATTGATGGCGAATTTACAAGCTTACATGGTAAAGAAATCTTTGAGTTGATCAATCCATCAAATCATCAGAAAATAGGAGAGGTTGTATTAGGAGATGAAACAGATACTCAAAAAGCTGTTGCTGCGGCGAAAGAAGCTTTTAAAACATTCTCAAAAACGAGTATTGAACAACGTATTACAATTTTAGAAAACCTGCAAAAAGCTGTAAAACAAAGAAAAAATGATCTTATTGAAACCATGATTCTGGAATATGGGGGAACAAGACAGTTTTCCATAATGAGTTTTCAGAATATGGTGAGTGCTTTCGATAATATGATTGAAACGTTACGTCATTTTGAATTTTCCAGAAAAGCAGGAAATACTTTGGTGCAGATGACTCCGGTAGGAGTAGTGGGGATTATTACCCCCTGGAATTCCAGTAATAGCTTTATCTGCAGTAAATTTGCGACTGCTGTTGCAGCAGGTTGTACTGTAGTAGTGAAACCTAGTGAAATGAGTGCATTACAGACTCAGATTATTATAGAGTGTTTTCATAGTGCAGGACTTCCTAAGGGAATTTTTAACGTAGTGAATGGATTAGGGGATGTCGTAGGAAATGAAATTGTTAACAATCATGATATTGCAAAAATATCATTTACAGGTTCTACTCAGACAGGAAAAATGATAGCAAAAGGAGCAGTAGATTCAATGAAGAGGGTAACGCTGGAACTTGGAGGGAAATCTCCTAATATTATTCTTGATGACTCAGATCTGAATACGGTAATTCCACAGGCTGTTTTTGGGGCTTATATGAATAGCGGACAAGCTTGTATCGCACCTACCCGTTTACTCGTTCCCCGATCAAAAATGGAAGAAGTGAATGCAATTGCAAAAGTAGCTGCTCAACAGGTTGTGGTTGGTAATCCGGAAAATGAAGATACGAATGTAGGGCCAATGGTTTCTGCAAAACAATATGAAAGAGTACAGTCTTATATTCAGCTTGGGGTAGAAGAAGGAGCTGATTTATTAGCTGGTGGTACAGGAAAGCCTCACGGTCTTGAAAACGGGAACTTTGTAAAAGCGACTATTTTTACCAATGTAAGGAATGATATGAGAATTGCACAGGAAGAAATTTTCGGTCCTGTACTTTCTATTATTCCATATGATAATGAAGAAGAAGCGGTGGCAATAGCTAATGATACAGCTTATGGGTTAGCTGCTTATATATCTTCCTCAGATGAGAAACGTGCCCTGAATGTGGCTTCGCAGATTGAAGCGGGAAGAGTTTGTGTTAATGGCTTTAAGCATGATCCTTTAGCTCCTTTTGGTGGTTTTAAGCAGTCTGGGATAGGCCGAGAATTCGGAGCTTACGGATTAGAAGAGTATCTGGAGCCGAAATCAATTTTAGTATAAAGAAATAATTAAAAACACTATCTTTAACAGTCGGGCCAAAAGAACTTTGACCTGGCTTTATATTAAGTATAACAATGTCTGAAAACTTAGACTATATTAATTACTCCTGTTACTTTACAGTTTTTCGTGAAGGGGAACAGTTTGTTTCATATAATGCTTTGTCGATGGTGATCTCCGGGGAGATGGAGCTCAATGACGGAGAATACAGAAAAGTGTTCCGAAGCGGAGATGTATATCTGGTGAGAAAGAATCAACTTTTGAAATTTCTTAAAAGGCCTGGGGAAGAGATGGGATTTAAATCTTTATCCATCAGGTTTGATGATGAAATGTTGAAAGATATGCGTCGTGAAGAAGATTTTGTAATCCAGGAAGAAATCAAATCACCGGTTTTTACAGATCTGTCGCAGGTTCCGCATTTGAAATATTTCATGGGTTCTTTGTTGCAATACCAGTCTCTTTTAGAAAATAAATCACCGGAATTAGCTTTACTGAAACAAAAAGAAGCTCTGTTGCTTTTGTTCAGTCATGATCCTTCATTGAAAAATGTTTTATATGATGTTTCTGAGCCTTATAAAGTCAACCTTGAGGAATTTATGCAGAAGAACTATCACTTTAATGTGAAGCTTGACCGTTTTGCTTATCTTACAGGGAGAAGCCTCGCTTCCTTTAAAAGGGATTTTCAGAAAGTATTTGGAATAACACCGGGAAAATGGCTGCTTCAAAGAAGGCTGCAGGAAGCGCGGTACCTTCTGGAAAAAGGAAAAAGGGCCTCCGATGTTTATCTTGATCTTGGATTTGAAGACTTATCTCATTTTTCATTTGCCTTTAAAAAGCAGTTTGGATTGCCGCCGAGTATGGTATCGTAATAATATTCGGGCTTATTTTATATAATGATTCATCTTTCTATGATGTTCTCATCTTGTTTTGCTATATTACATTACATAACAAAATCACTTAAAACTATTATTATGCAGAAAGTAATTGGGCTTATCGCAGGTAGTCTGCGTAAAGAGTCTTTTTCAAAGAAGATATCACGAACATTGGTATCCATGGCACCTCAGGGATTTGAATTTAAAATTATTTCAATTGAAAACCTGCAGGTGTATAACCAGGATTTTGATGATGATAATAATGTTCCTGAATCTTATGTAAAATTCAGAGAAGAAATTAAAAATATCGACGGGGTTATTTTTATTACTCCCGAGCATAACAGATCTGTTCCAGCAGCTTTAAAAAATGCTATAGATATTGGATCTAGGCCCGCAGGAAAAAATATATGGAATGGTAAACCGGGAGCGGTATTCAGCAATTCTCCGGGCAATGTGTCAGGTTTTGGAGCGAATCATCACTTGAGACAAAGTCTTGTTTCTCTCAATGTGCCTGCTATGCAACAGCCGGAAGTTTATTTATCTCATATTGATAAAGCGTGGGATGAAAATGCAGATTTAAAAGATCAGGGTACTAAAGATTTTCTTCAGAAAGCGGTAAATGCATATGTTGAATGGTTTAAAAAGAATAGCAATTCTTAAAATAACCTACTTACTAAACTTTACTGGGCATAATATGGAAAGGCAAGTGTTAACTTACATAAACAAAACTGATGTTGAAAAAGCAAAATCAACAGCAAAAATTTTTAAAAGCCTTGGGTATTAAGATGCTTAGAATAGTAATAAGTATTATTGATGATGGCTGACCGTATGACTTTATTGAAATTAAAATGTTGCTGTCTCAAATCGTTCTCAGAATGGCAAAATTCAAATTATTTGACATTTGAGACAGTAACATTAAAGAAATAACTTTAATATTAGGATATCAAGGTTGTTCTGACAAGAATTCTCCAATATATTTATAAACCGTTCGGCTAGAAATTAGAGTATTATGCTTTTCTTCCAAAATATTACTAATTAATTCTGCCGATGCAGTTTTAGAACCAGTGCCAGCATAATGTTCTCCGCTAATTCCTTGATAAGGGATTTAACTAAATCTTTTATCTTTTTATTATCATTGGTGTTAATAGTGA
The DNA here is from genome assembly GCF_021869765.1 of Chryseobacterium sp. MEBOG06. Taxonomy (NCBI): domain Bacteria; kingdom Pseudomonadati; phylum Bacteroidota; class Flavobacteriia; order Flavobacteriales; family Weeksellaceae; genus Chryseobacterium; species Chryseobacterium sp. MEBOG06. The sequence goes on along the minus strand of NZ_CP084580.1, from coordinate 4,575,604 downwards.
ATATTTCTTTTGGTATATCTTTCATATTTGAATCCGAAATATTCTTTATTTCCCTTTGCATTTCATTCAGCTTTTCAATAATATATTGATTTTCCGATACGGTTTTAGTATCTAGTTCTTTAACAACAAACTTACCAAAATCTTGCAAATACATCGAATGATTAGCTTCTTTTGATTTTTCATACGTAGCAAGTAATTTTAGAGATAAATCTGTTTTAAATTGCCCAATTGATGAAAACCGTAAATCTTTTCTGTAATTAAATGTGTTCCACAGGACTCGTATCGAATGAATATCCAGTCTCATCATCTTTTATAATTACAGCAGCTTTGTCAAAAGCAAATCTTAATCCCAATTCAAACATTACATTAGGATTCTTAGAGCTTACGTCACAGATGATAATATCATCATCAAAAACATTTTGTACAATGGTTTTCTGGATAACACGCACATCTTCGCTTTCACTTACAAGTCTGGTTCTAAACCCTGCTTTTTCAGTAACAGACGTTATAATTTTCTTGACTTCTTTCCAATGCCCTGGCGGGTAGCCTTCAGTGTCAGCAATTGGCATGATTAAACCACATACTGGACGATTATCTTCTTTCTGGCTGTTGGCTTTCTCTTGTGCGTTATTGTCATTTTCTATGTCATCTCTTTTTTTGGTCATGGTTAAATATTTTGGAAGCAAATGTAGATGAAATACTTATTTAAGAATCTATAGATGAAAAGTAAGAAGAATGGAATAAGAATTCTCAACATATAATTTTCATAATAACTTTAAAACAAATTTTAATGTGACAAGTTTTGTCGTTACCCGTATCTACATTTGGTTCATAATAAATCCAAATGATATGATACAGAGATTAGAGTATGTTTTAAGTAGAAATATTGACAGTCCTTTAAGAGAAAACAGTGTGTTTTATGAAACCTTTGTTGTTCCTCCAGAGTTAAAAGACAACTATCCCAAGTCAGAAAAATACAGTGTAGTTCATCATCAGGCTGTTTTCTGTAAAAGTGGAATAGAAGTTTTTGACAGATACGAAAAGGACAAAATAGAGACTGACTATTTTACTATTTACTACGAGGAGACTTCCAAAAATACCAGTAACTTTTTTGGTACGGCTTGTAGGGTGAAAATGGGAGATTATGCAAGGCAAAGATTAATAAGAGATTATAACAGTAAGGGAAAAACCATTAATTATGATGGCAATACAGTAGATGGAAGTGTCTCAGATTTTAATGGTCTTATCAAACTAATTGCTAAAGATTACGGAATTGATGATACACTATTGAAAGGTGCTATTTATTTAGAAATACTTGAAAAAAGTAAAATCAACGAAGCCTTTAAAAAAGTATCTTCATTAAATAACCAATTGGCAGACTGGCTAAGAGGTGGTATTGAAGCCACTGAAAAGTGGAAGTTTGCAGAGGAGAATTATGACTACATAAAATTTTATGTTGAACCTATGTATAACAATTTCCAAAATAAAGCTGGTGGCAGTGGCTTTCCCAAACAAGAAGTAAAATACAAACCCATTATTCCTGTTCCGTTCACTTGCAATGAATATAAAAACATGTCTGACAATCAACAAGGGATTGCAGAAACAGGATTGAAAAAACTTTCAGAGTTTGTTGCCTCGTTTGATGAAATTTCTACTGCTGCTGTTTTTAATATCGTGGCAGCAACACCTACTATTGCTGATGATATTTTGTTTGCTGTTACATTTCTTGTAAAAAACTTTATAGAAGATAACATGCCTGACAGTATAAAAAATATTTACAATCAATTAAAGGTATTATTTAAAGAAATTCAGGATATTGTTTCAGATATAGGAAGTATAATTACAGAAAAATTAAATCAAGAAATTGCAAAAATCAATGCTTTTCTCTGTGGAATACTCAACGGGCTTATCTCTTTGGTTCAATTGATTATCATGCTTTTAGCAATGATAGTAGACAATATTCCCATCTTTGAATTAGAGAAAACAAGTGCTTTAGAATTGGCAAAACATCAGGAGAAACTTGAATTTATAGAAGATTTTGTAGATTTATTTGATAAAAATGCAAAAGAATTTCTTCATGGTATTAAAAAACTTTTTACTGATGATAAAATTTGGAAAGACCTTTCTGCTTTTTTCTCAGGTTTGGCTAAAAAAATTTCTAACTATAATGAGTATTTTTGGGCTTACTTTATTGGAGGAGTTGCCTTTGAGTTGATTTTAGATGCTGTTATTGCTTACTTTACAGGTGGAAGTTCATTAGTTGCAGAAGCTTCTGCAAAAATTAGTAGATTAACAGCTAAAGCAGAACAGGCAGGAGCAAAAGCTCTTAATTTTGGAAAAGGTTTAGGGAGGAAAATTGCAAATTCCACAAAAGACCTTTATAAATGGTTGGAAAAAGAGTTTTTGGAATTGTTAGAAGCGATAAAAAATGGGAGATTAGCTAATTACTTAAAGACCAAGTTTAACCAACTGTTAGGCAGAGAAGAAGAAGTCTTTGATGAATTATTGGATGAGTTAGGCTGGGAAGGAAAAGAAGCAAGTAAGCGTGGGAAATTCTTGGGCAGAGAATATATGAATAACAGACAAATGAAGGCTCTCGAAAAATACATTGCGGAAGCTTTGGGAGATGTGGGAGTGGTTATGCGAAAGGGAGAAGATAAGTTTTTAGATGCCAGTGGAGCTCAGGCAGGATTCTCTCCAAAAAGTAGAGAGTTATTTTTTAGAAGAAAATTTACTTTTTATGAAGCCTTTCATGAGATACAGCACGCTTTGGAATTTAAACTTTTAGGAAAAGAGGCTTATTTGGAGGGTATGTTTGGAACATTGACAGAACAACTCATGAGAACTTATAAAAGAGAAAAATGGGTTTATGACAAAATAATGGAAAAAAAACATTTATTTAATGAGTTAGAGTTAGAACATGCAGATATGATTTTAAATAAAGCAATAAAAAGATTAGAAGGAATAGGAGTTGATTATAAAAAACTTTAAAATAATGGAAAAAACAAAAAAACAACAGAAAGCAATAGAAGTAACATTAAAGGTGTTAGATCAGTTAAAATTTCAATATGGAAATACAGAAGAACATTTGAATTTTATGAACGCAATATTTTATGAAAAACAAAAAATGTACGATGGAAAAGAATGGAGTCATTATAGTGTAGACTTTTTTCATGATGTATTTGATATTCCAACAGTATATTATTCTGTTGTCGATGCAGAAACAATGCAGGTAAAAGGAATTCAAACAGACCATGGAGTTTTTGAAATTATTTACAATGATAAAGGAGAAGCAAAGGATAAAAAGTTTATAAGTCCTTCATTTCCCTATGATAAACAATAGGATTAATATTTTAAACCGGTTTTATATGAGAGTGATAAAGTAAAGACAAATATATTTTATAGAGATTATTTAAATTATTGTGTGTTAGTTGCTGAAGTATTCAGAAATAAAAAAGAGAATCTATAATTTAGATTCTCTTTTTAGTGGAGTTGGAGGGATTCGAACCCTCGTCCAAACAAGCAATACATAAGCTTTCTACATGCTTATTCTACCATTGGTTTTCGACTGGAGGCAGAGGATAGACACCCAACTTCCAGCTTATCTTCTAAGGTTTTCGAGTTTTAGCTGAAGCATCTAAAACCTTATTTCTACATTACTATATCTCAGGATCAAACGCCGTAGAACGGAGCATTTGTGAGACATCTTGCTTCCTTACTATCTTCGGGAAAGCGCTTGAATCTTACTTTATTCGGATTAAGCTGCAAGAGCGAACTCTTCGTTGCCAGTTAAAATTTTGTAGCAAGGGATTATAGAGATCGCGCTACGGTTCTCTGCATGCTTACTTACCCATTGATCTTGCTGTCGAAACCAGTCAACCCCATGAATAAAGTGACTGCAAAGATAATGCTTTTTGTTTACATATCATTAATATGAAATGTTTTTGTGAAATAAGGAAGAGTTGTTTGGGAGATAACTCAGTTTTTAACTTGAGTGTTTGTTCATTGTGGATAAAAATAATTTAGCCGTAAAATACTTTTAATAAAGGGTTTTGGGAAATATTTTGGATAAATATATTATTCTTTAGGCTAATATATTTTGTGTTTTAAGAAAAAAGGTTTAGTTTTGCAATCCAAAATGAGATGTAAAATATGTTAATAATTCCAGTAAAAGATGGTGAATCCATCGACAGAGCTTTAAAAAAATACAAGAGAAAATTTGATAAAACAGGTACGGTTCGTCAATTAAGATCTAGACAAGCTTTTATTAAGCCTTCTGTAACTTTAAGACAATCTAAACTAAAAGCGGCTTACAAACAAAGAGCGCTTAGTAAGGAAGAACAGGCTTAAGATTTTTTCTTAACCATATACTAATTCACTTCTTAAATTCTTATATTTGAGGAGTGAATTTTTATTTTTATACCTATGATGCTGGAAAAGTTTTTAGACTATCTGCAATTCGAAAAAAGATATTCTCCTCATACTGTTACAAGCTACAAAAAAGACCTTGAAGACTTTTCTCATTTCTATCTCCGAACAGAATCTTCCGAAAATCTGGCGAAAGCAGACAAGAAAATTATCAGAAACTTTATTGTTGAATTAAGTGAAAATAATATTTCTAAGAGAAGTATCAATCGGAAATTATCTTCTCTCCGAAGTTTTTATCTCTTCCTTCTTAAGATAGGCGAAATTCAAGTTTCTCCCACAGAAGGTATTTCTTCCCTGAAATTTTACGCTGAAAAGCAAATCCCCATGTCTAAAGAAGAAATGGAGGGTCTCAATGAAAAGATTGCAGAAGGAAATCATGATATATTGGAAAGATGTATCATTGAAGTACTTTATCAGACAGGAATGAGAAAAGCCGAACTTTGTGGCCTGATATTTGAGAATGTTAATATAGACGGAAATGAATTAAAAGTAATCGGAAAGGGGAACAAACAAAGAGTGATTCCTGTTTCCAAAGACTTGTCTGAACTTCTGCGTGATTATTTAAAAATAAGGAAGCCACAGACAGAATATCAATCCTGTTTTTTTGTGAACAAGAAGGGGAAAAAACTCAATGAAAAATTTGTTTATCTGGTAGTTAATAAGTACCTTAGTCTTGTAACAACGAAAGAAAAGAAAAGTCCTCACATCCTTCGGCATAGCTTTGCTACTCACGTATTGGATAATGGGGCGGAGATCTCCAAAGTGAAAAAAATATTAGGGCATTCCAGTCTTGCCAGTACTCAAGTTTACACGAATGCTAATATTGAACAATTGAAAAAAGTGTTTAATCAAGCTCACCCTCGAGCATCAAAAAAAGAAGAATTATGAAGATTTCAGTACAATCAATTGGTTTAACTCCACACGAACCACTAGAATCACACATCGACAAAAAAGTTAGCAAACTAGAAACCTTCTATGACAAAATTCACGAGTGTAAAGTGTTTTTGAAAGTAGAAAATAACGCGGATAAAGCTAATAAAACAGCAGAGCTTGTTTTGGCGGTTCCGGGAGACGATATCGTAGTAAAGAAGACTTCTGCAACTTTTGAAGAAAGTTTAGACCTTTGTGTTGATACTGCTAAAAAGCTATTAATCAAGAAAAAAGAAATGGCATAAAAAAAAAGTTAAAAAAAGTTTATAAAAAATTTGAGAATTCAAAAAATCCGTTCTATCTTTGCAATCGCAAAAAAGGAACAGTGATCTTTTGAATTCTTTTTTAATTTGCCTCCATAGCTCAGTTGGCCAGAGCACGTGATTTGTAATCTCGGGGTCGTGGGTTCGAATCCCTCTGGAGGCTCATTATATAAAATATCTGGGGAGATTCCAGAGTGGCTAAATGGGACTGACTGTAACTCAGTTGCTTCGGCTTCGTAGGTTCGAATCCTGCTCTCCCCACATTTTATTTAAGAAAAAAAACTTGCAGGATTAAATAATTATTCTTAGTTTTGCACAGCGTTTACCAATAATTTTGGAAACAAAATTGCGGAAGTAGCTCAGTTGGTAGAGCGTCAGCCTTCCAAGCTGAATGTCGCGGGTTCGACCCCCGTCTTCCGCTCAAAAAATTACACTTTTAGAGTAATTTTTTTTAACACTGAAATGTGTAGAGTAGAGTTTCTCAACCACTTTCAGTCTAATTATTAAAATGCCTCCATAGCTCAGTTGGCCAGAGCACGTGATTTGTAATCTCGGGGTCGTGGGTTCGAATCCCTCTGGAGGCTCATTTTAATATAAAATATCTGGGGAGATTCCAGAGTGGCTAAATGGGACTGACTGTAACTCAGTTGCTTCGGCTTCGTAGGTTCGAATCCTGCTCTCCCCACATTTTATATTACAAAAAATACTTGCAAGTCTCAAGATTTATTCTTAGTTTTGCACAGCGTTTACCAATAATTTTGGAAACAAAATTGCGGAAGTAGCTCAGTTGGTAGAGCGTCAGCCTTCCAAGCTGAATGTCGCGGGTTCGACCCCCGTCTTCCGCTCAAAAAGAATCATGCTACTTAGTGTGATTTTTTTATTTGATGCCGACTTAGCTCAGCGGTAGAGTGCTTCCTTGGTAAGGAAGAGGTCACGGGTTCAAGTCCCGTAGTTGGCTCTCGATTTTCCCGAATTTACTTCGGGAATTTTTTTGTCCTTACTCGAATAATACCTATCAAACGCAATGCTTGAGGGCAATGTCAAAAGTTTAGCAAATCTGGATAGAAAAAAAATGAATCTGGTTGTTTCGCCTTGCATTATTTCATATCCGTATGTTTTGTGTTCCTGCTAACGGATAAGATCCACAAAATATGTGAAACACGTGTTTGTATTTTATGTTAAAAAATTAAAAGAAATAGTCTTTCAATTTTGTTTCAATACTTTTTAAAATCGTAATCCTAAAAATTTTCGTTAAATTCGTATAAAATAATTTTTGATGAATATTCTTTTATTAGAAGACGACCTCATTCTTTCTGCTGAACTTTGCCGATTTTTAGAATCCAATAATTTCAACTGTGATAAAATATATGATGGAGAAACATTTCTTCGTCAGATTAAAAATAATACATACGATCTGTATCTGCTCGATATCAACGTTCCGAAAATAAACGGGCTGGATGTATGCCAGACGATTCGTTCTTTTGATAAAAATACCCCGATCATTATTATTTCGGCCTATGGAGATATTTCAGATAAAAAAGATGCCTTTACGCGTCTAGCTGACGATTATCTTGTAAAACCTTTTCAGTTTGAAGAGCTGCTGTTAAGAATGAATTCACTGCTGAGAAGGAAAGCTCCTTCAGATGCCGCAGATCAGGATATTCTGAGGGTTGATGATCTTATTATCAATAAAACAGAGCAGAAGGTGTATCGTGGAGGAAATGAGATAACTCTTACGTTAAAAGAGTTTCAGCTATTGGTTTATCTTGCGGAAGCGCAGGGGAGGACCGTATCTAAACAGCAGATTACAGAACACGTTTGGGAGCATAACTTTAATACGAATACGAATACGGTAGAAGTTTATATCAATTTCTTAAGGAAGAAAATTGATAAAGATTTTAAAATAAAACTGATTCACACCCGCTCCGGCTTCGGATATTACTTAAGTCCATTATAAATGTCTTTAAAAAGAAAGATAGCTTTAACGATCAGTATCGCCTTTTCATTGCTTTTTGGAATGGTGATGGCGGTGATCTATTTATCTTTTAATGATTTTAGAAGGGATGAATTTAAGGAAAGGTTCAGGCAGAGGTTAGAATTTACCACTCATTTTATATCAAAGTCTAAAGATTTTGAGGAAGAAGCGCCTGTTTTTTTTAATGAAAATTCAGATAATATTCTTTTGAACGAGAAAATTTTAATTTTCAACGAAAAGAAAGAGCTTATCTATAGTACAATCAAAGATAGAAATGTTACCTGGGATAGTGCTATGCTAAAAGAGCTGGATAGGAAAAAAATTATTTATACTGAGAAGACCGTTCCGGAGATTTATGCGGCACTCCGAAATATTAATGGTGAGAACTATTACATTCTTACCAGTGCATTTGATACCAATGGAAAATCAAAGTTGGGATATCTGAAATATCTTTTGATTGCGGCTTATGCAATGAGTACGCTTCTTATTGGATTTTTCAGTTATTATTTTGTAGAAAAATTTCTCCGGCCTTTAGAGGACCTTAATAAGGAAATTTCGGAAGTTACGGCTCATAAACTTACCACACAGATTCCGGTTCAGCAGTCAAATGATGAGATCAGTGTGCTTGCAAAATCTTTTAATACAATGATCGGAAGGCTGGATGATGTATTCCAGTCGCAAAAAGATTTTACAGCAAGTGCTTCCCATGAGATCAGGACTCCTATTACAAGAATGGCTTTTCAACTGGAAAATCTTATTAAATTTGAAGAACACTCTCCTAAAACTCTGTCTTCATTACAGCAGATTCAGCGGGATGTATACCAGCTGTCTGATTTAACCAATTCATTATTACTGCTTACAAAGTTTGATAAAGAAAATATTCAGACTATTTATGAAGAAGTGAGGATTGATGAAGTGATTTTTGAGGCCTTTGAAGGAGTAGAAAAAAGTTATCCTGATCTTAAACTTGATTTTTTAATCAGGGAAGATATTTCCGAAAACGCCTTTTTGACAATAAAAGGAATTCAATCACTGTTGGTTATTGTTTTTATTAATTTGTTTAAAAATGCAGCTGTCTATTCTGATGATACTGAGGTAAAGGTTCTGATTGCAGAAACCAACGAACATCTTTCCGTAGAGGTCATTTCCCATGGAGATACGATTTCCGAAGAAGAACAAACCAAATTATTTGAAGCCTTCACCAGAGGAAATAATTCTCAGAATATCTCAGGATCCGGGCTTGGGCTTAGAATTGTTAAGAGAATTCTTGAATATCACGACGCAGAAATTATTTATTCTTCACCAGGCGACTTCATGAATCAGTTTACCCTTACTTTTAAAAAATAAATTTCAATACCCAAGTTTCAGCGAATTAATCATAATTTTTGTTAAACTCTTGCTTGAATTTTAATCTAAAATTCAAGCAAGAGAGAATAATTTTCATAATATTTTCTTGTAAACATTTGTTGAAACGGCCTATTTAAGGACATTTTAATATTTTTTTAAGGCTCATTTAAGTTTCTTTTAATCGCATCAAAGCAATTTTGTAATTTAAAAAGAAAAATAATGAACAGAATTGCAGTGGTGTGCCTAGCCGTTTCCTCATTCATGGCAGCACAACAGCAAATGTCTCTTGTGGAATGTGAAGAAGCATTTCAGAAGAACAACCTCCAGCTGCTCGCCGAACAATACAACATCAATATGGCTGATGCAGATATTCTGCAGGCTAAAATCTGGGAGTTGCCACAACTGAGCGGGCAGTTCAATGCCTACAATCCTGAAGGTAAAAAGTTTTTTGATATTGGACATTCAAAAGGAGCGGGAATTACTCAGCTTATTTACATGGGAGGCAAGAAGAAAAATGAAATTGCCTTTGCCAAATCCAATAAAGAACTGGCACAGCTTCAGTTCACGCAGCTGCTTGTAGATTTAAGATCACAGCTCCGCTCTGCATACTTCAATCTTTATTATGAGAAACTGAAATTGGAAAATACCAATAAGCAGCTCGTCTATATGAATGATCTTTTAAGTGCTTACCGTGTACAATCCGCGAAAGGAAATGTATCTCTTAAAGACGCGGTGAGATTACAGAGTCTTGTAATTCAGTTAAACCATGATAAACTGGAGATTAATAAAAATATTCTGGACTTTGAACAGAACTTAAAGGTCTTAACAGGTATTTCAGAAGATATAGATCCTCAAATGTCAGAAACCGAAGCTAAGGAATCTTTGGCCGCCCAACCTTTCGGCAGTGAGGATGAACTGAAAACTAAAGCTTTGGAAAACAATGCAGATTACCGATACAATTTAAAGCTGATAGACAATAGTAAGCTGTATGCTCAATGGCAAAAATCATTGAACGTTCCCGACCTGAATGTGGGAGCTGCATGGGATCAGGCAGGCGGTACATTTAATAATGAAGCCAATTTGACCCTGGGTATTCCTCTGCCTTTATGGAGAATCAACCAGGGAAATGTTGAAAAAGCCAACTATGCGATCAAACAAAATCAAAAAAATGCAGACTTTCAAAAGCTAACCCTTGAAACGAAAGTTCAATCTGCTTATAAAACATGGAGAGCACAATATGATCAGCTGGTGGATATCAAAACTACAGATCTGCAAAATATGGAACTGGTTTATAACGGAATGCTGACCAACTTCAGAAAAGGAAATGTCAACCTGATTGAATTTACTGACTTTATGGACAGTTACAGAGAAACCGCTCTTCAGATCTATGATATGAAAAATGAGATCATGCAGTCTGCTGAACAACTTAATCAACTAGTACAAACGAAAATCTTCTATTAAAACGATGAAAACATATATTATTCCCGTATTGATGGTCTTATCTTTAATGGCCTGTTCAAAAAAAGAGGCAGAAAAAACCAATCAGGCCAAAAAAGGCTTTGAACTGAGCAATACGATGCTGAGTTCTATTTCTCTGGCAAAAGTTGAAAAAAAGAATATAGAAGATGAATACAGCTTTTACGGAAAAATTTCTGCTGATAAAAATAGTTATATTGACGTTTACCCACTTGTTGGAGGAAATGTGATGAGTGTAAATGTGGAGCTTGGTGATTATGTGAAAAAAGGACAGGTGCTGGCTACCATCAGAAGTACAGAACTGGCAGAAATCCAAAAAGATGTGAGTGATGCAAAAACAGATTTGGTAGTAGCCAAGAATAACCTTCGTGTTTCTAAAGAACTATATGAAGGAAAGCTGAATACAGAAAGAGATGTTCTGGAAGCAAAAAGTCAGCTTCAGAAAGCAGAAGATCAATTGCAGAGAGCTACAGCAGTAAGTACCGTTTATAACGTGAATAGAGGAAATATTTACAGTGTTGTTGCGCCTATTAATGGTTATATCGTTCAGAAAAGCATCAACAAAGATATGCAGCTGAGAAGCGACAGAAGTGATAATATCTTTGACGTTGCCAATATGACCAATGTTTGGGCAATCATGAACGTTAATGAATCAGATATTGACAAGATCAGCCTTGGAATGAAAGCTCAGGTTTCGACTCTTTCTTATCCGGATAAATTTTTTGACGGGAAAATTGATAAAATATTTAAAATCATTGATCCTCAGACTAACGCAATGCAGGCTAGAGTAGTCCTTGATAATGCCAACGGATTATTGATCCCGGATAGTAAAGCAACCATAAAAGTTTCAAGTTCAGAAAGTAGCACGATGCTGACTGTCCCATCAAAATCGGTGATTTTTGATGATAACAAAAGTTTTGTCATCATTTTCAAATCAAGGACTGATGTGAAAATTAGAGAAATCAAAGTACTGAAGCAGGTAGGAGATGTTACTTATATTGCAGATGGTCTGAAAGAAGGTGAAGAAGTGATTACCAATAACCAGCTTTTAATATACCGTTCTTTAAACAGCTAGCGACCGTTAACCATTAAGAATGTTTTTAAGTACTCAGGAATTCTTTCATCATCTTAAAGGTTAAATTTTAGAGGTTTTAAAATAATTCCTTTCAACGGCTTTTTTAGGTCATCAATTTATCTATCATGAATAAATTCATAAAAAATATAATCGCTTTTTCATTAAAAAATAAAGCATTTACTTTTATCTGGGTGGCTATTTTAGCAATCTCCGGGTTTATAAGTTTCAAAAACATGCCTATTGAAGCTTTCCCGGATGTAACCAATACCCAGATTGTAATCATCACCCAGTGGAATGGACGTAGTGCAGAAGAAGTAGAACGTTTTGTCACTACACCTATTGAATTGGCGATGAGCCCGGTTCAGAAGAAAACAAGTGTGAGAAGTACCACTATGTTTGGTCTTTCCATTGTTAAAATTCTGTTTGACGACGGGGTGGACGATACTTTTGCCAGAAATCAGGTCAATAACCAATTAAGAACCATTAGCCTTCCTGATGAGGTAGATCCCGAAGTACAGCCACCCTACGGGCCAACCGGAGAAATTTTCAGATATACACTGGAAAGTAAAACAAAAGACTCCAGAGCACTCCTTACTTTACAAAACTGGGTCATTGACCGTGCCTTAAGAGGTGTACCCGGAGTAGCAGATATCAACGTATTTGGAGGACAGGACAAAGTATTTGAACTTAGTATCGATCCGAGAGCATTGGATAAATATAACCTGACTCCGCTTCAGGTATATGATGCCGTTACAAAGAGTAACCTGAATGTAGGTGGTGATGTCATTGAAAAAAATGGACAGGCTTATGTGGTAAGAGGAATTGGTTTGGTGAAATCTGTGGCAGATATTGGAAATATTACCATTCAAAATGATAGCGGAAACCCGGTACTGGTAAAAAATGTAGCTGAAGTTCACGAAAGCTCTATGCCTAGAGTGGGACAGGCAGCACTAAATAATCATGACGATACCGTAGAAGGAATCGTTGTAATGAGAAAAGGAGAGAATCCGAGAGAGGTTCTTATAGGCGTAAAAGCTAAAATTAAAGAACTGAACGAAAAAATACTCCCTAAAGACGTAAAAATGGTTACTTTCTATGACAGAGATAACCTGATGGACTTTACAACGCATACTGTAATGCATAACCTGATTGAAGGTATTGTACTGGTAACGGTAATCGTTTTAATCTTTATGGCTGATTGGAGAACCACTCTGATTGTTTCCATCATCATTCCTTTATCCCTGCTTTTTGCATTTTTATGTTTAAAACTGGCAGGAATGAGTGCGAACCTGCTTTCATTAGGAGCGGTAGACTTTGGTATTATCATCGATGGGGCCGTCGTCATGGTGGAAGGACTCTTTGTAATGCTGGACCATAAAGCCAAGCGTTATGGGATGGAGAAATTTAATAAACTCGCAAAAGGAGGCTGGATCAAGCAGACCGGAACCGGTTTGGGAAAAGCCATCTTCTTTTCAAAATTAATTATCATCACCTCTCTGATTCCTATTTTCTCATTCCAGAAAGTAGAAGGGAAAATGTTTTCTCCCCTGGCTTTTACCCTGGGATTTGCACTAATGGGAGCGTTGATCTTCACACTGACATTGGTTCCTGTTCTTTCTCATATCCTTTTAAATAAAAATGTAAGAGAAAAAAACAACCCATTTGTGAATTTTTGGGATAGGATCGTGCTGAAAGGCTTTAATATGACATTTAAGCATAAAAAGACGAGTATGATCGTTGCGATCTCTTTCCTTGTAGTTACTTTATTTTCTGGTAAATTCCTGGGAACTGAATTCCTTCCGCAGCTGAATGAAGGTTCTCTTTGGATTACAGCAGAAATGCCGATGAGTTCATCCTTAAAAGAGTCTCTCAAGACAGCAGATCTTTTGAAAAAGGATATTATGAGTTTCTCGGAAGTTACCGATGTTCTTGCACAGACAGGAAGAAGTAATGACGGTACTGACCCGAACGGATTTGGATTCGTACAGTTTGCTGTAAACCTTAAACCCAGAGAAGAATGGAAACGTAAGATCACCTATGATGAACTGATCAATGAAATTGATAAAAAACTGAGAAGTTATCAGGGGATTACTTTCAACTATTCCCAGCCTATTTCTGATAACGTGGCAGAAGCCGTAGCCGGTTTCAAAGCAGAAAACGGGATCAAGATTTATGGCGATAATTTGGAAACTCTTGATAAACTGGCTAATGAAGTCTTATTAAAGATCAAAGATGTAGACGGAGTAAAAGACCCGGGGATCATTAAAAATATTGGGCAGCCGGAAGTAAGTGTAGTACTAGACCGCGATAAAATGGCTGCTTATGGGGTAATGCCGGCAGACGCTCAGGCAGTACTGGAAATGGCTTTCGGAGGGAAAACTGCTTCAGAAATGTTTGATGGTGAAAGAAAATTCCCAATCCGTCTTCGTTATTCCCAGGAATACAGAACCGATGAAAATGACATAGCCTCATTAATGGTTCCGACACAGGATGGTGCCAAAATTCCATTAAAAGAGATCAGTAATATTGTTAAAGACAATGGAGCAGCATTTATATACAGAGACAATATTAAAAGATATATAGGGGTTAAATTCTCAATCCGTGATCGTGATTTGGGAGGCACTATTGCCGATGCACAGAAAAAAGTGGAAACAATTGACCTTCCGGATGGCTATTCTGTAGGATGGACAGGGCAGTTTGAAAACCAGCAGCGTGCTTCACACAGATTGGCGCAGGTAGTCCCTGTGAGTATACTGATGATCTTCTTCCTGTTGTTTATTCTGTTTGGAAACATCAAAGATTCACTGCTCGTCCTTGCCAATGTCCCTTTTGCATTGATTGGGGGAATTATCGCCCTGCATGTTACGGGAATCAACTTTGGTATTTCCGCCGGAGTAGGAATGATTGCCCTTTTGGGGATATGTATTCAGAATGGAGTTATCCTTATTACCGAATTCCATCAGAATGTTAAAGATGGGATGGATATAGATACGGCCATATTAAGTGGAGTGAAATCCAGAACAAGACCCGTTATCATGACTGCGCTTATGGCATCCATTGGGCTTATGCCGGCAGCTTTGTCTACAGGAATTGGTTCAGAATCTCAAAAGCCTTTGGCAATTGTAATTATTGGAGGACTTATAACAGCAACGATACTTACACTGCTTATTTTCCCTATTATTTTCTGGATTTTCAACAGAACCAAAAAATCACAGCCGATTTAATTATTCTTTCATTTTATATTAAGCGGAAGCGCGGAAAACTTTGTTTTCCGCGCTTCTCTATTACTGAAATAAAATAGGATGAGTTTAAAAACCTAATCCCACTGCAAAGGCTTTTACAGAATTGGGATAATCAGAAACCGAAGCGGCTGCCCCAGTTGTAGTATTGATAGTATAAATTTTTGTGGATGAACCTACCGAAGCCATTAAATATGCTTTTTGGCTTATGCTTCCAATATCAAACCCATTAGCATTGGTAATATTAATACCTAAAGAACCCGTTTCTGCCAAAGTTCCGTTATTTGGTGGGTTTTGCTGATATAACTTATCTGTATTATGATCAATCACAAATAGAATATTACAATGTCAAACACACTCAAACAAATGGGTAATATTTTTCTCATAGCACTGATTTTAGTGGTTGTTTCTATATTTACGAGAAAAAAATAAACATGGATCTGCCGATATAATGATTGTTTAATAAACTTTTTTGTTACTTATTGCATTCATAATTAATGAGATAGTTTAGAATTTTAATAAAACGCTGCGAAGGATTTTTTTCAATCCGGAAAAATGTGTAAATTTGCAGTCTCAATACATTAAAATGTAAGGTTTGTACTTCATTGGATGTGAATATTGAAAGTTTTTTTAATAAAAAGTTTTTGGTATTTAAAAATTCATTATATTTGCACACCGAAAATTTGAAAAACAATAAATAAATAATTTTAAATCATGGCAAAGGAAACGTTTAATCGTAACAAACCACACTTGAACATTGGTACTATTGGTCACGTTGACCATGGTAAAACTACTCTTACAGCTGCTATTTCTGCTGTATTAGCTAGCAAAGGTCTTGCTGAGAAAAAAGACTTCTCTGCAATTGACTCTGCTCCAGAAGAAAAAGAAAGAGGTATTACTATCAATACTGCTCACATCGAATACGAAACTGAAAAAAGACACTATGCTCACGTTGACTGTCCAGGTCACGCCGATTATGTTAAGAACATGGTAACTGGTGCTGCTCAAATGGATGGAGCTATCGTAGTATGTGCTGCAACTGATGGTCCAATGCCTCAAACTAGAGAACATATCCTACTTTGCCGTCAGGTAAATGTACCAAGAATCGTTGTTTTCATGAACAAAGTTGACATGGTAGACGATGCTGAGTTATTAGAGCTTGTTGAAATGGAGCTTAGAGACTTATTATCTACTTATGACTTTGACGGAGACAACTCTCCAGTAATTCAAGGTTCTGCATTAGGTGCTCTTACAGCAGCTACAGCAGCTACTCCTGATACTGAAGATAAGTGGTTCAAGAGCGTTGAAGAATTGATGGATGCTGTTGATACTTGGATCGAGCAACCACCAAGAGATACTGAAAAGCCATTCTTGATGCCAATTGAAGACGTATTCTCTATTACAGGTAGAGGTACTGTAGCAACTGGTAGAATCGAGGCTGGTGTTATTAACACTGGTGATCCGGTTGATATCGTAGGTATGGGTGACGAAAAATTAACTTCTACTATTACAGGAGTTGAGATGTTCAGAAAAATCCTTGATAGAGGTGAAGCTGGAGATAACGTAGGTCTATTGTTGAGAGGTATTGAAAAAACTGACATCAAGAGAGGTATGGTTATCGCTAAGAAAGATTCAGTTAAGCCACACAAAAAATTCAAAGCTTCTGTTTATATCCTTTCTAAAGAAGAAGGTGGACGTCACACTCCATTCCACAACAAGTACCGTCCTCAGTTCTATGTAAGAACTACTGACGTTACAGGTGAGATCTTCTTACCAGAAGGTGTAGAAATGGTAATGCCAGGAGATAACTTAGAGATCACTGTAGAATTGTTACAGCCAATCGCTCTTAACGTAGGTCTTAGATTTGCAATTAGAGAAGGAGGTAGAACAGTTGGATCTGGTCAGGTTACTGAAATCATAGACTAATCATCTTAAAATAAATAAAGCTTCCGAAAGGAAACTCTCGGAAGCTTTTATCTACGGGCATCGTCCAATGGTAGGATACCGGTCTCCAAAACCGTTGATCAGGGTTCGAATCCTTGTGCCCGTGCAAATATAAATTATGAGTTCATTTGTCGATTTTTTAAAAGGTTCTTATAACGAATTTAGACATAAAGTTGAATGGCCAAAGTGGGCTGACCTTCAGTCATCTACAATTGTGGTGACTATTGCGACAGTTATTCTGGCATTATTTACATTTGGAGTTGATGAATTGTTTTCTAAATCAATCAGCAACATCATAGGAATGTTAATCAACATGTTCAATTAATTATAAAAGTGTTTTCCCATAATGAGCGAATTGAAATGGTATGTGCTGAAAGCAATCAGCGGACAGGAAAATAAAGTGAAAAACTATATTGAGACAGAAATCAAACGTTTAGGGTTTGAGCAGTATGTTACTCAAGTGGTTATTCCTATGGAAAAGGTTATCCAGATTAGAAACGGTAAAAAAGTTCCTAAAGAGAAACCTTACTATCCTGGATACTTAATGATTGAAGCAGACCTGATGGGAGAAATTCCTCACGCTATCAAAAACATTCCTGGAGTTATATCTTTCTTAAGTTTAACTAAAGGAGGAGATCCTGTTCCAATGAGAAAATCTGAGGTAAACAGAATGCTTGGAAGAATGGATGAACTTTCAGAATTCGCAAGCGATGTTGAAATTCCTTATGTAGTAGGTGAAAACGTGAAAGTAATCGATGGACCTTTCAATGGATTCAATGGTACAGTTGAGAAAATTCTTGAAGACAAGAAGAAAATTGAAGTTTCTGTATTGATCTTCGGTAGAAAAACTCCAATGGAGTTGAGCTATATGCAAGTAGAAAAAGTGTAATAATCACTTCTAAAAATATAAAAAAGACTGCTTAATAGCAGTCTTTTTTGCTTTTACACTACTTTCTTGTTTTTAGTCAGATTTATCATGTTGAATGTTAATAAAACGATTCCAAAAGTTGTGAACTAAATAAAGTTTTTAAAATTCCTCTTTCCAACTTTAAGTTTTACCGTAAGTATTGTATTTTTTTGTTCTCTATATAGAGCTCCTTCCTTACTATAATTCATGATCTTTGTAATTATATTTGCTTTTTATTATTTGGGTCAGATTTACGTTTATGTATGTGTTTTTCTTTTGATGGCATACTTATTGCAAGCTACCAGTCTGTTAATCAATAAAATTTATATTCCCCTTGACTTCGTACACAAGATAAAATGTGTACAATATCTCTTTGTTTCATAATGAGAATAAAACAGAAACATAGAGAAGGTTAATATTAAAATAAACACACAACTCCATGACAAAAATTATTTCGACAGTCCTGTTGATGGGTATTGCTGTATCAGGTAATGCTCAGGTTGGTATAAACACAGCTAACCCAGAAAAGGAACTTACAGTTAATGGTACAATGAAGACATCTGGAATAGTCTTCAAACAACCACTGGAAAAGCTTGGGACCAATGAAAATTACACCTTCATTATCAAGTCTCCTGCACCGGATAATAAAATTACGGCTTATAATGATTCATTTGTACCTAATTCCCCTGCACCAATCAACCTTATTCAGTACAAAATTACCTGTGATCCTTCAGATAAAGATTGGGTAAATCAGTTTGATACAAAAATAAATTCTCAAAAATTTCTGGTGGTGATCTCTTCTTTTGGGTTTACTCAACCGACAAGAACTTTTTCTGCCGACTGGCTTACGCCGGTACCTCAGATTTTTGCCTATTCTACAGGAGGAACCTGGAAATTGAAAGCCGATTATCAGGGATTCTCGCCAGACTCATCATTTCCAACTGGAGTGTGGACTCTTAATTTATTGGTCTTTGATAGATCATATGCAAAAGAATTTACTTCTACACAAAATCTTGGTGCTTCTACAACTGGTGCTGCAGCAGCTCCGCTAATTCAATAAAAAACATATATTCTATGAAAAAAATTATTATGATATTCTTAACGGGCTTTGCTTTTTCCGGCATTAATGCCCAGGTTGGAATTAACACAAACGCTCCTAAAGGAACTCTTGATGTAGTAGGAGAAACATTAGTTGAGTCTTATTTGATAGATACTGAAAATACAAAAGCGGGTGGAAACTATCTTCTCCTTACCCGCTCTAAAGATACTTCACCGGTAGGGAAAGTTAAGCTGCTTGATATTTCACTTCGTAACGTAGCACCGGTCAATATATATAGTATCATTTTGAGAAATGTAAAAGAAGATGAAGTTGTGAATCTCAATACGGGATTAGATACCTCTAAATATGTTGTTGCTATTACAAATGCTGTTTTTACTGGTGCTGTGCCGGGAGTAAATACAACAACATCTCCAAAATCTTTCGGTTCTTATTCTACTGAAGTAACTCAGATTCCTTTTGCCGGGAAAAACTATCATGCTGTCAATTTAGGTTTTAAAGGAGCTGGTACAGCTTCTGCGCAAAATGGGACTTGGACGTTTACCCTAAATGTCTTTGAAAAATCATTAGTAAAAGATTGGGGAACTTTTAATGGTTCTGTTTCAGCGTCAGCTTCGCCGTCTTATTCGGGAGTATCAACCAATACGCCTTTAGGGCTTCAATAAAATACTATGGAAAGAAAATTTTTTATCGCAATAATGATAGGCCTGGGAATATTTTTAAATGCCCAGAAAGGTAAAGTAGGGATTAATACTGCGAGCCCTACTGAGACACTTGAGGTTAATGGTAAAACGTATACAAATTCGTTATATCTAAGAAATCCGGGAGAACCTACAATGTCCGGGGGAAGCTTTTTAGCTACTTCGCAAAATGCGCTTCAGTTGTATGATCCAAATTTGGAAAGCAGCGGATTGTTTAATTATATCAAACTTTCACTTACAGGAGTATCCGGTGACGGACTGACAGATTATGATACGAAGATAGATGCTAATAATTTCATGGTAGTATTACATAATTATTCCTTCAGAACCAGTGATAACTCTACCAATGTTATGCTTGACTACGGGAATAATGGCGTTAATGACAATAAGCAGGGCTCGCCGGATGTAGTAGCTTTCAAAAGTAATGGAACATGGCATATCAGAGCAAAATTTACTGATAGCAGAATTGTTGCCACTAATACAAGCACTCCGTCCAGAAGCTATAACGACTTTACGATAGACCTCTACCTTATGGCTTATAAAAGACTGATTACAAAACAAAATATCGGTGATATAAATACTGATCTGGGAGGAACTGATGGTTCTACGAAGGCTGTCAATAAACCATCAGGTTTTTAACAAGTATAGTATACTTTGACATTTTAAAAAGACTGTCTCTGCTTTGAGACGGTCTTTCTTTTTCCCAGACAGGGGGTACATTTCTTTAAAAGTATTATTAATTCAGGATTTCTATTTTAAATGGAAGAATCAGACGCAGAAATCAAATATTCGGAGA
This sequence comes from Chryseobacterium sp. MEBOG06, assembly GCF_021869765.1. Lineage (NCBI taxonomy): Bacteria > Pseudomonadati > Bacteroidota > Flavobacteriia > Flavobacteriales > Weeksellaceae > Chryseobacterium > Chryseobacterium sp. MEBOG06. Next base: position 4,555,466 of record NZ_CP084580.1, on the reverse strand, counting down.
AGGAAAAAAATAAATGATCTGAAAAATTTAGAACCTCTGTTTTTCAGATATTTTTTCTAAACTTTTTAAAAATCAGTAATTTCCGTTTGCTATTTCAAAAATATTTCATAATTTTGCAGTCCGAAAAGTAGGTTTATTGTTATGTGAGTGCATAACCTGCTGAATAATAAATGCTTCCAAACTCATTAATTATTCAAATTTAAAAAACAAACAATGGCTAAGAAAGTCTTTAAAATGGTAAAGCTTCAGGTGAAAGGTGGCGCAGCTAACCCTTCTCCACCAGTAGGTCCAGCATTGGGTTCTGCAGGTGTGAACATCATGGAGTTTTGTAAGCAATTTAACGGAAGAACCCAAGATAAGCCAGGGCAAGTTTTACCTGTAGTAATTACAGTATACGAAGACAAATCTTTTGAATTCGTTATTAAAACTCCACCTGCAGCGATCCAGCTAATGGATGCCGCTAAGATCAAGGGAGGTTCCGGTGAACCGAATAGAAACAAAGTAGGTTCTGTATCTTGGGATCAAGTGAAGAAAATCGCTGAAGATAAGATGACAGATCTTAACTGCTTTACAATCGATTCTGCTCTTTCTATGGTTGCAGGTACTGCTAGATCTATGGGATTAAAAGTAACAGGAGCTAAACCAACTAACGCTTAAAACTTAAAGAAATGGCAAAATTAACTAAAAAGCAAAAGGAAGCTTTAAGCAAAGTAGAAAAAGGAAGAATCTATAACCTTGAAGAAGGTTCAGCTCTTGTAAAAGAAGTGAACACTACAAAGTTTGATGCTTCAGTAGATATCGCTGTAAGATTAGGTGTAGACCCAAGAAAAGCAAACCAAATGGTAAGAGGTGTTGTATCTCTTCCTCACGGTACTGGTAAAGATGTTAAAGTATTAGCTCTTGTAACGCCAGATAAAGAAGCAGAAGCTAAAGCTGCTGGTGCTGATTATGTAGGTCTTGACGAATATTTACAAAAAATAAAAGAAGGTTGGACAGATGTTGACGTTATCGTTACTATGCCAGCTGTTATGGGTAAATTAGGTCCATTAGGTAGAGTATTAGGTCCAAGAGGTCTAATGCCTAACCCTAAATCAGGAACTGTAACAATGGAAATTGGTAAAGCAGTTGCTGAAGTAAAAGCTGGTAAAATTGACTTCAAAGTAGACAAGTATGGTATTATCCATGCTGGTATCGGTAAAGTATCTTTCGATGCTGCTAAGATTAAAGAAAATGCTCAGGAGCTAATCCAGACATTGGTTAAAATGAAGCCGACTGCTGCTAAAGGAACTTACGTGAAAAGCATTTACTTGTCTTCTACAATGAGCCCAGGTATTGCAATCGATACTAAATCTGTTAACTAATATAAATCCTTAAGACAATGACAAAAGACCAAAAAGTTGTAGCAATACAAGAGATCAAAGACTTGCTTCAGGATGCAAAAGTAGTATACGTAGCAGATCTAGACGGACTGAACGCTGCTAAATCTTCTGACTTCAGAAGACAAGCTTTCAAACAAAATATCAAAATAAAAGTGGTGAAAAATACACTTTTACAGAAAGCAATGGAACAAATCGAAGGAGTAGATTACTCTGAAATGTTCCAGACTTTTAAAGGAAACTCTGCATTAATGATTTCTGAGACTGCAAACGGTCCTGCAAAATTAATCCAAGGTTTCAGAAAGAAAGAAGATAAGCCAGCTTTAAAGTCTGCTTACCTTCAGGAAACTTTCTATGTTGGAGACGAAAACTTAACTGCACTTGCTAACATCAAGTCTAGAGAAGAAATGATCGGAGAAATCATCGGATTACTTCAATCTCCAATTCAAAGAGTTGTTTCTGCTCTTCAAAACAAATCTGAAACTGTAGAAGCTAAAGCTGAAGAGGCTGCTGCTCCTGCTGTAGAAGAAACTCCTGCTGAAGCTCCAGAAGCTGCTGCAGAAAGCACTGAAGAAACAAGTGCTGAATAATTATACTCAAAAAATTAAATAAATAATCAACAAAAACATTACAACAATGTCAGATTTAAAAAATTTAGCTGAAACGCTAGTAAACCTAACTGTAAAAGACGTAAACGAATTAGCTGCTATCCTTAAGGATGAGTACGGAATTGAGCCTGCTGCTGCTGCTGTAGTAATGGCTGGTCCTGGTGCTGAAGCTGCTGAAGAAAAGACTGAATTCGACGTAATTCTTAAGTCTGCAGGTGCATCTAAATTAGCTATCGTTAAATTAGTAAAAGATTTAACTGGTGCTGGTCTTAAAGAAGCTAAAGACATCGTAGATGGAGCTCCTGCTGCTATCAAAGAAGGTGTTTCTAAAGACGAAGCTGAAGCTCTTAAGAAGCAATTAGAAGAAGCTGGTGCTGAAGTAGAAGTTAAATAATTTCAATTTCACTACACATATAGAAGCCCGGGCAAAATGCCCGGGCTTTCTTTTTTTTGTGCATTCTCGATATTCTGTTGCTAGTGCCTTTAATAGAAAGAAAAGTGATGGGCTTGATAATTATTTTAATGCGTAGAATAATACCAATAAAGGCAGGTAAAGAAAGAATTGATTTCATTGATTCTCTTCAAGCTATGGTGTCTTGCAAAGCGGCATTAGGAACAGGATCACATTTCTTAGTGTTAAAAAAGACATCATGGACATATTAATTACCCGCGAAGTATATATTGTTTCTGTTTTACAGATCTTTAAATTTAATAAAGGTAATGGTAGTGATGCTTCTGTACTGTCTGCAATAGTTTGAATCGTTAAAATAGAATGTCAGTCAAGTATAAAATTTTATAAGGCTATTGTGAAATAATAAGAAGAAAACTGAATGTAGATAATAGCTGGCTGGTTTTCGAGCTGCCTGCTGTATTTTTAATGTCCTCAAAATGAGAGGATTTATTTGTTATTGTGGATAACTTTTCGTATATTTGCCCCTCTTTTGGCGCTAAAAATTGTTTATAATTTTATAAAATACAGAAAATCAACTCTTTCATTGTTTAAATCATGAAGGGGATTTTGTATATTATGGATATTGTAGTAATACTGCCTCAAAAGTAATAAAAATATTTTGCATTACACTGTGAAAAGATATACCAGTGTTGCAGTTAGGAATCAGATAAAAGACCTAAAGACCCTATAATGAAGAACAAAGACCGATAATTGCGCCAAAATTTTCTTTACTTTTTCTTTTTTATGACTTCTTTTACCTTTTTCTCTCCTGATATTTTTTTAATAAATCAAAATATTTTTTAACCCTTTCTTAAAAGTTTTATGAGTAAAACAAAATCAACAACTCAAGGAAATCCGAGAATTAATTTCTCATCAGCGAAAGGAAAAATTATCACTCCTGACTTTTTGGATATCCAAATTGAGTCTTTCAGAGAATTTTTCCAGCTTGATACACTTCCTGAAGCCAGAAAGACAGAAGCTCTTTACAAGACTTTCCAAGAGAATTTCCCAATTACGGATTCAAGAAATCAATTCGTATTAGAATTCTTAGACTATCTGGTAGATTCTCCACGTTATTCAATCGATGAGTGTGTGGAAAGAGGACTTACTTATTCAGTTCCTCTAAAAGCAAGACTTAAATTGTATTGTACTGATCCGGAACACGAAGATTTCCAAACTGTGGTTCAGGATGTATATTTAGGTCCGGTTCCTTATATGACGCCAAGTGGATCTTTCATCATCAATGGTGCAGAAAGAGTTATTGTTACGCAGCTTCACCGTTCACCTGGTGTATTCTTCGGACAGACTTATCACGCTAACGGAACCAAACTTTATTATTCAAGAATTATTCCTTTCAAAGGATCTTGGATGGAATTTACAACGGATATCAACAGCGTAATGTACGCGTATATCGACCGTAAGAAAAAGTTACCATTAACAACTTTGTTAAGAGCTATCGGATACGAATCTGACAAGGATATCCTTCAGATCTTTGACCTTGCTGAAGAAGTGAAAGTTTCTAAAGCTGCCCTTAAGAAAGTGGAAGGGAGAACATTGGCTGCGAGAGTATTGAACACTTGGTTCGAAGATTTCGTAGACGAAGATACAGGTGAAGTAGTTTCTATTGAAAGAAACGAAATCATCTTAGATAGAGAAACTATTCTTGAAAAAGAACATTTAGATCTTATCTTGGATGCTGGTGTTAAATCTATCTTGATTCACAAAGAAAACAGCAATGAATTCTCTATCATCCAGAATACATTACAAAAAGACCCTACAAACTCTGAAAAAGAAGCTGTAGAGTATATTTATCGTCAGTTAAGAAATGCAGATCCACCAGATGAGGAAACTGCAAGAGGAATTATTGAAAAACTATTCTTCTCTGAGCAAAGATACTCTCTTGGTGAAGTAGGACGTTACAGATTGAATAAAAAATTAAGTCTTAACATCCCAACTACAACTGAGGTTCTTACTAAAGAAGATATCATTGCAATTGTAAGACACTTAATTGAGTTAGTAAACTCAAAAACTGATGTTGATGATATTGACCACTTATCAAACAGAAGAATTAAAACTGTTGGTGAGCAATTAGCAGGACAGTTCGGAGTAGGTCTTTCAAGAATTGCAAGAACAATCAAGGAAAGAATGAACGTTAGAGATAACGAAATCTTTACTCCGCTTGATCTTGTAAATGCAAAGACATTAACATCTGTAATTAACTCATTCTTTGGTACCAACCAGCTTTCTCAGTTCATGGACCAAACCAACCCACTATCAGAGATCACTCACAAGAGAAGATTATCTGCACTAGGGCCTGGTGGTTTATCAAGAGAAAGAGCAGGTTTCGAGGTTCGTGACGTTCACCATACCCACTACGGTAGAATTTGTCCAATTGAAACTCCGGAAGGACCAAACATTGGTTTGATTTCATCTTTGGGTATTTATGCGAAAATCAACAGATTAGGTTTCATCGAAACTCCGTATAGAAAAGTAGAAGGTGGTAAGATTGAACTTAATTCTGATCCTATCTACTTAAATGCAGAAGACGAAGAAGATAAAGTAATTGCCCAGGCAAACGTTGAATTGAGCGATAACGGAGACTTCTTAACAGATAGAATTATTGCAAGATTAGATGGTGACTACCCGGTAGTTGAGCCAGCTCAGGTTAACCTTATCGATGTTGCACCAAACCAGATTTCTGGTATTTCCGCTTCATTAATTCCATTCTTGGAGCATGATGATGCGAACCGTGCATTGATGGGATCTAACATGATGCGTCAGGCCGTTCCTCTATTGAAGCCACAGGCTCCAATCGTTGGTACAGGGCTTGAGCAGCAAGTTGCAAGAGATTCTAGAATCTTAATTAACGCTGAAGGAACAGGTACTGTACAGTACGTAGATGCTGACAGAATCATTATTAAATATGAAAGAAGCGATGACGAAGATTTAGTACAATTCGAGTCTGCTACTAAAACATATAAACTTACTAAGTTTAGAAAAACTAACCAGAGTACAACAATTACCCTAAGACCAAACGTAAGAGTAGGTGATGTAGTGGAGAAAGGACAGGTACTTTGCGACGGTTATGCTACTGAAAAAGGAGAATTAGCTCTTGGTAGAAACTTAGTGGTAGCCTTCATGCCTTGGAAAGGATACAACTTTGAGGATGCAATCGTAATCAACGAAAAAGTTGTACGTGAAGACTGGTTTACTTCAATTCACGTGGATGAGTACTCTCTGGAAGTTCGTGATACCAAATTAGGTATGGAAGAGCTTACCGCTGATATTCCAAACGTTTCTGAAGAAGCTACTAAAGATCTTGACGAGAACGGTATGATCAGAATCGGTGCTGAAGTGAAGCCTGGAGATATCATGATTGGTAAAATTACTCCAAAAGGTGAATCTGATCCGACTCCTGAAGAAAAACTTCTTAGAGCAATCTTCGGTGATAAAGCTGGTGATGTAAAAGATGCATCATTAAAAGCAGACTCTTCATTAAGAGGAGTTGTTATCAACAAGAAATTGTTCTCAAGAAACATTAAAGACAAAAAGAAAAGAACTGAAGAAAAACTTAAACTTGAAGAGATTGAAAACACTTACAAGGCTAAGTTTGACGAGTTGAGAAATACTTTAATTGAAAAATTAAATACACTGGTAAGCGGTAAAACTTCTCAAGGGGTACAAAATGACCTTGATGAGGAAATTATCGGTAAAGGGGTGAAGTTCACTCACAGATTATTGACTTCAGTTGAAGATTATGTAAACGTTAGTGGTGCAGACTGGACAGTTGATGCTGATAAGAATGAATTGATCAAACAATTAATTCACAATTACAAAATCAAATATAACGACATCCAGGGAGTTAAAAACCGTGAGAAATTTGCAATTTCAATCGGAGATGAGCTTCCAGCTGGTATCATGAAGTTGGCTAAAGTTTATATCGCTAAGAAACGTAAACTGAATGTAGGAGATAAAATGGCTGGACGTCACGGTAACAAAGGTATCGTTTCAAGAATCGTTCGTGAAGAAGATATGCCATTCCTTGAAGACGGAACACCAGTAGATATCGTACTGAATCCACTAGGGGTACCTTCTCGTATGAACATCGGTCAGATTTATGAAACAGTTCTTGGATGGGCTGGTCAAAAATTAGGATTGAAGTTCGCTACACCAATCTTTGACGGAGCAACTCTTGATCAGATTACTGAGTACACTGAGAAAGCAGGTCTTCCTAAATTCGGTCACACTCACCTTTATGATGGGGGTACCGGAGAAAGATTTACACAGGCTGCAACAGTTGGTATCATCTATATGTTGAAACTAGGGCACATGGTTGATGACAAAATGCACGCTCGTTCTATCGGTCCTTACTCATTGATTACTCAGCAGCCGTTAGGAGGTAAAGCTCAGTTCGGAGGTCAGAGATTCGGAGAGATGGAGGTTTGGGCACTTGAAGCATTCGGTGCATCAAACATCTTGAGAGAAATCCTGACTGTGAAGTCGGATGACGTGATTGGTAGAGCAAAAACTTATGAAGCAATTGCAAAAGGTGAATCTATGCCTGAACCAGGTATTCCAGAATCATTTAATGTATTACTTCACGAATTACAAGGACTTGGACTTGATGTAAGACTTGAGGAATAATTTTAAATTTTGAGTGTTGAATTTTGAATCAGTTCAGAATTTATAATCCAGAATTTATAATCCAAAATCTAAAATCTAAAAAATGTCAAATAAAAATAAATCAAGTAGATTTAATAAAATAACCATCGGTTTAGCTTCACCGGAGTCTATTTTACAAGACTCAAGAGGGGAGGTTTTAAAACCGGAAACTATTAACTACAGAACTCACAAGCCTGAAAGAGACGGGCTATTCTGTGAGAAAATCTTTGGTCCTGTAAAGGATTACGAATGTGCTTGTGGTAAGTACAAGAGAATTCGTTACAAAGGGATCGTTTGTGACCGTTGTGGAGTAGAAGTTACTGAGAAAAAAGTAAGAAGAGAGAGAATCGGGCACATTAATCTTGTAGTTCCAATTGCACACATATGGTATTTCCGTTCATTACCAAACAAAATCGGATATCTTTTAGGAATTCCTTCTAAGAAATTAGATATGATCATCTACTACGAAAGATATGTAGTGATCCAACAGGGTATTGCTAAGAAATTAGACGGTTCTGATTTTGATAATATGGAATTCCTTACAGAAGAAGAATACCTTGATATCATGGAAACTCTTCCTGTAGAAAACCAGTATCTTGATGACTCTGATCCAAACAAATTCATCGCCAGAATGGGAGCTGAAGCTGTTGAAGATCTATTAAAAAGAATCGATCTTGATGCATTGTCTTTCGACTTAAGACACAAAGCTCACAATGAAGGTTCTAAGCAAAGAAGAACTGAAGCTCTGAAAAGATTGAACGTTGTAGAAGCATTAAGAGGTGCTAATACAAGAATGATCAACAGACCAGAGTGGATGATTATGCGTGTACTTCCAGTGATCCCACCAGAACTAAGACCACTAGTTCCATTGGATGGAGGACGTTTCGCAACTTCTGACTTAAATGACCTTTATAGAAGAGTTATCATTAGAAACAACCGTTTGAAGAGATTATTGGAGATCAAAGCTCCTGAGGTAATCTTAAGAAACGAGAAGCGTATGCTTCAGGAATCAGTAGATTCATTATTTGATAATACAAGAAAATCTTCTGCAGTAAAATCTGAATCAAACAGACCATTGAAATCACTTTCAGATTCATTGAAAGGTAAGCAAGGTCGTTTCCGTCAGAACTTACTAGGGAAAAGGGTTGACTACTCTGCACGTTCGGTAATTGTTGTAGGTCCAAACTTACAGCTTCACGAGTGTGGTATCCCTAAAGATATGGCAGCTGAACTTTACAAACCGTTTATCATTAGAAAACTAATTGAAAGAGGAATTGTAAAAACAGTAAAATCTGCAAAGAGAATTATTGATAGAAAAGAACCAGTAGTGTATGATATCCTTGAAAATGTGATGAAAGGTCACCCGGTACTATTGAACAGGGCACCTACGCTTCACAGACTTGGTATTCAGGCTTTCCAACCTAAGATGATCGAAGGTAAGGCAATCCAGCTACACCCGTTAGTAACCACTGCATTCAACGCCGATTTCGATGGTGACCAGATGGCGGTACACTTACCGTTAGGACCAGAGGCAATCCTTGAAGCTCAGTTATTGATGTTAGGTTCTCAGAACATCTTGAACCCTGCAAATGGTTCTCCAATTACAGTACCTTCTCAGGACATGGTTCTTGGTCTTTATTTCATGACCAAAGAATTGAGCTCTACAGAAGATATGAAAGTAAAAGGTGAAGGCCTTGCATTCTACTCTCCTGAAGAAGCGGAAATCGCTTATGCTGAAGGTAGAGTTTCTCTAAATGCTAAGGTAAGATGTAGATTACCTATCAAAGAAGATGGAACAATCGTAACACGATTGATTGAAACTTCTGTTGGTAGAATTTTATTCAACCAGATTGTACCTAAGCAGTCAGGGTATATCAATGAACTTCTTACTAAGAAATCATTGAGAAACGTTATCGGTAAGATCCTTGCTGATACAGATTTCCCTACCACTGTGAAGTTCCTTGATGCAATGAAAGACTTAGGGTATTCAAATGCATTCAAAGGAGGTCTTTCATTCTCACTAGGTGACATCGTAGTTCCTGTTGAGAAAAAGCAGATGATTGCTACTTCAATTGAAACTGTAGACGAAATTAGAGCCAACTATAACATGGGTCTGATTACAGATACAGAACGTTATAACCAGGTAATTGACGTTTGGACAAACACCAACGCAGGATTAACTGAAATGATCATGAGCAGAATGAAAACCGACCAAGGTGGTTTCAACTCTGTATACATGATGCTTGACTCTGGAGCAAGGGGTTCTAAAGAACAGATCCGTCAGTTATCAGGGATGAGAGGTTTGATGGCAAAACCGCAAAAAGCAGGTTCTACCGGTGCGGAAATTATCGAAAACCCGATCCTTGCCAACTTTAAAGAAGGTCTTTCAATTCTAGAATACTTTATCTCTACCCACGGTGCCCGTAAAGGTCTTGCGGATACCGCTCTTAAGACAGCCGATGCTGGTTACTTAACGAGAAGATTGGTAGACGTTGCGCAGGACGTTATCGTTACAGAAGACGACTGTGGAACTCTAAGAGGTACAGAAGTTACTGCACTTAAGAAAAATGACGAGATCGTTGAAAGAATATCTGAAAGAATCTTAGGTAGAGTATCTCTTCATAATATCTATGATCCTGAAACTGATGAGCTGATTGCTACAGCAGATCAGGTAATCATCGAAGCATTAGCTAAGAGAATTGAACAAGCTGGACTGGAAGCAGTTGAAGTTCGTTCACCGTTAACTTGTGAAGCTAAGAAAGGTATCTGTGCGAAATGTTATGGTAGAAACCTGGCAACAGGTAAAGTGATCCATATGGGTGAAGCTGTAGGTGTAATTGCAGCTCAGTCAATTGGTGAACCGGGAACTCAGTTAACATTGAGAACTTTCCACCAGGGAGGGGTTTCAACAAACGTTTCTGAAAACCCATCTATTGTGGCTAGAAGAGACGGTATCGTTGAATTGGATGAAGTAAGAACAATTACTTCTGAAGACGAAAACGGTAACACTGCAGAAGTAGTGGTTTCACGTACAACAGAATTCAGGTTGGTTGCTGATAATGACTCTAAAACTCCATTAATGATCGCTAACGTACCGTACGGTGCTATATTAGCTGTGAAACCAGGTGATAGAGTGAAAAAAGGAGATGTTATCTGTAAGTGGGATCCGTATAACGCGGTTATCATTGCAGAAACTGCTGGTAAGGTAGAATATGAAGATATTATCCAGGGTATTTCATTCCAACTTGAAATTGACGAACAAACAGGATTCGAAGAGAAAGTAATCTCTGAATCTAGAAATAAGAAAGCTGTACCTACCCTTAAAGTGGTAGACTCTAAAGGAGTTGAGCAAAAAGCTTACAACTTACCGGTAGGAGCCCACTTAATGGTAAATGATGGTGAAAAAATTAAAGCTGGTAAAGTTTTAATCAAGATCCCAAGAAAAGCTGCAAAAACAGGGGATATCACCGGAGGTCTTCCGAGAGTTACCGAACTATTCGAAGCAAGAAACCCTTCAAACCCAGCGGTTGTAACTGAAATCGACGGGGTAGTTTCTTACGGAAAAATTAAGAGAGGTAACCGAGAATTGATCGTAGAAGCTAAAACTGGAGAAAGAAAAATTTACTTGGTAAAACTTTCTAACCAGATCTTGGTTCAGGAGAATGACTTCGTAAGAGCTGGTTCTCCACTTTCTGACGGTTCTATCACACCGGAAGATATCTTAAGAATTAAAGGTCCAACTGCGGTTCAGGAATACCTAGTAAATGAAATTCAGGAAGTTTACCGTCTACAGGGGGTAAAAATCGACGACAAGCACTTCGAAATCATCGTAAGACAGATGATGACAAAAGTATCTATCGTAGATGGAGGTGATACTCAATTCCTTGAAGGAGCTCTTGAGCATAAATATGACTTCCTTGAAGAAAACAACAGAGTATTCGGTCTTAAAGTAGTAGTAGAGGCTGGTGATTCTAAAGAATTCAAACCAGGTCAGATGATTACTGCAAGAGAATTAAGAGACGAAAACTCTAAGCTTAAGCGTGAAGATCAGGCTTTAGTTGAAGTGAGAGAAGCTTTACCTGCTACAGCAACGCCTGTATTACAGGGTATTACAAGAGCAGCACTTCAAACTAAGTCGTTCATGTCTGCAGCATCATTCCAGGAAACAACTAAGGTTCTTAACGAAGCAGCTGTTGCTGGTAAAGTAGATTATCTTGGTGGTCTGAAAGAAAACGTAATTGTAGGACACAGAATTCCTGCAGGTACAGGTCTTAAAGAGTATCAGAGTGTTATCGTAGGTTCTAAGAAAGAATTCGAAGACCTTAACTAAAATTAATGATTTGAAATTTGGGGTTTGGATTTATTTTTATATTTTCACAATCTCAAATTTCGAATTTTTAAAAACATAATTTATAACAATGGACAACAATCAAAATCCACAAGACGGAAACATCAACATCGAATTAAACGAAATGGTAGCTGCTGGTATCTATGCTAACTTAGCATTGGTAAACCACTCTCCATCTGAATTTGTAGTAGACTTTATTCAGTTGATGCCAGGTGTTCAGCAAGCTAAAGTAAGATCAAGAGTTATTCTTGCTCCACTTCACGCTAAAAGAGTATTAAGTGCTCTTCAGCAGAACATTGCTAACTACGAGCAGCAGTTCGGAGAAATCAAAGAAGTTGAGCCTTTCGTATTAGGAGGAAACAACGTACAAGCTTAAGATTTCTTTTACAATAAAATAGAATGCCCCGGAAAACCGGGGCATTTTTTGTTCATAGCTGCCCATAAGTAATTACAGAAACAAATTGAATTTATCTAATTGTTAATTTTTTTTAATAAAACAAAATTATATAATAACAATATATCAATTTTATATATTTGTTTCAGAAAAAGTAGAAAATATTAAATATGATTGATAACTCATTCGTGGTAAGTAAATTTGGGTTTTTAGGGGCTGATTTCTTGTCTGAACTTGAAAAACACGCTGTTATAATAGATATAAAAGCAAAAACTGAAATTATAAGGGAAGGACAGAAAAATAAGTTTGTTCCTTTCCTGATAAAAGGTTCTATTAAGGTTTTTACACTTAATGACGGACGAGAACTTATCTATTACTATATCAAGCCCAAAGACAGCTGTCTGATGACCTTTTCATCTATTCTGACAGATTATATCAGCAGAGTATATGCTGTTGCTGAAGAAGACTCTAAAGCACTCCTGATTCCCGTTTCTGTCATACATGAATGGCTCATCAGATTTCCGGAGATCAATAAAGTTTTTTACCATGAGTATGACCGTAGGTTTTCAGAAGTTATGAATATGGTGAATGATGCTGTTTTCCACCGATTAGATAAAAGAGTGCTGAACTATATTAAACAACAGATTTCATCCACAGGAAACAATCCTGTCAAGCTAACCCATCGCGAAATTGCAAGCAGTTTAGGTACTTCCAGAGAAGTTGTAAGCCGGGTTATGAAAAAAATTGAAAATGAAGGTGAAATTTTGCAGACCAAGTCAGGAATAAAAGTTCCTGTAAATGAAAATGTTAGAATAGGCTAATTTAAATTGTTTGAAAAGCTTATATCTATTATTGATAAAAACGATTCCCTCGGTGACTTTTATCACCTATTTTTGAATTGAGATCTCTATAAGTTTGTCATATCATAATTTAATTCAAATTGTATATGACAAAAACTCTCTTATTTTTGTCGATACTTTCATCAGGTCTTGTCTTCGCACAGGAAGATCTGCTGAAAGGTATTGACACGGTGAAAACCAGCACAGAAAATTCGCAGCCTGCTTTCAAAGCACTTCAGATTGTTACAGGACAGTCTACGAAATTGGCAGCTAAAAAAGAATGGTATATTATTGTTGCCCACAGATTCGGAGATATAAGTGCCGGATTTAAAGACTTTTTTGGCCTGGATCATGCTTCAACCAAGCTGGGGGTTATCTATGGTATTTCGGATGCTGTCTCAGTGAGTCTGTCCAGAGAAACCAACCTGAAAACCTTTGAAGGAGCAGTGAAATACAGACTGGTAAGGCAAAGTGATAACTTTCCGGTAGATATTGTAGGTTACAATGTAATGGCAACCAATACTGAGCTGAGCAAAGATGCCTATCCCTACCTTAAATTCAGTGACAGGCTTTCTTACCTTACACAGGCATTGATCTCAAGAAGATTCAGTGATAAACTTTCATTACAGCTTACCCCTTCTTACGTTCATAAAAATCTTTATGAGCCCTCTATTGAAAATAAAAATCAGTTTTTGGCAGGCCTTGGAGGTCGCTATAAAATTTCAAAAAGAATTTCTGTAAATGCAGAATACTTTGTGAATTTTGATGATCACAGTTTTTATAAAAATCCTTTATCATTAGGAGTGGATATAGAAACCGGGGGACATGTTTTCCAGCTTTTACTTACAAATTCCCAGATCAATTCTGACATCGGATACCTTACCAATGCGGCAGGAAATTGGGGAAAAGGACATATTTTCTTTGGGTTTAATCTTTATAGAGTTTTTTAATATGAAAAAGTTAACATTATTACTGCTAGCATCAGCAGCAACTCTACTGATAGCCTGTGAGAGTACAACTTACGAAGAGATTTCAGATAACACACCCATTATAGTACCGGTAAAATATACAGAAGACATAAAACCGATTATGGATAATAACTGTGTAAGCTGTCATTCTGCGGCAAGCTTTAAACCACTGGTTACTTATGATCAGGTGAAAAATAATATTGACGGAATTCTGGACCGTATCCAAAGAGCCAATGGTGTTCCCGGAAAAATGCCTCAGGGAGGTTCGCTGTCTGCAACACAGGTTAATATTTTTATAAAATGGAAAACAGACGGATTAACGGAAAATTAAAAAAATTAATATGAAAAAATTAGTATTATTAAGCGTATTACTGCTTTCTGCCAGTTATGCTTCAGCACAGAAATATAGCTCGAAAACGGGAAAAGTAAGCTTCGAAGCCTCAGTGCCTTTATTTGATGATATTTATGCTCTGGATGATAATAATATTGTCATTCTAAATGCGGATAATGGCGAGATGGCATCCGTTTCAACGGTCAAAAACTTTCATTTTAAAACAAAACTAATGGAAGAACATTTCAATGAAAGCTATGCTGAGACGGCTAAATATCCAAAAACAACATTCAAAGGAAAAATAGTCAACTTCGACAAAACTAAGCTTACTGAGAGTCCACAAAAATATACTATTCAGGGTACTCTCAACTTTCATGGGGTAGATAAAGCGGTTTCTTCGGCAGCTACCCTATATTCAAAAGACGGTAAAATCTATATGCAGGGAGGTTTTGTTGTAAAACCTGCAGATTATAAAGTAACCATTCCTAAAATGGTTATGAAAAAAGTTGCAGAAAATGTAAATGTTGACTATAACTATGCTATGGTAAAACAATGAGAAATATAGTCTTAATCTTAGGAATATTCCTGAGCTCATTATTATTTGCTCAGGAAAAGGGAAAATCAATCTTTGATATTGCAAGAACCGGAACTGTTACCGAAGTAAAGGAGCTGATGAAGCAGAACCCCGACATCATCAATCTGGTTAATGAAAATGGTTTTTCTCCCCTTATTTTAGCTTGTTACAGAGGAAATACAGAAGTTGCTGAATTTCTGATTGATCATGTAAAAGATGTCAACTATAAAAGCCGCGAAGGAACGGCATTGGCAGGTCTTGCAGTGAAGTACGATAAACAACTTACAGAAAACCTTTTAAAGAAAAATGCAGATCCTGATATTGCTGATTCTACAGGATATACCCCTTTATTTTGGGCTGTGAAATTTGGAAACAAAGAATTGGTAGAGCTGCTGATACAATATAGAGCAGACAAAACAAAAAAAGATTCAGCGGGTATGACTCCATTTGAATATGCATTGCAAACCAATAACAAGGAAATTATAAATCTTTTAAAAAATTGATATGAAAAAAACTCTACTTACAATCAGTTTAGCTCTGGCCAACTTGGTTTGGGCTCAGTTTTCGTCGGGAACGGTAAATTTGCCGGCAACAGCCATGACGGTGAAATTGGATACTACTCCTACAGGAGTAACTCTTACGGTGACGGGAGACAGCAATTCGATGTTGGGGATAGGATTTGGAGGTAACGGATCAAGCAGCGGGGGAATGGCTCCTGGTACAGACGGGTTTATCTATAATTCTTCAGCGAACAGGGATTATACATTCATCGGAATGACAACACCTACAGCTGATCCTTCTCAGGACTGGACAGAAACCTCCAATACAGTATCCGGAACTACAAGAACAGTTGTAGCCACAAGATCGCTTTCCGGAGGAGCAGGAGACTTTGCCATTCCTAATTCTGCAGGGGCAATCAATATTTTCTATTCTCGTAAAAGTGGAGGGACTACTTTAGGGTATCATGATGCAGGAAGAGGATATGCCTCATTAACAATGACAACAGCTACTTTATCTACCAATGAAATTACAGTCAATAGCAAGGTGGTAAGCCTTTACCCAAATCCTGCTAAAACAACTGTAAATTTCAAAAATGCTGATAAGATAAAATCCATTGATATCTATGAAACAACTGGCAGAAAAGTGAAGTCAGTAAGACCGGATGGTGAAAATATCAGTGTTGAAGATCTGAGAACAGGAAGCTATTATCTTGAAATTCAGATTAAAGATGGAACCACCTCTTACGAAAAATTGATTAAAGAATAATTTTTTTAATACACCTTAAATATGTAGTAATGAATACCTCTGATTTCTCAGGGGTATCATTTTTTTCTTAAAGTACCGATTCCAGCGGATTGCTGTAAAATCCATATATTTGTGTATACCCGGATTGCAAAGAAGATCATGTTATAGGATGGTGATTTTTAATCTGATAATTTAAAATATCAATGGAGTTCAAAACATTAGCAAATACAAGTATAGATGAAATTTTATCTGTGTTCAACCATTCGTTTTCTGATTATATTGTTCCTTTCTATTTAACAAAAGAGGTGCTTATTTCAAAGATAGCAGCTGAAAAATTGGACAGGAATATCTCTGTCGGCGCATTTGAGGAAGGACGATTGATAAGCTTTATTCTTCAGGCTGAAAAAATTGAAAATGGAGAGAAAACAATCTACAATGGAGGTACTGGTGTCGTTCCGGAAAGCAGAGGTAAAGGATTGGTGAGGAAAATGTATGACTTTATCATTCCTCTATTGAAAGAAAGAAGTGCGGATCTCCTGCTTCTGGAAGTTATTGAAGGAAATCAGGCAGCTATCAGGGCTTATGAAAATTTGGGCTTTACAATGGTAAGGAAACTAAATTGTTTTAATGGAAATATTAATTCAGGAAAAGGAAATACAACCGTTACTATAAAAGAACTGACAGCATTACAATGGGACAAATTTATGCCTTTCTGGGATATTGAACCATCCTGGCAAGGTTCTGTTTTTATTCTTGAAGATATGCTGAAAGATTGTCTGATATTGGGAGCTTTCAGAGATGAAATACTTATAGGTTATATCATTTATAATCCTTTCTCCAGAAAGATATATCAAATTGCGGTAGATAAAAACCATAGAAACCAGGGAATCGGCACAAGACTTTTTGATGGAATAAAAGAAATAAGTGAAGGCCAGACAATAGCTTTCAACAATGTGCATGATACCTCTGAAAATACTTACACATTCCTGGAAAAAACGATCGGACTTAACAATTGGTTATCACAGTTTGAAATGAAACGTAATATTTAATACCGGAGATATTTTAAAATTTAAAATAACACGTTTTAATATACTTTTAACCTCCTAAACTTTTCAGGGAGAAGTATAGAATGTAACTTTGCGGAAAATTTTAGACAATGAAGCGAGGAATACACCTTTTACTGCTGCTTATTTCCTTTACGGTTTTTGCACAACAGGTCAATATTGACACAGCTCAGGTAGTTGTACCGGGCCGCCAAAACAGTACAGAAGCACAGTCGAAACCTTACGTTATTATGATTTCCACGGATGGGTTCCGTTATGACTATGCAAAGAAGTACAATGCGGAGAATCTTTTGAAGCTCTCCAATAGCGGAGTACAGGCAAAAGCAATGATTCCAAGTTATCCAAGTATCACATTTCCTAACCACTGGAGCCTGATCACCGGACTTTATCCTTCCCACCATGGCCTGATTGATAATTTCTTTTATGACTATAAAAGGAAAGAAACTTATGCAATGAGTAATAAGAAAAATGCAGAAGACGGAAGCTGGTATGGAGGAACTCCTCTTTGGGGACTGGCAGAAAGACAAGGAATGGTATCTGCTTCTCTGATGTGGGTAGGTTCAGCGAGTGATGCCGGAGGAATAAGACCAACGTACTATTATCCTTATCATGAAAAGTTCACCCCTTCCGAAAAAATAGAAAAAGTAGTAAACTGGCTGAAGTTACCTGAAGATAAAAGGCCGCACTTTATTTCATTATATTTTCCCGAAGTAGATGGAAGCGGACACCATTACGGACCGGATACAAAAGAAACCGAAAACGCTGTCCATCTTATTGATCAGGCAATTGGTGACCTGGTACAAAAAGTAAACGGATTGGGATTAAAAGATGTTAACTTCGTTTTTGTTTCAGATCACGGAATGATTAAAGTAGATGGTGGAACTCCATTGGAAATTCCGGCTCTTCTTTTTGATAAAAACAGATTTGACTTTTACAATTCACAGACCCTTTTAAGAGTTTATGTTAAAAATCCGGATGAGGTAAAATCTGTTTATAAACAACTGAAAGGAAGTAAAACAGATGACTACGAAGTTTATTTGGATAAAAAACTGCCGAAATATCTGCATTTTGCAACAAAAGATGATAAGTATGACAGAATAGGGCAGATCCTTCTGATGCCTAAAGCACCGAAAATATTTTTAGAAAAAGGAAAGAAAACCTCAGTAGGAAAACATGGTTATAATCCAAGAGTTGTTCCGGAAATGAAAGCAACATTCTATGCATGGGGACCCGAATTAAAAAATAATATGGTAATTGACGAATTTGCAAACATCAATGTCTATCCTTTGGTGGCTGAAGTTTTAGGATTGAAAATTGATCAGCCTATTGATGGAAAGCTGAAAGTACTGAAAGGGATATTGAAAGAAAAGAAACAATGATAGATTAAGGCTAAAGAAAAAGAATTAGCTTTTTAGTATCAGACAATAAAATGAAAAGAGATTGAATTAAATATTCAATCTCTTTTTTTTACACTTATTTTTTTTAATACAGCAAGAAATTCTTGTATTCGTGGCAAAAATGCCTTTGTTTAAAATTTAATTAAAATTTCCCTGCAAATTCCTTGGCGAAATCTTCCAGCTTGATAGTTCCGGTAACAGGCGATCCATGTTCAATGAAATCTTTCTGTACTATTCCGGTTCTTATTCCCAGTCCCATTTCCACATACAACTCAGCCATATCCTTTGGCAAACCTGCCTGCAGCATACCATTTAATGCATCTTCATCAGAGAATGCAACCCACGGAAGCTCTGGCTTTCCTACCGAAGCTCCTAACACTTTTGCAAAATCAGAAGCTTTGCGGACATCACCCACAATATATCGGATACTGTTGCCATTTTCATTTTTTACCAGTTCTTCCGCAGCTGCCCTTGCTATGTCATTAGGATGCACTACGGGAATTTCTGCATTTTCAGGGTAGTTACCGCCTATGATTCCTGCATTTTGTATCAATGGAATATCATTGAAAAAATTATTATAAAAATACCCTGCTCTCAAAAATGTAAAGGAAGTATTCTCTACCTCACGGTATAAATTTTCAATATGGTGAAGTCCTTTGATAGGTCCGTTTTCGATAGGAGATGCTGCTCCTATACTGCTTAGCATTACCGCTTTTTTCACATTGGCTTTCTTTAATGCTTCAGCATAATTCTTTCCTGCATTTGTAGTGTTTTCAATAATATTGGTTTGACTGATGGCAGGAGGGGTCATTACAAAAACGGCATCTGCGTTCTCAAAGGTTTTTGTTAAGAAATCCACATCAGTTATAGACCCTATTGCGGCCACGGCTCCTAACGATTCAATATCCTGTTTTCTGGCCTCGTTGCTGCTTACTACTGTAAGATTATGCCCTGCAGCAATGAGTTGTTGTGTTAAAGGTTTAGCTACATTTCCTAGCGATCCGGTGATTACAATTTTCATACGTGAATTTTTTATTGTTTTTGAATGGTTATATGTAATCGCTTGGTATCAAGATTTTTAAATTGATTCTGGAACAGCGATTTCATAATAAATATTTTTTTATTTCCGAGAACAAAGTTATATTTGCACTTACTTTTATACAAGTACTTACCCTAAAGTATGTAACTATGACAGCCATTAAAGAAAGTTCTACCATCCAGCAAAACAAAAAATATGCATTGGACAAGTGCCCCGTTACCTATGTGATGTCAAAGATTGGCGGCTATTGGAAGCCGATCATTCTTTATCAATTGTCAGACGCGGGAAAAAGATACAGTGAATTGAAGCGGGCTATCCCTGCTGTTACTGAAAAAGTTCTTATTCAGCATCTGAAACAATTGGAAGCGGACGGATTAGTTATAAGAACTGCCAAACCTGTAATTCCGCCTCATGTTACTTATGAACTCAGTAAAGCCGGGAAAGGATTAATTCCTGTGATTGCATCTCTCGCAGATTGGGCATTTCAGGATATGGATGGAAAGTATAAATAAGGTGTACAATGGTTCTGTTCATATTGCGAAAAATCAATAAGAATGGGCTTTAGCCAAGATCTGAAAATAGATCAACAAAAAAGACTCTCCACAGAGGAAGAGTCTTAATGTTGAAATATACTGTTTAGATATTACAGAGATTGCATATCAATTACGAAACGATATCTCACGTCACTTTTCAGCATTCTTTCATACGCTTCATTAATATCCTGCATTTTGATCATTTCAATTTCCGAAACAATATTGTGCTCTCCACAGAAATTCAGCATTTCCTGAGTTTCAGCAATACCACCGATTACAGAACCGGCTACTGACTTTCTTCCCATGATCATAGGAACAGTATTCAGAATAGGCTCTAAACCTCCTAAATAGCCTACAAGAACATGAGTTCCGTTAATAGTTAAAGTGGAAACGTACGGATTGACATCGTGTACATAAGGAACTGTATCAATGATCACATCAAATTTCCCTTTTACAGATTCCATTTGTGCATCATCCGTTGAAATCACTACGTGATCTGCCCCTAATTGTTTAGCATCCTCTGTCTTTCCGGGAGTTCTTGAAAATAAAGTCACTTCAGCACCCAGTCCTTTGGCAAGTTTAATTGCCATGTGCCCCAGACCTCCCAGTCCTACAACAGCTACTTTTGATCCCGGACCTACATTCCAGTGTCTTAAAGGTGACCATGTTGTAATTCCTGCACAAAGAAGAGGGGCTACAGCTGCAAGATCAAGATTTTCAGGAATTTTTAATACATGGTTGGAATCTACCACTACTTTCTGAGAATATCCACCGAAAGTATGACCTCCTAGGTGCTTATCTTTCCCGTTATACGTTCCGGTAAATCCATTCAGGCAGTATTGTTCCAGATCATGCTGGCAGCTTTCGCAATGTCCGCATGAATCCACGATGCATCCTACTCCTGCAAGATCTCCCACTTTAAATTTAGAAACTTCGTTGCCTACCTTCGTGATTCTTCCTACGATCTCATGTCCCGGAACAGCAGGGTAGACCGTTCCACCCCAGTCGTTTCTTGCAGTATGAAGGTCAGAGTGGCATACTCCGCAATATAGAATTTCAATTTCTACATCTTTAGCCGTTGTTTCCCTTCTTTGGATGTTCATTTCTTTCAGATCCGCCGTAGTGGATTCTGCGCCGTAAGCTTTTACAGTAAATGTGCTCATTTTTTTAGTTTAAGTTTTTAGTAAGTGTATGTTATAAGTTGTTATATTCCTCGTCCGTTACCGGTTCCAGCCATTCTACAATACCTTTTTGGGTATTAGGGTTGATGGCAATGTGAGTAAACTCACTTTCAGGAGCAGCGCCATGCCAGTGGATGACATTCGGAAGAATATTTACAATGTCTCCCGGATGTAAAACCTGCGTAGGTTTCCCTTTCTCCTGATAAAATCCTGTTCCTGAAGTTACGATTAAAATCTGTCCGCCGCTGTGAGAATGCCAGTTATTTCTGCATCCCGGTTCAAAAATGACATTTCCGATCTGGCAGTTCAGTTCGTTTTCATTGGGCTTCAGAATATGAACCCACGCTGTTCCTCCGGAAAAATACTCGGAGGGGGCTTTTTCTCCTTTCGGAAAAATGTTTGAATTAAAAGTTTCCATAACGGTACAAAATTCGAAACTTTCAGATAAACCGAACTTATACAGATTACCGAATTACTTACCAATTTTACAGACACAATTTCAGTTCCCTGAGAAAGTAGTAATTTTGATTAAGAATTAAAATTCATTCAATGGAAAATCAGGAGGTTGAAATCTATAATAGCGTTTCGGAATACAATAAAATGGCCAATCATGAAACCCTGCATCCGCTGGTAAGTGTCATAGATTTTTCCAAATCTGATCCTATCTGCCAGTATAAAAGGAAATTTGGATTTTATACTGTTTTTCTGAAGGATGTGATGTGTGGAGACATGCTGTATGGAAAAAACAGCTACGATTATCAGGAAGGAACATTGGTTTTCATTGCTCCCGGACAAACGTACGGAATTTACAACAGAGATAAATACATTCAGCCCGGAGGGTTCGCTTTAATTTTCCACCCAGATTTAATAAAGGGAACCAACTTAGGGAAACATATAAAAGAGTATTCATTCTTTTCTTATGATGTACATGAAGCTTTACATCTCTCTGAAAAAGAAAGGGAAATCATTCTGGAATGTTTTAAAAATATTAAACTTGAACTGGAGCAGGCAATTGATAAACACAGCAAATCTTTAATTGTTAATAATATTGAACTGTTTTTAAATTACTGCATGCGTTTTTATGACCGCCAGTTTATTACAAGAGATCACATCAATCAGGGGGTGATTGGTAAGTTTGAAAACCTTGTGGATGACTATTTAAAATCTGAGAATCCTAAAAATATAGGTTTTCCGATGGTCAATTATTTTGCAGAAAAGCTGAACCTGTCTGCCAACTATTTTGGAGACCTGATAAAAAAAGAACTGGGAATATCTCCGCAGGAGCTGATCCACAATAAATTAATTGATGTAGCCAAAGAACAGATCATGGATCAGGGGAAATCAATCAGTGAAATTTCCTATGACCTGGGCTTCAAATACCCACAGCATTTCACCAGACTGTTCAAAACCAAAGTAGGCATTTCTCCCAGTGAGTATAAAATGCTGAACTGATTATATGAATCAAAGTAAAAAATGATCGTGCATTCGTAGCCAAAACAAAAGATATCGTATTCTTTGCCAGCTCCGGATGCACGATTTTTTATCAGTAATATGCTACCCGTTACTGAAGAATGGTGTGCAAATTTGTGATATCTGTGTTTAAAAAAATCAATCATGTAAGTTTTTTATTTTCAAAAAACAGAGTTATCTTTAATATATAATTTTTGCAGTTTTACAATGAAATCACAGCAGAAAGAAACCTGTATTTTTGAAACCAGATTCGGCAGAATCACAGCATTAAAAGAAAATGGGGTTACTAAAGCCAAAAGTATCCGTTATGCACATTCTAAACGATACCAAAAACCTGTTCAGGCAGAACCTTCACTTACAGATATTATTTCACCAGATAAAACTCCCGTTTGCCCGCAGAAGCTAAGCCCTCTGGTGGAAAAGATGATAGGTGTTACCCATGTAGAAGAGTTTGAAGCTGATGAATCTACCCAATATCTTTCCATAACCTGTCCTGACAATAGAGCTGAGAACGAAAAACTCCCTGTCGTGGTGTGGATTCACGGGGGATCGCATGAAATAGGATGTGGCGATTTATCAACGGCTGATCCTGCAGAATGGGTAAAAGAACAGCATATCATTGTAGTTACAGTTTCGTATCGTCTGGGAATTTTCGGTTTTTTAGGAGGTAATGAAAAAAGGCCGCCCAATCTTGGCTTGTTTGATATCATTGAAGCATTGAAATGGATCAAACTATATATATCTGATTTTGGAGGAGATAGTGATAATATTACCCTTCTCGGACAGTCTTCCGGTGGTGATGCCATTGCTCATCTGATGATTTCTGAAGGAGTAGAAGGATTGTTTCAGCGGGTGATTATTCAGAGTGCTCCTTTGGGATTGCGCCATAAGAGACAGAAAATGTCAGAAGAGTTTCTGAAGAAAACAGAATTCCTGAAAGATGAGGTGGATGCTCTGAAGATGATGGATGACTATGGACGGTTTGTTCCATCTGTGATAAAATATGGTTTGAAAGCAGCAATGCCTTTTGGAACCCAATACGGATTCCCTCCTTTGTGCAAAGAACAGGAGTCCATAGAAAAGTGGAGAGAAAATGCAAAAAAATATGACGTTCTTATTGGGCTGAATAATGATGAAACTGCCTTTTATCTCAAGACTTCCGAGGCTTTAAATAAATATTTTGGAAAAGGAATAGGAAGGATAATTTTAGATAAAACTGTTGAGAAATCTACAACATTAATTTATGGTGATCCAGCGAAGAAATTTGCGGAAAATCACGCAGAAGGAGGAGGAAATGTATATTTGTTCAGAATTTATTCAAAATTGAATAATAACCACATAGGCGCACCGCACTGTATTGATCTTCCATTGATTTTCGGTAATGAATCTGCATGGAAAACTTCTGAAATGCTGAGAGACATTCCCTGGAACCGTATTCATGAGAATGGTGAAAGACTAAGGGGACTCTGGGCTGAGTTTGCCCGGACTGGAAAAATATCAGACGAATCTGAAAGACCGGAAATTCTTGAAATCAGAAAAATATAAATGTCCTTTAATCACAAAAGTTATTTTTGAGTGTGATGGTTAATATAAAAAATGCACTTAAGTTTTTTTGAACATCTCCATTTTTACGAATATTGCAGCTGAAGAGGAAATCATTCTGCTCCTAAGGAATCGTATCAAATCAAATATTTGACTGGTAATTATTCATACGTTTTTACTATTTAAATAGTCAATAAATCATTTATATTTAAATTTTGACGTTAAATATGTATTCATAATTATCGTTTTTAATGTAAATTTAATAACTAAATCATAAAAATAATTAATATGAAAACAACCAAAAATCAAAACATACGAAAGCTAAATCGTCAGGAGCTTAAAAGTTTAAAAGCCGGAGATATCAACAAAGGTAAAGTATGCTGTGTTTCCAATGAAAGTGGTGAATGCTGCGAATGGGCTAAAGATATCTGGTATTGCCAATACATTTATTGCTAAATATCTTTAACTTTAGTTAATAAGAATAAGGTATATATGACCAGGAAAATATCTTCAGTCGTATATACCTTTGTTTTAAAGAATTTTTTATTCAAGATTATTCAGGAATCCAGACGCTCACATTTCCGGCCGGTACAGGGAAATCTCCCCAGCCATTTTCATCAATCATTACCTTTTCCTTACATCTTTTCAATAGATCTTTGCATGTTTTTCCGGCATATCGTTTTCCTAGTTCCATAGGTTTATGGTAGGCATCTTTATTACTGAGTACCACAGCGCATCCTGTATGTTCATCATCTCCCTCACGAATCCATCCCAGGCAATTGGCGTCTTCAAAATAATCCCGTTGTTCGCCGTAAGCGTATTCTTTTCTTGCTTTCAGAAGCTCTTCAATACCATCTACTTTGGGCATGAATATTTCCTGATCATTACCTTCCCGGTCTTTGTCAACATAATGAGCCCCATAAAGATCAGGGTAAAAAATACATGGATAACCATCTTTACGCAGTAAAATCAAGGCATAAGCTATAGATTTGAACCAGGGCTCAACAGGCGCTTCAAGATCCTGAAGAGGCTGGGTGTCATGATTGGCAACAAGGCTCACAGAATGCATAGGATCTGCCTGGGTAAGGGTTTCGTCAAAAATTTTTCTGAGATCATAAGACCCTCCTTCTTTGGAGGCTGTATGGAAATTATTCTGCAAAGAACTGTCAAAAAGGCTCATACAACCCTCCGTTACCTCAATATATTTCTGAAGCAGATGAAGATATCCGGGAGCCCAGTATTCTCCCACTGCAAAAATATTTTTACCCGAATTGGAGCGGAGCAGGGTAATCCATTCCTTATAAAAACTAAAAGAAATATGCTTTAAAGCGTCCAGCCTTACCCCGTCAAAATCGGTTTGGTCAAAATACCATTTCGCCCAGTCATTTAGCTCTTCCCGTACAAAAGGATTTCGGTGTTCGATGTCATTATACATCAGGTAGTCGTAATTACCCTTTTCATCATCTATCATTTCTTCCCAGTCATTGCCGTATTCAGACTGAATCTTAAAGATGTGGGAATCCATTCCTTCCGCATAATCTACACCACTGAAGCAGGTAAAGTTCCATTCAAAATCAGAATATTTTTTTCCTCGTCCGGGAAAGGTGAATTTTGTGTAAGACTCTATTTCAATAACATCAGAAATTATTTTATCCCTGTTATTCTCATCTACTTTGACGGCTTTGAACTTTTCCAGCTCATCACCACCTGCTTTATGACCCAATACAATATCTGCAATGATTTCTATATTTTGCTTTTTTAAAGCTTTGATTGCTTTTATATAATCATTTTTGGTACCGTATTTTGTGGGAATCGTTCCTTTCTGATCAAATTCTCCCAGATCGTAGAGGTCATAGGCGTCATATCCTGTAGAATAACCGCCATTTGTCCCTTTGTAAGCGGGAGGGAACCATACAGATGTGATTCCTAGTTTTGATAAATATTCAGCCTGTTTCTCAGCTTCTTTCCACAGCTTTCCATCGCCTTCAGAATACCAGTGGAAAAACTGAATCATTGTAAGGTTCATAAATTTGTTTTATTTGGTACCTACAAGGTAGCAAAAAAATATGACCTATTGGTTTTCAAATTCTTCAAACGGGATTTTTAGTTGAACAGAAATCTGTTTTTTTTCCTCTGTATTAAGGTGAGACAGAGATAATCCCAGCAAACGGACTGCTTTATCATATGGACGAAGTTCCCATAGTTTTTTTCCGGTATTGAAATATTGTTCCGGAGTATTGAAATATTCTTCTCTTGTAAGACTTCGGGTGAAAAGGGAGAAATCTTTGTATTTAATTTTTAAAGTTAAAGTTCTTCCCAGGATATTGTTTTTCTGCAGCCGCTGATGGAGCTCCTCACTCAGGCTTTCCAGCTTTTCATTAATCTGCTGTTCATCAAAAAGGTCTTCAAAAAATGTACGTTCTACAGCCACACTTTTCTGGATCCGATGAGGTTTCACTTCAGAAGTATGGATACCTCGTACCACATTATAATAGTGATTACCGGATTTTCCGAAAAGCTTCACCAGTTCTTCCACTGACCTTTTCTTTAAATCTTTTCCTTTATAAATTCCTAAACTGAACATTTTGTTAGCCGTTACCTTTCCGACACCATAAAATTTTTCTACAGGTAACTCTTCCAGAAAGCTTTCCACTTTATCTGGATGAATAGTTTTCTGTCCGTTGGGTTTATTGATATCAGAAGCTACTTTAGCTAAAAATTTATTGACAGATATTCCTGCAGAAGCAGTTAGTCCGGTTTCCTCAAATATTTTTTGACGAATCTCCCTGGCGATCAGATTGGCAGATTCCATTCCTTTTTTATTTTCCGTGACATCCAGATAAGCTTCGTCCAGAGAAAGCGGTTCTACCAGATCAGTATATTCATAGAATATGTCCCGTATTTTTTTTGAAATTTCTTTATATCGGGCAAATCGTGGAGGGACAAATATTAGATGAGGGCATTTTTCTTTTGCTGTTTTGCTGGGCATTGCAGATCGAACTCCATATTTTCTGGCTTCATAGCTGGCTGCAGCAACGACTCCCCGGTGCTGGCCGCCAACAGCAATAGGCTTTCCCTTAAGGACTGGATTATCATGCTGTTCCACAGAAGCATAAAAAGCATCCATATCTACGTGAATAATCTTACGAAGTGGCAACAAAAAATCCATATCACAAAGATATGGATTCCTTTATTTACGATAAATTTTTTCGTTATTATTTCAATCTCATAGTAAGAAGTAAGGGTTCAAAACCAGCTTTTTCATATGCTTTTATAGCAGATTCGTTTTGGGTATAAACATCAAGCCTAACTTCTGAAATCCCTTTCGATTTTGACCAGCCGACTAGCTCATCAGTGATTACTTTATTGATACCTTTGCCTCTGTATTCAGGTTTTACATACATAAAGCCCAGATAAGCATAGTTTTCAAAATTGTTATAATCCTTTTCAGGCTTTTTAATCAGAGCATAACCGGAACCTACAATTTCGTTATCCTCCTCTGCAACAATCAAAATAGCATCTGGAGACTTAATAAATTCGCTCAGGTCATAATAATGAATCTCTCCGTCCTTAAGGGTACTGTTAAAAGGTCTCTCTGCAGTAACTATTCCCTGCTCAAATGTTAACAGGATCTCCAAATCCTTTTCTGTGGCTTCTCTTATGATCATGGTGTAAAATAAATGTATAACTATTTCAAAAGGTTGTCTATAGTCTGTTGGATTTCAGGATCTTCAGGGGAGATCGCATAATATTTGGCAATGGAAGATTTTTGATCGATAATCATATATCTTGGAATCCAGTTCAGATCTACATAATTATTAAAATCATTTTTCCAGCCTGAAGCAAACCAATAGTTCTCTTTATCCTTCATGTTGAATCTTGCAAGGCTTTTATCAAAACCTTCTTTTGATCTTTCCAGCGAAAGAAACACAAAATCTATATTCGGGTTATTTTTTTCTAATATCTCAGCTTTTGGGAATGCCTGAAGACAGTCTCTGCACCATCCGGCCCAAAAATCGATTAACAAAACTTTTCCTTTATGCTGATCAAGGACCTGCTGGATAGTGATTGCCTTTCCGTCTTCATCTTCAAGTTTCTGTTTTAGAGCTTCTTTGGAAAAACTGGTTTTAAGAACGGCAGGTACTTTCTGTGAATAGCTTATCCCAAAAATACCTATCATAAAAATTAATAACAACTTTCTCATTTCGTACAATTTCATTTGTACAAATCTAAACAATGAATCGGAATTGGAGAGGAAGAAAATGAATCAATTGAAAAATTCTATGGGTTTTGTAATTCTTGAGAATATCTAAATCACCCCGTCAAAAATTTTTGAATAAAGGATGGGAATTCTCAGTTGGTTAGCTCAAAAGTCTTTGAAATGAGAAGTTTTCAGAAGGTTTTTTGATGTCAATGTTAAGATTTACAATGTCTTAGGTATTCTGTTTTTGTAGAGAATAAAGGTTATTGATAATTTTTAATCAGACCTTTTACAACAGTAATTACATTGGGCATTGCTTTATTGGCAGCGTTTAAAACTTCTTCGTGAGAAACAGCAAAAGCAATATCAGGTCCACCAAGATCTGTAATAACAGACATGCAGAATACCTCCATTCCCATATGTTTGGCGACAATAACTTCGGGAACGGTGCTCATTCCTACCATATCTCCACCAATAGCTTTGATCATACCATATTCAGCCGGAGTTTCAAAAGTTGGACCCTGAAGGGCAACATATACCCCCTGATGGATTTTAATATTGTTGTCTGAAGCAACCTGTTCAGCGGCACTGATCATTTTCTTGTTGTAAGGTTCACTCATATCCACAAAACGTGGTCCAAGTTCATCAATATTTTTTCCACGAAGCGGATGTTCCGGCATCATGTTGATGTGATCCTTTACGATTACAATATCAGCAACACTGTAGGCCTGGTTTACTCCACCGCAGGCGTTGGAAAGGATAAGATTTTTAATTCCAAGTAAATGAAAAACTCTGACAGGAAAAGTGACCGTTTCCATTGTGTGGCCTTCATAATAATGAAAACGCCCACTCATCATCAGCACTTTTTTACCTTCCAGTAGTCCATAGATCAGTTTTCCGGTATGTCCTGCAACGGTAGTCTGTGGAAAATGAGGGATGTTTTTGTACTCTAAAACATGGATCGGCTCTACCTCATTCTGCAATTTTCCCAGTCCGGATCCTAAAACGACAGCAAAATCAGGAGTTTCCTGAATAATTTTTTCTATAAAATCAGCGGTCTCTTTAATTTTTTTTAACATAGTCTAAGATGATTTGATTGAATTCTTCTTTTTTATCAATGACAACATTGATAGGCCAGTAGTAAACAATTTCTCTAAGATAGTCAAAAGTTTTCAGACGTACATAATCTTTCTCTGTGGTTAATATCAGTTTATATTCCCCTAATTTTTTATACTCGGCAAGGATTTTTTTAATATCCTCATCCGTGAAATTATGATGATCCCTGAATTTTAAATGCTTAACCCTTTGCGAGAATTTTGCCAGATGTTCCAGAAGAGGTTTAGGATTGGCAATTCCTGTGATCAGCAGAATATCATAATAATTCAGGTTGTTATCCGGAAGTATTTTATCTTTTCCGTATACATTTTCGTCATAGCCAATGGATGAAAAGAATACTTTCTGGCCATAGGCAGGTCGTATTCTGGAGATATAATACCTTTTGGTTTCTTCCGTCAGTTCATCAGGACATTTGCTGACCATGATGATGTCTGCTCTCTTGTATCCAGCTCTGGATTCTCTCAGATCGCCGGCAGGAAGAATATAATCCTTGAAAAAAGGATCATTAAAATCCGTCATCAAAATATTGAAACCGGCTTTGATCGCTCTGTGCTGAAAGGCATCATCCAATACCAGAACCCCAAGATCCATGTCTTCAATCACTTTTTTGGCACCAGGTACACGTTCTTCAGAAACGGCAATGACAAAACGGTTTTTGAAACGTTCAAAAAGCTGCATCGCTTCATCACCCACTATTTTGTAGTTGCTGTCATAATTAGTGACTTCATACCCTTTGGTGAGCCTTCCGTATCCCCGGGATAAAACTCCGGTTCTGTAATGTTTGGATAGAAACTGAGCAAGATACATCACCATGGGTGACTTTCCGCTTCCGCCCACAGAAAGGTTTCCGACATTGATTATCGGTGTTTTGAATTTTGTCGACTTAAAAATTCCCAGATCATACATTGTGTTCCGGAAACCCGTTACCATATGATAACCGAGGGAAAAAGGATAAAGGTACCATCTTTTCATACGATTGCAAAAATAGGAATTTTCAGAAGCATTTTAGGCAACATTCGCAAAGACTTTTCAATAAATATTTCGTTAAATTACAGTATTTTTGTGGAGTTATTATTATACTTTGAGATACTTTATTGAATTTTCTTACAACGGAAAGAATTATTTCGGCTACCAGATACAGCCGGACGCCATTTCTGTACAGGAAGAGCTGGAAAAAGCTCTTTCTACCATTTTGCGGGAAGACATTAAAACAACCGGTGCCGGAAGAACAGATACCGGCGTTCACGCAAAAAAAATATTTGCTCATTTTGATACAGAAAAAGAGCTTGATGTTCAGCTGCCACGAAGACTGAACAGCTTTCTGCCGCCAGATATTTCTATTGAAAGAATTTTTCCGGTGAAAGATGATTTTCATGCCCGTTTTGATGCTACTTACAGAACGTACGAATACAATATTTCACTGTCTAAGAATCCGTTCACACAGGAATCTGCCTGGCAGCACTGGAAAAGACCGCTGGATATTGAAAAAATGAATGAAGCCTGTGAAATTCTGTTTGAATATGAGGATTTTACCAGCTTTGCGAAATTAAAAACAGACAATAAAACCAATATCTGCAAGATATATAAGGCAGAATGGGAGCAGAACGGAACGGAACTGAAGTTCACTGTTTCGGCCAATCGTTTTCTCAGAAATATGGTTCGTGCCATTGTAGGAACGATGGTAGAAATAGGAACCGGAAAACTGAAGCCGGAAGATTTACGTAAAGTGATTGAAAATAAGAACCGTAACGCTGCAGGAACCTCAGCTCCGGGGCATGGTCTGTATCTGGTAGATGTAGGATACGAATTTTAAAACAGAACTAAAAAACTAAATCATAATAACTATGTTATCAATTTTTATTCTTATCGGTGCATACCGGTATTATGCACAATTAGCTGAAAGATTTGGAAAAACAAAATGGCAGCTGGGAATACTGGCTATAGGAATTTATCTAGGAACTCAAA
Source organism: Chryseobacterium sp. MEBOG06 (assembly GCF_021869765.1). Taxonomy (NCBI): domain Bacteria; kingdom Pseudomonadati; phylum Bacteroidota; class Flavobacteriia; order Flavobacteriales; family Weeksellaceae; genus Chryseobacterium; species Chryseobacterium sp. MEBOG06. Next base: position 4,524,162 of record NZ_CP084580.1, on the reverse strand, counting down.
TTATTTTAATATTCAGCTATTGTTTTTACGTAGGTTCAACAGATCCGGAGTCCTTAAATAATTTAAATTATACAGGGTTTTCCGGAGTTAATCTTGTGAACTGGCTTATTTCTATTGTAGTTGTTTTGGGAGTTTATCAGCTTCTTGAGAAGAAATATAAAAAAGAAAAGTTACAGAAGCCGTCTATTGAAATCGAGCAGATAGGTACAATTTCGGGAGATGAGCAGAGGCTTTAGCAGGTAGAGAGAAGTCGTTTGATTACAAACGGCCTCAAAATAACTCACCTGAGCCTTCCGGTGATTCTCCTCAATTTGCAGGAGACTACCGGAGTTCCCCGATCATTACAAACAGCCTTGTAACAACTTACCGGGACTTCCCGATAGTTTGTTTCACCCCATCGGGAAAGCCGGAAGGGTTGAAACAGGGGTGTTTTTCAATAATTACAGAATTGGCGGGTAAGAAAACCCTGCTTAATGAGTCTCCTTATCTCTTAATGATCCGGAAAGCAGGATCTAAGCAGTGAAAGGATATTCATTCTGTAAATAACCGCTATCAGAAATTTTCTATTGCGATTTATAAAAGTTCTAAAGGCTGTACGGTTAGAAAGTCTTATTTTTGCATAGAATTTTATTTTAATTCTTTTCTTCTATTCGTACAATGAAAAAACAAGATACCTGGGAAATTATAAAAAGGCTGTTCTTTATCGGAATGAAGTTCCGTTCTTGGTTCATTCTTACCCTGATAATTTCCATTATACTTTCTATTGTTTCTACCTACAGACCTTACCTGACGATGCAGGTGGTGGATAATGATATTACAAAACTTCAGGATAAAGCTTTAATGATGAAGCATATTTATATCCTGGTAGGGTTGGTATTTGCAGAAACTGTTCTTAACTTTTTTCTGGTTTATTTTTCCAACTTTATTTCGCAGAACGTTATCCGTGATATCAGAGAAAGGTTATACGCAAAACTGATTTATTTTAGAACTTCATTTTTTGATAAAACGCCGATCGGTCAGCTGGTTACCCGTGCTGTAGGTGATGTGGAGACTATTGCTACCGTTTACACAGACGGATTCCTGATGGTTTTCGGAGATATTCTCAGAATTGTTTTTGTATTGATCATGATGTTCAGTACCAATGTACATTTAAGCTACATTACCCTGGCAATCCTTCCTTTAATGGTTGTGATCACAAGATTTTTCCAGAAAAGGCTGAAAAAAGCTTTTGGAGATGAAAGAACATGGACTGCCAATCAGAATTCATTTGTACAGGAAAGACTGGCCGGAATGTCTATTATTCAGGTTTTCAACAGACAGGAAGCAGAATTTAAAAGATTTGATGATATTAATATAACGCTGAAAAGTGCATTATTGAGAACCGTTTTTATTTTCTCATTATTCTTTCCGGTTGTAGAACTTATTTCTTCACTGTTTATCGGGTTTATTCTTTTTTATGGAGGATATATCACGATCAGTGCCGGAGTGGTGATTGCTTTTATTCAGTATATTTCAATGCTGATCCGTCCTTTAAGGCAGATCGCAGACCGTTTCAATAATATCCAGAGAGGTATTGTGGGAGCAGAAAGAGTATTGGGAGTAATGGATGAAGATAACTCAATGTCCAATACCGGTACGGTAAAAAAAGATCACTTTGCTGGTAAAATAGAATTTCAGAAAGTACATTTTGCTTATGATGAAAAGCAGGAAGTATTGAAGGGACTGGATTTTAAAGTAAACCCTGGGGAGACTGTTGCTATTGTGGGGGCAACAGGAGCTGGGAAATCTACGATTATCAGTCTGATTACAAGACTTTATGATATCAATTCCGGAAATATTCTCATTGATGATGTGAATTTAAAAGATTATGAACTTTATAATCTGAGAAGTCATATCGGGGTTGTATTACAGGATGTTTTCCTTTTCCATGGAAGTATTTTTGAAAACCTTGCCTTTGGGGATGACAGCATCACACTGGATAAAATAAAAGCGGGTGCGAGAGAGATTGAAGTGGATCAGTTTATTGAGCAGCTTCCCGGCGGATATGATTATGTAGTAAGTGAAAGAGGATCTTCAATTTCCTTAGGACAGAGACAGCTGCTGTCTTTCCTTAGAGCGTACCTGTCTGATCCTAAAATTTTAATTTTAGATGAGGCAACATCTTCAATTGACCATGAAAGCGAAAAACTAATTCAGAAAGCTACAGAAAAAATTACGAAAAACAGAACATCCATTATTATAGCACACCGACTTTCTACTATTGAAAAAGCAGATAAGATCATTGTGATGGAACACGGTAAAATTGTAGAAGAAGGAACCCACCTTGATCTTCTTGATAAAGATGGATACTATGCTACTCTTTACAAAGCCCAGCTGCGTAACGAAGTAGAAATTGAAGAAGAAAAAGAATCATAACCTATATTGAACTTTTACAATCTATTTTAGGTTTGTTTTACAATAGAAAAATAAAACTGAAATTAAATACATAATAAAAAAGAGTCTCTTTGAAGGCTCTTTTTTATTATACTCTGATCTCAGAAATATTAATGCTTTCTGAAACTGCAGAAAACAAAGTTCTGTACCGTCTCAAAAGGGGTGATATGATCTTCAATAACACACTTTATTTTTTCAAAACCGGCTTCGAATTTTTCAGTGAGTGATTCTTCATCATATTGCTGGATATCCAGTCCGCTGCATTTGGCAGGTCCGTTTTTAGAAAAAGTTCCCAAAATCATAAAACCATCTATATTTTTCTCTGCAATATCTATATATTTTGAAACCTGCTCCGGAGTTATCAGAAAATGAAAAGCAGCTCTGTCATGCCAGATGTTATACGTTTCCAAAGGTTCAAATGCCGTAATGTCTGTGGCAATCCATTTTACCTTATCTGCGGCATTTCCCAGTCTCTCTTTTGCTTTCTCCAACGCTTTGGCCGAGATATCCAGTACCGTAATATTTTCATATCCTTCTTCAAGAAGAAAATCAACAAGATTGCTGTCTCCGCCTCCGATATCAATAATTTTAGCTTCTTTTCCAAGTCCCAGAGAATTGATAAAGTCTAGAGAAGTCTTTGGTTTTTCCTGTGTCCAGCTTACCTGATCAGGATTTTTGGTTTCATATACTTTTTCCCAATGTTTTTTATTGTCACAATTATTCATTAGTCCTGTAATTGATTATTTATTTCTTCAAATTTATTGATTAATCCGTCAAGTTTTCCCTGTTGTTTTCTGATTGTTCTTGGTCGCAGGTAAAACCAGTTGAATGCAATCCATAATAAGGTAATTCCGTAGACTATAATGCCTGAAATAGGGGTCATGCGTGAGGTATACTCGTACATATAAAGACAGATTCCCAGAGACAGCATGATGAAATATAAGTTCATCATCGTGGTTTGCATCAATTTTTGTTTACTTTTTACTCTATATAAATTTTGGAGATAATTATGGTTAGACTGCGTATTGTCAATAGTATAAAATGTCATAAACATTCTGTTATAAGCGATCAGGAATATAGCCATGGCCAGAATAACCAGTACAATTCCCAGTTTTGTGGTTATCATCTGAGGCTGATAATAATACCATATAAAAATGATAAGTAGGGAAGTAGCCGTCATTGATAGATTAGAACAGATAAGCTTACGCAGATTTTCATTTTTAAATTTTTTCAGCGTATCAAGCAGCTCTTCAAGATTAGGCTTGGTGGAGGTCTGCTGTTTCCATATATTTTTGAAATCGATTTTAGGATCCATTTTCTTTAAACTTTTGCGTTAATTTTTCTTTTATCCTATGAATTTTCACCCGAATGTTAGACTCAGAAAGCCCTGTGATATGAGCTATTTCTGCCTGTTTTACTTCCTCTAGTTCCAGAGAAATGATAATTCTGTCCGTTTCGGGAAGTTCAGAAATAAACTGATACAGTAATTGTATCTGAGGTTCTAAAGATTCATGCTTCTTTTCTTCCAGATTTAAAGGAAGGTCTGTTTTGGTGAATTTTTTTTCTTTTTCAATCTGCCGGAGGCAGTTGTTGGAAGCTATTCTGAAAATCCATGTTCCCACACTGGATTCATTTCGGAATTTGGGAAGTTGCTGCCATATGATGATAAAGGTTTCCTGTGCCAGGTCCTTTGCCAGGTCAGGATCATTGGCGTATCCCATACACAGGCGGAATATTTTCTGCCAGTAGATTTCGTATATCTCCTCAAAAACCATTATTTCGCGGATAAAAAGTTATTGAGCTGGTTAGAGTACCATTCTTTATCATCATACATAATGAAGTGTAATCCTTTTGAAGCATACTGCATATCGGTATTTTTTAAGTTTTTGTACTGAGCTTCAATAGCGGGTTTCATATTCACAAAAAAAGATTCCAGCAATATAAGAGAGGGACATTGTATGCTTTTTATCTTTTCTCTCAGATCGGTATTAGAGAAATCACAGTACATTTTGGCAAATGTATTTCTGTCTGATGTCATACTCCAGCGGATTACGGTTTCCTGCATGGAAGAATCAGCCAGAAGACGCGGAATCATTTGTGTCTGCATTTGGCGGAACTGTTCGTCCGGCATTGCAGTCAATTTACCAGTTATAGATGTACAGTCATTATTTTCTTTAGATGTAAAATTAGGATCAGATATTGCAGCAAGACAAGGCAGTGCATCAACAATAACAATTTTACCTATCAGCTCAGGATAGTCGGCGGCAATAGCAAGAGCGAGGCCTCCTCCCATACTGTGGCCGATGAGTATCGGCTTTTCAATTTTGTTATCTTTAATATAAGCGGCAATTCCTTTTTCCCAGTTTGTAAAGGTAGCATTGGCCTCTGGTTTTACTCCGGCAAACCCTGCCATCGTTAAAGTATAACAGGTAAAGTTTTTTTCAAACTTTGCCGTGGTTTCGCTCCACACTTCTCCCGAAGAAGCAAATCCAGGAATAAAAATTAAAGACTGGCTGCCTTTTCCGGCTTTCTTTACTTCAAAAGGATATGTTTTTGTCTGGCCAAATATATTACATACAGCTAGAAAGAATAAAACGATGATAAGAAGGAATGTGTATTTTTTCATTATTTCTAAGGTTTTAAAGTTTATTTGTCTTTTAGAGACGAACCTTTTTAAAATGTTACACTCAGTTTTATATTTTTTTAAAAAAAATATTTTCCTGCTCTCATATCCTCATTGGAAAAGTAAAACCCTTACAGTTCTATGGATAATAAAATTGATATTATTTCATTTAAAATAGTAAATGTTGGCTAAATAGGTAAAAAATATCTGAGGCTGGTTAATCTAATATCTTCCCATAAAACCTGCTGACATCAAAATACAATCCCGGGATCTTATATTTGTCTTTTTCAAATTCCTGATAGTCGCATTTTCCATTATTGCTTTGTGACTTGGTTTCCATTTGAAATCTGCTCAAAAGTGCATACTCATCAGTGACGGAAATAACGTGGAAACCTGTTTCGCACCTCAGTCCATCTCCCGAACTAAGAATCGCTCCCAATAACCCATGGAAACTTCCTGCAATTTTTTTGGCAGTATCATCATCATTGGTCAGATGGTACAAATAGGCTAGATAATTCATAGCACGCAGATCCAGAGGATTTTCATCCAATGCATCCTGGAAAAGCTGTATTCCTTTTGATAAGTCTTTTTCTGAAATACCTTCTCCCCGATAATATTTCGCTACTTCTTCAGCTTTCCTGCCTGTTTTGTAGGGTCTGTATTCTTTTTGAAATGTATATCCAAAATAAAGATGGCGGTATTGACTGCCTGTAAGGAGTGTGTCGTTCTGTTTTAATCTTTTTAAGAGAGCCGGATAATAGAATTCTGAGTTTTTATTCTGGATATTTTTTTGAATTAAAGAATAATCCGGTGCTTTGAATTCCAGTTTCTGGGCCTGTACCAGACTAAGCAGAGCTATAAAGAAAAAAGAGAAAAATGCTTTGATATTCATAGTTTGTATAGTATTGTTATAATTTTTAATTCGGTCAAAAATACGGAATATGCACTAATGATATAAAATCAGCTAACTATTTACATGAAAAACAATAATATATTGTAAAAGTGGTACTTCGTATCAATAAATTTACTAACTTTAATCGGAATTTGAGACATTACCCCTGGTATTGAATGGGGTGATTGGGTAAAATTGGAATTTTAACTAAAAAACTAAAAAATATTAATGAGCAGTAGTATCCACGATGAATTTAAAGTCTTTAAAGACGAATTAAGAAAGTTGAATATCGAAGTACAGAAAGTTGTAAAAGTAGGAAACGGCAGCATGGATTTCCACGAGGTTTTCTACAAATCGCCAAGGTATGAAGAGGTAAAAAGTGTGTATGTCCAACGTCACAATCTAGACGGTATAATAGCTAAGTTTAAGCAGGCTTATCATTAAAAATAGAAAAGTCGCCGCAGAGAATCTGCGGCGACTTTTTTTAGTCTATAAAAATATTAATCTTTATCCAGTGTTGATATTTTTTTCGTGTCTTTCATTCCTGCATAGACGATCAGAGAAAAAAGAATACAGCCTGTAATGTACCAGTAGAAGTATTCTTCGGATCCTATTTTTTTGAACCAGAGGGCAATATACTCTGCAGTTCCGCCAAAGACGGCTACTGTAACAGCGTAAGGAAGTCCTACTCCCAGCGCCCTTATTTCGGAAGGGAAAAGTTCTGCTTTTACAACAGCGTTGATAGAAGTGTAACCACTCACGATAATTAATGCTGTCATAATCAGTAAAAAGGCACCCCACATTGAAGTTGTAGTACTAAGTGCAGTGAGAAGAGGAGCCGTGCATAAGGTTCCCAGAATCCCAAAACCTAAAAGAAGAGGGCGTCTTCCGATCCTGTCAGATAATCCACCAAATACCGGCTGAAGACAGGCAAATATAAATAAAGAAATAAAAGAGACCAGTGTAGATTCTTCTTTGGTAAGATGTACTGTATTGACCAGAAATTTCTGCATATAAGTAGTATAAGTATAGAAAGCTAATGTACCTCCCAAGGTCAGTCCAACTACGGTAAGCAAAGCTTTTGGATGTTTGAAAAGTTCTTTGACAGTTCCTTTCTTTGTCTCATTAACTTCTTTTTTATTCTCAAAAGCTTCTGTTTCGTGAAGGTTGGCCCGCAGATATAATGCAATGATAGAAAGCATGGCTCCTATTACGAAAGGGATTCTCCAGCCCCATTCCTCAAGCTGAGTCTCCGTAAGCAGTAATTTCTGTAAAATAAGCTGAATGCCCAACGCTATAAGCTGGCCGCCAATTAATGTTACATATTGAAAACTGGAATAAAATCCTCTTCGTTCTGGTGTAGCCATTTCACTTAGATAGGTAGCGGAAACTCCGTATTCACCACCAACACTTAATCCCTGAAGAAGTCTTGCCAGAAGAAGTAACAATGGTGCAAGAATGCCTATTGACTGATAGGTAGGAGTAAGAGCAATAAGCAGCGAACCAAAAGACATCAGCAGGACAGAAAGAGTCATTGCTTTTTTTCGTCCGATTTTATCTGCAATACTTCCAAACAGCCATCCGCCAATAGGGCGCATAAGAAAACCTACGGCAAATATACCGGCTGTATTCATCAATTGTGCATTAAGGTCAGAGTCCGGAAAGAAAGAATGGGAAAAGTAAATGGCAAAGGCAGCATAGGCATACCAGTCATACCATTCTACAAGATTTCCGATGGAGCCGCCTATGATAGCCTTGATTCTTTGGGCAGTGGTAATAGAGGATGAATTCATATATATAGTTTTCCGGAAAAAGGGTATTAAAGGAAGCCAAGATACAAAAATCAGCAAATAATTAAACCGTCCTGAATAGAGAACGGTATAAAATATAATATGGTAATTTTTTAAAATCTATACCCCAAAGAAAGTCCGCTTCTGAATCCTGCCCATGGTCCGTCTACTTTTATTCTTGCACCATTGGCATTGGTTTCTACCGTATATTTTACAAATGGAATATCCAGATTTTCTATTTCTTTCTTAAGCTGTGCCTGCATATCGGGAGTAAGGACGTAGTCGGAGGACATACTGAAATCTCCTTTTCCACTTCCATAATGGGCCCCGGCAATCCAGAAATCCAGCACTAAATTTTGGCTTCTGGTGAGGAAGAACTGCACTCCCACCATTAAACCGCCACTGTTTCCTTTAGTGCTTCCTCCTCCTTTAAGTGGAATCTGGTAGGTATTTCCATCAGGTCCGTTATAATCGTAATAAAAATCAAATGTGTTGGATGAAACATCGGAATGCCGGTAATAAGGAGCGAAATAAAATCCTTTACCATGTCCTTTCCCAATATAAAACCTTGGTTCTATGGTGAAATTGGTTGCCTTTACTCTTAGGTTCTCAAACCTTTTTTCATCCTTATCTTTCAGAAATGCATTGATAAAGGGAACTTTTCCTTCCGGCATGGTTCCAAAACCTATATTGACTGAAAACCATTGATTGATTGCTCTCTCATATGACAGATTGATATTTCTGAATGCATAGGCAGTAACATTCGTCTTAATAATATTCATCTTTTCAGATGTACTATTTTCAATTTCCTGTGCGCCAGCTGCCGAAAACAGGAAACACGGAATTAGCAGGACTGTTTTTTTCATGATCTTACTATTTTGTGGTGTTGGAAAAGTACCAGCAAAAAACGGGCTGAATTTAACATAATAATTTAAATTAACAGATGAAAGTTTGAAGAGTTTTAATAATTTTCAGCAATAAATGTAATATCCATCGGTGATTAATTGTCATAGCTGTATAAATGTATTGGTGACATGAAAAAAATTATATATACCATATTCTTTTTTTGCCGAACATCTGCATTTTCACAGGAAAAGAAAAATGACTCTACCGATACTTTAGCAACAAAGGAAATTCAGGAGGTTATCTTAAAGTCATATTAACTCTTGTTGCAGAGTTGTCTATGGTTCCGGTTATCAGATTGTTGTTAACAATATCCCCGATAATAGGGTCATTAGCAGCTTTTATAAGGGTGATCTGTGCTGAAAACATAGCAGAGGTTCCCAGTAGAAAGAGTATAGATTTTTTCATGTCCGATTTTTTATTAAAGTTGATTAAAAAACAGTATTCAAATTTTAATTTAATTAGATATTTAAATGAAACCGCCGGCTGATAAAATCAGCCGGCGGTTCTGTGCGTTAAAAACAGTTTTAAGTCTAATTGCTCATGATCATTTTACGATAGGCGTAAATATCTTCAATAGTCACTACGCTCATTGCCTTTTTTATGGCAAAGTCAACGATTTCCGGGAGTCTTGCCATAGAACCGTCCTCATTTGTCAGTTCACAAAGTACGGCATCATCACCCAGATTGGCCATTTTTACAAGATCTACACTTCCCTCTGTATGACCACGTCTTTCAAAGACCCCATCTTTTTTAGCGATTAGAGGGAACACATGCCCCGGACTTGCAATATGCTCTGCAAGGGCATCTGTTGCCACAGCTGTCCTGATTGTTGTTACTCTGTCTTTTGCAGAAACCCCGGATTCTACGCCTTCTCTGGCTTCAATAGAAATGGTAAATGCAGTTTGATTTTTTGAATTGTTGTTTTCCACCATTGGACGGAGGTTGAGGTGCTTACTCTTTTCTTCAGAAATACATAAGCAGACAATACCGCTGCATTCGCGGATCAGAAGTGCCATGTCCTGTTCTGTAATAGTGGAAGCGGGAAAGATGATATCACCTTCGTTTTCGCGGTTTTCATCATCTACCAAAAGAATACCTTTTCCCTGTTGTAAGGTAATAAGTGCTTTTTCTACACGTTCTCTGGAGGTAGCTCCGAATTGTTCTAATAATTTTTCCATGTTATTTTACTGTTAAAAGTTAAAATGGTCTTCGGTACATGGAAATGAAATACAACACAACAAGAGTCCATAAGGAATCTTATTGGTCATCTCATTTTCTTCTCTCATCCAGACTTTAACTGTCGGTTCCGGAATTTCACCAGATCAGTCCTTTCCGGAGAAAGGAGTCGCGGACTGTAACCGCCGGTAGGGAATTGCACCCTGCCCCGAAGAAAACTTATATTAAGTTTTGCTGTATGTTGTAATTTAAATTTTTATTTCATTGAATAGTATTTAACGCACAGACCGCAAATTTCGGGAAGTTTTTTGAAATGGAGAAGAATTTTAAAGATAAAAAAAAGATTTTTAAGAACTAAATATTCAAAATCAAGGAATATTAAACTATTAAGATTATGTTTTTTGTAACCGCATTCTATTCATATTCCTTTAAATATGCTACTATTTTTTTCTCCATAAGATCATTAAAGGAATTGGCTATTTTAATCATTTTAGGAGCGTGATTTTCATGAGCAAAGGCGTAGATACTTTGATTTTCAATATTATAATAAAGCTGGTCGCCGTCACCGTAAACCCAAAATTCTCCCAGAAAAAGATAGTTTTTCTTTTGTATGGTTTCATAGCTTAACTCCATAAAATCTATCATGATACCTTCAAGATGCAGTTTTGAAATGTTTTGATAGAAAGTAACCAGATCATCCGGAAACAGTAAGGAAAATTTTTTTTCTTTCTTTCGAATCTCTTCTGCCTTTACCCCTTTTATAATGGTATCAGAACTGCTGTATGATTTTGTTAATTGTTTGAAAAACCTGGGATAGACCTTTTTAAGATGTCCAAATTTATCCTCCACAGCTTTCTGTAGTTGCTTTTCTTTTTGTTTTTCCTGTTTACAGAAATCATTAAATTCTTTTTCCCAGCCTTCTTTATACAGATCAGAAAGATTAGTGTTTATATTTTTAGACTTCAGCCAGTCAAAAGCGCCCAGTTGACTGATGTATAAGTTCCTGATACCACTAAAGCTTTCTTTAGGTTTTATACCGAGAAAAGCTCTTCTTCCACATATTCTTTCTACATCATCTTTATGGTTACTGAACCAGCCCATCCATTCTTTGGCATTGAGTTTACCTTCTGACAGATCTATGAATTTTTTTATAATCTCTTCCTGTATCATATCTTGTTTTCAGGCCAATTGTTTTAATATTTTGTTCAATATTGTATTGAACTGTTCTGGTTTTTCCAGCATAGGATAATGCCCCGTTTCGGTGATGGTGACGTAGTCATAATCTTTCAGATACTTGCGGTTGTTTTCAAGATGAGTAGGAGAAGCATCAGAGTTAATGGCAATCACTGGTACGTCAATATGTTGTGCAATTTCTCTGAAATCTGTTTTGTATAAAGGTTTTAGCAGATTGATTGCCATTTCCGGAGTATTTTGAAGGAATTCCTGCTGAAGTCTTTCCTTTACTTCAGGCGGTGTTTTTTCAGCAAAAAGATATTGCGGAAGAATATTTTCTACTGCATTTTTAAAGTCTTGGCGGTAATGAGTAAACATAACTTGCTCAGCCTGTTCTTCTGTGAAAGATTCATCCAGATCTTTTAAAGTGTCAATTAAAATGGCAGCTTTAACATTTTTTATTTTTAAAGCCGCTTCCAGGACGTAGGCCCCGGACATAGAATGTCCTGCCAGTATGATTTCCTTTGAATGGATAGCATCAGCCACTGCTTTAATATCATCAGCATAGCGGGAACTTGTCCATTCCTGTCGGGAAGATTCCGATTTTCCGTGTCCTGCCAGATCCATCTGTATAATATGATACTGATCTTGAAAAAAATCCTGTTGATCTGCCCACCATTCGGTGTTGCCAAGCCAGCCATGAATAAAGAGTACCGAAGTATTTCCGTTTCCAGATTCTATATAATGAATTTTCTGGCTGTCTGATGATAGTGCATATTTTTCCATATAAAATTGTTTGTGATGACTGGTGGATTGTTTTTTTAATAATCTAATGTACAAAAGACTGTATTAAAAGTAATGTATGTCCAAAAATTAATTGTTTTTTATTTAATCATAAAGATCAACATTTCTGGTGCTGAATAAAGTTATCAACAGTATTTATTATTCTTTTGAAAACAGGTTTGTAAATATAACTTGTTGTTTAATATGTTTATATAAAGTATTTTTAGGCTGGTTAAAAAAGTTATTCATATTTTATCCACAAAGTTTAAGTTGATGATAAAAAGTTTTCCACATTATTTATACTGTTGTGCAAAACCGGAGCTCTGACAACAATAAAATGACCAGAAATATGAATTATAAACCAAAATGTCTGTCTTTATTCTTGTTCTCAGGATTAATAAGCGCTTTGTTGCTATAGGTCGCTGCTTCAAAATCGCTGATATTGATGGACAGAAAAGAAATGTCGGGAAGTAATTCTGCCAGACGGGTATTGATCTGTCTGGATAGATGTGCTTTTTGTTCAGTAGTTCTTCCTTCCATGATATGCCCAAATATGTGGAGAAAATTTTTCTTATTATCTCCCAATCTGAAATATTGATAAGGTTGAAGCCTTACTTTGATATCGTTGGGGGCAAACAATCCTGTAGAATCAGCAGTTTCGTATACTGCATTCATAATTTCTTCAGGGGTGATCTGCTGAAGAATATCCAGTGAACAGTCAATAATAAAATGAGGCATAAATAATATTTTATGAGGTGATTTTTGGTAATCTAAAAATAAGGAAAAATGTCCATTAACAGTCAAAATAAAAAACTACCCTGATAGCAGGATAGTTTGAAAATATGTTAATATGAATGTTAGTTTTTTATTGGAAACGATTTTTTAATACTGTATTGTGGCTTTACTTGATTGGTCATATCCAGTACAATATCATAGTTTCCGGTCTCTTCTATTGGAAAATCATAGGCATTGAGGGCGATACTTTTACCATCATTATTCAATCCTAAATTATATCCCCAGTCATTATCAAATCTGAATTTTAATTTTCCTTTATTCAGCTTATAATTTTTAAGAAAATAGATGTCAGGTTTTTTAAGATCTGTCTGCATCGGAATATCTTTCCCCTCCCAGCCGCCAGGCGTGGCATCTCCAATGATTCCCCACAGAAAGTTTTTCGTACTTCTTGTTGCTGTTTTTACGGTGCCGTCACGGAAATGGATTGTTACTGAATCCATTTCCCTGGTTGAGCCTGATTGAAAAGTAAAAGTAAACTTCTCATCCAGTTGGTATACTGTATTACTGACAGGCATTAACGAGCACATAGAATAATTTTTTTCTCTGAAAATGATCTGCCCATCTATGATAGAAATAAAGAAATCCGTATTCTCATTGGAATAAGTTCCTGCAATTTTTTTCAAGTCTTTTGGATTAGTTTTCACTATTGTCGGGATACTGTAAGGCTTTTCATATAGTATCTTCTCAATGGTAGGGATAATGAATTCGGTGTGTGACAGTTCAGAATTGGATATGACAATCACACAAATATCATCTTCTAAAACTCTGTAGTATCTGGATCGGTAACCGGGACCGCCACCATCGTGGCCCACTCTTTTTTTATCAAAAACAGTTGAGATCTGAAAGCCAAGCCCGTAATGATCTTTAAGAAAGGGTGTGAAAGCTTTTTCCAGGGTTTCTTTCATTAGTATTTTGTAATTTTTTAGCCCCTCGTTAAATTTGAACAAGTCCTCAACAGTAGAATACATTGCTCCTGCGGCAAAAGGATGATCTGTTTTGAAGCGTAATGCTTCATTAGAAAAATTATCAGATAAAAATTCGTATCCAAAGGCCTTGTTTTCGTTGGTGACATCATTAAAATGAAACCCGGTATGAGTCATTTGTAATGGTTGAAGAATATAACTTTCTATCGCTTTGTCATAGTCTAAACCTGTCACTTTTTTGATGATATGCCCCAGTATGTAAAATCCGGAATTGGAATAGTTCCAATCTGTACCTGGTGAAAAATCTAATGATTTTGCAGAAAGATACTTGATAAGAGTATTTTCATCAACAGTATTGTCAGAATTTTCATCACTGGGTATTCCGGAAGTATGGGAGAGAATATTGGCGATAGTAATGCTGTCACCCTTCGGGAAAGCCGGATAATATTTGGAGAGTTTGTCGTTTAAAGATAATTTTCCCTGTTCTTCAAGCTGGAGAATAACAGCTGTGGTGAACATTTTTGTGGTTGAATAGATCCGATAAAGGCTGTTATTGGTGTTTTTTTCTTTTTTGGGAGCATTTCTGTAGCCATAACTTTTTTCGAAAATAATTTTTCCTTTTTCAGCAATAAGTACAGAACCACTAAAGAGGCCGGCTTTATCATAAGCTGTTAATAGTTTTTCCAGTTGCCTGGATTTTTGTGAATAAACAGGGTTGGATACTACCAGTAAGATAAGACAGGTTAAAATGGATTTCATTTAGTTTTTTTAGATAAGACAATCGTAATCGGGATTGTGTTACATGTCGTATTAAAAATAAAACTCCTATTTGTCAGGTTTTTCTGTGATTTGAATTAAGGATCTGACTCCATGACTCACAATCATCGATGCTTTTCCACGTTCTAAAATTAGTCCCATACTTTTTTTATTGTATCCACTATTTCATCCGCTTTGTCTTGAGTGATCCAATCAACCATTCTTACCTCTCTATTATCTTCAATAAGAATAACTGAATAAGTTGGGCTACTCAGTGAAAAGTGGTAGCGGACCCCCAATTTGTATCTTTCTACTTTAAAGTCTTTTGTCTGGACACGGTCTATGTCTTTTTTCAAATAGGTGCGGGTACGGCTAAATAAATCGTTCTTATATCTGACAGTTATAGCATCCGGTTCAATAGTAAGAATTGTTTTTCCGAAAGTATTCCATAACCAGATATACAGGAATATGAAAAAAAAGCCTGCAAAAGGGATAATGGAAGAAATATAATTAAAAATAGAAAGCAAATAATTTTCTTCATGTATGGTAAAGGGAATGATACACAAAATAATAAAAAGCGTGATGATTAAACCATATCCCAGTATAAAAGTCACGATCCAATTGGTTTTATTTTTTACTTTAATGATTACAGGCATTGTTTATATTATTTTGCAGGATATTTTTAGATTCTTTTATACTTGAGGGGGAGGTTTTGTCAATTTTATCTTTTAGTATTTTTATTGGAAATAATTTATTATTGTTAAGATCAGTATATATCAATTCACTATTCGTTTTGGCAGACTATTGAAATTAATAATATGATATTTTAATTTTATCTTTCATATAATTTTGTCTTTTCACTTCCAGAATTGTTGACGATCAAAGTAGGGGAGTCTAATTCCCAGGCCGGAAGATGATTATAGAGCACATCCACTAATTTTTCGATTCCTGGTGTTCCCTGATGGTTAAATTCAAAGGTTTTGTTATCCGTAATAATTTCCAGAACAGATTGTTTTTTATAGATAAAATCCGGAATTGAAAATGTATTGACAGCAACAATCTCCTTCCATCGTATAAATTCCGTAGATTTTTTTTGCCCGATATAAAACCCGTCATTGGTGTATTTAAAAATCCCATCAGACTCATATAATCTGTCCATTTCCTTTTCAACAGACTTGTAATCGTCCGTATCACTCGGAAAATAGATTTTTGCACCAGAAAAACAAATGGCAGCAAAGCATGAAAAAACAATAGAATAAGATATGTTCTCGCTGTCGAACAAAGGATAATTGAAGAGTGTCAGGATTAAAATCAGACTGCTTATTGCAATTATTCTTTTCATGGTGATGGTATAGTTTGTTTTATTTTTTGCACTTCAGTTGAAATACATTTCCTTCAGGATCAGTGCCATCGCACAGCCAGAAAGGGTAGTTGTCAAAAGTTTTGATTTCCCTCATGTGAACATTTTTAGAAATAAGCTGACTTCTTCCTGATTCTATATCCACATCTATTTCAAAAACTATTTTTGTATTGTTATCATAGCTGCGGGTGGTATCCGTTTTCTCCAGATACTCTTCTCCCATTCTGTGGAGCCCGATATTGGCGGATCCTGCATTTAGCAAAACCCAGATCTGATCTTCCTCAATGACCTTCAGATTGAAGTTTTCTACATAAAAGTTTTTAAGGATCTGAACGTTTTTTGCATACAGAATGATGGTTTCAAGCTGAGCATTTATCATTATTAATAGGTGAGTTTATTATTATTGAGTAGTATACACAAGCTGTACAACACCAGATTTAAAGACATTGGTTTTAACAAGCTTTAAATTTAACCTTTCCTTTAAATCTTCAAAAAGCGGTTTGCCTTTTCCTAAAGCAACAGGATGAACAGATATTCTGTAAATATCAATCAGATTATGCAGAATAAAGGTTTTGATAAGACTTGCCCCACCATATAACCAGATATCCCCACCGGCCTGAGTTTTTATTTCTGAAACTTTTTCTGCAATATCAGAATTAATAAAAACAGCTCCTCCATCTTCTCTTCTCTGACTGGAAAACACAAATTTATTCTTGGAATGAACGGCCTCCCAAAGTTTTTGTTCTTCCGGACCTGCATTTTCTTCCGGCTGGTAATTTCCCCAGGCATCATAGCTCACTCTTCCATAGAAAATAGTGTCTATGCCGGAAAGAAAGCCCTCAAAATCCATATCATCATCCATGATGCACCAATCTGTTTCTCCATTGGGTCCTTCAATAAAGCCATCTAAGGTAGTTGCGAGATCTAGTATTACTTTTTTCATGAATGATTGTTTTGGTTTTGATTTTAAGTTCACCATAAAAATAAGTCTTTTTTTAATGCTGACCTACACAGAGTATTTTGCAAAAACTTTCTGAAAAAATAAAACCAGTGAATTCCCGTATCTGTTGTAATTCTGATAAATGTTGTTCAGAATCATTTTTTCATCACCTTGCACATTACATTTGTATAAAGTATATTTATTTTTTACTCAAAAACAAGGTTTGCCTTTCGTATCAGGTAAATTATTCCGAGAACAAGTCCGGCAATACCTCCTATATATTCAAAGTTATGGATAGAACCCACATTTATAAAATTGTGAATATCTTTTGTTCCAGGGGGATATACCAGTTGGTATTTTCTGGAGATAAAAATAAAACAGCAAATAAATATCCTAAGATTCCAAATATAAAAGTTATACAGAGATTGATCAAAATTGATATTATAGTGACTTTAAGTATTTTTTTAGAATCACGGAACAATGAAATGAAAGCATAAACAAATCCTAAGAATAAACCCACCCACCATGTAGCCAAAAATCCAACTATTCCAACTTTTATCCTTGTATGTAATGGCAGATTTTTAATGTTGAACTGCCGAAATTTTAAAAGAGTATAGTATTCAGGAGAAATTGTAAACGTAATTTGATCATGGATAATTCCATATATCCCGGCCAGTAATATTGAAATTATGAGGATGAGGGTGAAATTTGTTACTTGTTTCATAACATTTAAAATGGATAGTTTTTAGGTTGTAATTGGTTTGTGAAAGTTACATTAATGTCTTTCTGGTAAATAATTATCATTACCACCTCCATTAAATTTCTTTGAAATTTTTTATATGATTTTCATATTAATATAAAACCCGTCTTATTATGGTAAGAACGGGTTTTTATGCTTTTAATAAATGTTAATCTTTACTTTAGCTTTCCATGGCCATATAATCCAGTTCTCCGTTTTCGTCTGTGTTGATAACTACCAGATAGTCGGTTATTTCTTTTCCAATAGAATAGTCTAAAATGGCAAAATGATCTTCACTGTGAGGATAAAGCCCAATTCTGACTAATTCTAATTTTGTAAGAAGCTGATCTTGTGGTTCCGTTGTCAGATCATCAAAATTTATTAATGTCGAAAGTTCATCTTGCTCAATTTCTTCAAGATGATGTTCCAGGTAATATTTTACGGTATCGCCCTCTTCATCATTGTAATCATGCAGAATGTGCGTTTTATTAAGCGTATCAAATTTCTCAATATTTTCAAGATAATTTTTTACTTTATCCAATTTTACTGCATCAATCTTTTCATTTTCAAAATTAAGATCGATTTGAATTTCATTTCCATTGAAATCGACATAAACATCGTAATATTCTTCTAAATTTTCTGTGGACAACTGCCCGAAATGTGGTAAGGTGTATTCTTTCATTATTAAAATTTTAGTGAAATGGTTATTTCATTTTATTCAAAGGTCAAACCGTCTGTCTAAACTATAGGTCTTATGTTTTGAGTTTGTAAATATAGGTATTCAATACTTTTTCACTGTTATGAAAAGCTTTATTATAAATTAAATAATTCAGTTATTTTTTGATACAGATTATTTAAATATTCATCTTGGGGCGCACAATTACCATTGCTCATCTGTAATAATTTGTTTTTCTTTAAGGCATAAATTATTATTCCACCACCATCTGTGCATATTGGAGGATATTTATAATTATTGTTAAGCCAAAAATGATTTTCAGAAAGCAATTTCATAAATTTCACATATTCTTTTTGCGTTAACTTTCTTTGTCTGATAATTTTAAATTTTGACTCTATTTTTTCACCAGTTTTCTGATCATAACTCTGGGTGTATATTTTCTTTTGAACCAGAATATATTTATGATTGATTTGTTCAATTCTTATAAGATAATTATCTCTGAATGCAGACCATTTGAAGATTTGATAGATTTCGTTATTGGGTTTCACTTTTGTCTTGTCAATACATTCTAAAGGTTTTTCTTTAAGTTCCTCAGATATATATTTACAGTATTCATTACTATTTTGAGCTGTCAGGATGATAACGTGGAATATCGAAAATATTGTAAGTATTCTTCTCATTAGTTAAGTTTTTTTCTAACGTAAATGCTGCTATCAGATGTTAGGTGATATTGTTGAAATGATTCTGCACTGATCACATTTAAAATCGTAAATATTATATAAAGTAGTATTGAGTCTCCATTCTCTTTGACAGCATGGGCATTTCCTGTTTTCGTCCCCTTTTCTATTCTTTTTATAATTGTATAAATAGTAATAGGTTGGAATGTTGGTAAGTTCTTCAATTTTCTTACAAATGGTGACTCCTTGTTTAGATAATTGAGATTTTACTTCCTGCATTTGGTTTAAAGCCCATCGTTCACCAACTTCACAATTCATTTGTAATCGATCACAGCACTGATAGTTGACTTCCCATGCTAAAATCGGCATATATCCAAAATCATAATATTGAGGTAATCTGTAAAGTGGAATAGACTTATTGCATGACCCGCAAATGATGGGAGAATCAATAGAAATATAGTTGGTAATTAGAATATAGAATTCCGATTTCTTACAGGTACATGGACCTACATAATCGGCATATGATTTCCCTGCTGTTTTAATA
This sequence comes from Chryseobacterium sp. MEBOG06, assembly GCF_021869765.1. NCBI lineage: Bacteria > Pseudomonadati > Bacteroidota > Flavobacteriia > Flavobacteriales > Weeksellaceae > Chryseobacterium > Chryseobacterium sp. MEBOG06. The sequence continues at coordinate 4,504,976 of NZ_CP084580.1, read as the reverse complement.
GCTATTTTTGAGGCTGCTAATTTTTCAATTTTTTCAATTTGATTGTTAACATACTTATTATTGTGTACTTTATTGAGAGAATTTTTTTCAAGGGTAAAAGGAAGACATACCATTTTATTCTTTTCAATATATTGAGTCTCAATTCTTCCCTGAGTTTGTCCATTTCCCCTGTAAAATTCTAAAAGTAAACTAAGTGCATCTATAAGCTCATTTTTATTTGCTTTAGTCGTAATATCGATTGAGATTTCCTGAATATACATAGTTGCTAAAATAATATAGATTCACTTACCATCTACATACTTGTAAATATTACGCAGACGAAGTTGTGTTTGCTGGTCTGTTAGTCCCAGTTTGCTTTATCATTAATTAATTTTTCAATTTGGTTTTTCCCCTTTTCAGAAAGGCCTCCAAATTTCATTGCCGGACAAAATGGTTTTGAACTTGTCATCCCGCATTTTTCAAGACAAAAATAAATTTTTCCCACAACTTCATTATCGTCGTTATAAAGTTTGAAATAATATTCGCTGTCATTTACTTGCCAGGTTGTTTCTTTCCAATCGAAATTTTCTGGGTCATTACAAAAATTTATAAAACGATTTATCTGAAATGGTTTTAATGTTTTGCCCATCAATGGTCCAGCTAATGGTATATTTTCAAATAGCTTAACCTTACTTACATTTTGCCGGGGAAAAGCATAAGATTTATCAGAAAAGTATTTTTTATATCTTTTCTGAAGTGAGTTTTCATCATCTCCATTCTTCCACTTAAATATACTTTCCTGTTCTGGTGTAAGGTCTTTGTAGTTTGATTGAAAGTAATCATTGGTGTTTAGCCGGTTCACCATAAATAAAGCCACGAGTAAAGAAAAAAATAGTAAAAGTGTTTTTTTAGATTTCATCATTTATAATTTTTGTTTCAATTCTTCCGACACCAGATTGTTATTAATAAGATATGTACCCGTCATTTTCAAAAACCTCTTTGATTCCTTTAAATAATCTTTGTCGGGAAGACTATTTTTGGTTGTTTCTAAATAGGTTTTTGCATAATGAATGAACACTCCGGCCCCTTCAAAATTTTTACTTACGAATAGCGTTCCGGTCATAGAAATGTAAGTGACAAACTCGTATTGAATATGATCTTTTCTCAGATATTCCAGTGGCATTTTCTCATTCATACTTTGAAAATGTGCAATGATGCCAATATCTTTCAAATATTTTTCCTGTTCAATGATCAGCGAGTCGTCCACTATTTCACCATCAAGATCTGCTTCAAGGTCGTAATAACCTATAGGCTGCAGATGATCAAGAAAGAGTTCGTTTTCCACATATAAACCTATTCTTGCTCTGATAATAGGATCACTGTACCGCATATCAATGAGATATTGATATCCGTCAAAGAGAAGGGTGACTTCACTCGGGATAAAGCCGCCTAGAGCTTCTTCAGGGTTTTCTGAGAGTATTTCATGAAGCGTCTCAAAAGCTTTCTTTTTTAAATCAAATACATGCACTCTTTTTGTGAGAAATGTATCAAGTTCCTGTGCTTTCATAGAATGGTTATTACTGCCTAAATCTACATATAAATGTTAGAATAATGGTTCTTTAAGGGAAATTAGATTTTAAGGATGATTCATTGGTGAAAAAAGAAATAAAAAACCGCTCTGAAAAACAGAACGGCTGTATCAAAATTTATTTTGAAGTCATTATTTTATCCTTTTCCTTTTGGAATTCTTCTTCAGATAAAGCTCCGGAATCCTTGAGTTCCTTTATTTTTTTAAGCTTATCATATTTTGTTTCGAAATTGATATTTTGAGTTTTTTCTTTGGGCGAAAACTCATCGGGAACGATCAGCTCACCAGATTTGATGGCATTTTCAATGTCAATTTCATAGTTGATGAGACCGCTTCCGATTTTAGCATAGTAAACAAAACCATTTTTTTTGCTTCCTCTTGGCATTACTTTTTTTACTTTGAATGTCAGACCGGAATTACTCCTTCTAAAAGAATTGGCCTGATTGGCCAAACCCTGATAGCCTGTTGTTGAAGAATAATTGAACATTGAGGAAGCATTCGTTCTGATGAATTTAAAATCTCCGTCATTCATAGAACCTGTCCCGATTTTTAAGTCAAGCCCTTCATAGACTTTGAAACCTGTTGAGGTGGTAAGGGTATCATTTTCAAGCTTTGGCTCAGTTTGAGAATATGAAATTCCAAAAATCAGAACGGTAAATACTAATACTAGTCTTTTCATTGTTTTATTTTTAATAGTAAAATTGAATATCAAAAGTAGAATAAGTTGTGGGGCTTACCTTACGGGAATCCTTATCTGTAGGGCAGATAATAAAAAACTGCTGTCAGAATGAAAGCAGTTTATATTGAGAAAAGAGTCTTTATATTAAAGTTATATTTGTGAGGTCAGTACATATTTTTTGCAACAGTGAGATAATTTTAAAATAAAATGGCTTTACCTTACTAAATTTCCTCACTTCGGAGTGGTTTTTAAAAGTCTATTTTACTGTTCGAAGCATTGTATTCTTGTACAGTAAGGGAATCTGTATTTTTATTTGCCTCTGTTTAATTGTGTAGCGTTTTGCCATCCTCCAACCGCTTCAAAAACCTCATTTTGGTTTTTTATGTCTGACCAGCCTTTTTTAGCCAGCTCCTTTCTTATTTCTTCTTCTGATTTATCTTTTAGTAAAAAATAGTAGGTAAAATCAACTACTTCAATAGGTACTCTTTCAATAAGATATTTTGTGAAAACAGTAACAATTTTTAAATAAGCAAAAACGGCAGTTAAACCAAGTTGTAAAATCCAGCTAATGATCCAGCCAATCCAACCCAGATTCATTTTGTTTATCATAAAACCTTGTGTAAATCTAATCTGTAAAAAGTTCCAAAATCCAATTCTTTCAAGGTTATTTGTATTTAAAATTATCTCATACTGAAAATACTGATTAGAGAGATAGGTCAATATAATCATGGTAGCCAGAAGATATTGTAACTTGTTGAAGTCTGTGTAGTTTGAGAGCTTAATCAAATACTTCATACCAAAAGCAATTCCTGTCGCCACCAGAAATTCAAAAAGCATAATAATATATAATCCTTTTATGGAAAGAAATGCTACTATAAAACCAAGTATTAAAGAAAGAAATACCCCCCCAATAATTGGCAGTGTTATATTGGGAACTTTTGCTGGCGTAGGCTGTGGCAGAGTTTCAGGGATGATATAGTCATCCCAGTTATTTTTCTTTTCTACTTCGTTTTCGAGCTTTTTGAGAGACTGATTGTCAAAAGTCTTTAAAGTTTCCTGATAGGCATAAATAAAAAGTTTTACTCTTTTAGAATTTTTCCCTACATCCCACATTTCACTGCCTAAAGATTCACTTTTTACTAGAACTATACCATTTTTATAACTGGCTGTAATGATTTCTGTCCAGCGTTCATTTACCCATCCTATCTCTTTACGCTTTGCTTCTATACTGCAGTCATCTTTGTAAACAATGTCCCAATCTAATTTTTCGAATGTTTTCTCTGCAATAGCAATAAAAAGTGTTTCATTTACAAATGTTCTGAATTCTTCTTTATATTTTGGAGAAAAACTTATACTGTGTTTTCTGGGTATTGTCTTTTCGTACTTTTTAAAAATTTCTTCCATATATATAATTATGGGGCTGGGTTATTGGTTTAATATTTTTTGTTTGCAAATTTAAATAAAATAGCCTTCTCAAGTTTTGTTAGGAAATAATATATGGGGATAAAAACTAATTAAGAATGAGGAAACATCTAAAAGAGAGGAACGGTTCATAAGATCAAGTTCTGATTTTAAAATAACGGTTCGCCATTAAGATCCGTTGTCAGTACTTCACTCATATAATCAAAGAAAGGGCGCATAGCCAATAGGGTGAGCAGTGCTTCCTTTTGAAAATTGTCTGATAAAACGTCCTTGTCGGTAAACTTCCGCATCACTACAAATTGCTTTTTTCTGATCAAATCGATAGCAGGATGATTTTTATCAAAACCGCGGGGAGCTGTTTTTACGGAATCACCTTTGAGCTCTCCGAAATATTTTATGAAAGTTTCGTCAGAGGTAATTTTTTCAATTTCTGTAGTGCTGATTTCAAATTCCTTACGGATACGGAGTAAATCCTTGGCTTCAGGCCCCCAAAATCCGCCCCCTACAAAAGTGTTGCCAGGTTCCAGCTGAATATAATATCCTCCTCTTAACATCGGTTTTGAGCGGGAATATCCAACTCCGAAATTGGTTTTATAAGGTGAAGACTGATCTTTTGAAAAACGGAGATCTCTGTAAATTCGGAAAATATGGATTCCTTTGAGGTTATCATATTCCTGAAGTTCTGTATAGATCTGATTAAAAAAAACTTTATTTTCTTTCACAATCTGATCATATTCGGATTTGTGCTGGGCAAACCATTCCCGATTGTTATGTTCTTTTAAATGAGTAAGAAACTCAAATGCTTTTTTCATGCTGTTGTTTGAATATTAGAGGGTATACTTCTGAGTATATCCGGAGTGATGTTCTTATTTTATATTTTTCAGCCGCTCATCATAAAGGCCTGTCAGCAAACTGTTTCCGTTTTTATCAATTTTTACGCCTCCGTATTTTGCCTTGCTGTATTTCTCAGCTTGCCCTTCCTGAAAAAAGAAAGATTCTGCACCGATATTGATGTTCCATTCGTTGGGTGAAGTGTATTTAATGAGATATTCATCTTTATTCAATGGGGCTGCTTCCTGCTGGAACCTTACTTTTTCTGCTACGCCCCTGCTGTCAAGGCGTACCACGCAGTACCCTCTTTTCGGAAGATGATTAGAACTTATATTTTCGGAGATACTATATCGTAAGGTCATATAGTCACCCTGCATCAGAGATCTGGGATCTACCGGAGCCAGCTGCAAAAGAACCAGTTTCCCATCCTGAAGGATTTCTTCTTTTTTAGAAACAGAATAGTTGAAATAGACCAGCAAAATAATGAGGTTTGCCAGAATAATGACCCATTTATACTTTTTCATTTGAGGTTAGTTTTTTACGGGTTAATAAATACAGTCCCAGAAATAAAATTCCGGACGAAAATAAGAGAATGGATTTTGTCAGCAGGGTGAAATGAAGATCGTAATAATACCGTGAAACAAAATAAATGAATGCTATAATACCAATGGCCAGACTGGTTTTATAATTCACCAGAAAGCTTAAAAGAATAATTAAGATAGCTCCGGAAATGGCCGGAGACAGTATAGTAGGCAGCAATAAAGCAGCGGTTACGATATAAATTCCTGTTTTCTGTGTGGTTTGGGAAATATTCAATACTTCAAAAACCCGGGAAAGGGTATACATGATACTAAAGATTATAATAACGGATGATATCCAAAGATAATCTCTTGATACTTCAATATAATCATTACCCATACAACTTAATCCCGCCAGAAAAGAGAAAATCAAAGCGATGCGAACCGGATTGTATAGTTTTGAAAAAGCGGGATTCCAGGAAATTATTCTGGCTTCTTTCAGGAAAACAGCCGTAAGAAGGATAGCCTGAAAAGAGGTGTAGAGGTGAATCATCCCAAAACTATGATTCCCCACAATGAGCGCCAGAATTCCTCCATTGATAATGAGTACAGAAATAAAGACAATGATGTAGCTCTGTACAATTACCAATGATAATGCCGCAATCAGTATACAGATAAGACTTATGACATTGTCATTAAGTTCCAGTTTAGCCAAACTGAATGTTAAAAGGGCAAAGCCAATGATATAAGATGAAACGCTTATCGTATCAATGATGATTTTATCATAAGCTTTATTGATAAATATTCCTGCGGTAATTCCTATTGTTCCCGATATCAAAAGACCCGCAGTAGAGTCATACAATCCTGCAATGAGCAGGAAGCCCAAAAAAGCGAGACTTGCCAGAATGCCTCCGAAGATAGACAGTATTTTTACCGCTAAAGATTGGTGGTCATCATTTTTTTCATAAGCAGCAAAAATGGCTTTTTCATTCAGTGTGATATTTTTATTTTCGGTGGTCTGGAAATAATCCAGCAGCTCTCTTATTTCTTCTTTATTTCTCATTGTTCCATTTTTTTTGAAGGTTAATCAGGTTCATGATCACGAGTGTAATGCTCACGATGATAAAAAGGCTGACTAATAAAAGCATATCTCCTCCTTCTGATGTTTTGAGGAGTAAAGCTGAAATAATAATGATGATACTTAGCGGGATTACAGAGAGATAGAATCCACTTTTAGACTGTATACCGTACCAGATTCCGAAACCAAAAACCACTAAAACGATCGGTATGAAAACAGGAAATACGGAATCATATCCATCAAAAATGCCGAAAATCATTCCTGCCGTGGCAAAGGTTGCAGAACCTAAAGCCAGAATATAAGTGAACCATTTGGGTACTCTTTCAATTTTTTTATCCTGTTCCAGAAAAATAAAGATCAGAAGCAGGGTTGTATTGAACAGGAAAAGCAGTGTAATCACTAATAGCGGAGACCAGTCTTTGGCCACTTGCTCAGTATATAAAAAGAAGGTTGTATTGAGTAGTACAATATACAACAGCCACAACGGAGCAAAGTTGGAAACTGCTACCCACAGCGTTATAAAAAGAGTCCATGCCAAAAAGAAGTCATAGGCATTGGCGCCCGTCTGATAGACCTGCCCAAAGACGGCAAACAGAACCCCGACCAGGCAGGACGATCCTGTCAGGATAATATTTCTTGTGGTATTATTTAGTTTTGGAAGTAAAACAATAATAGTTGTTGCAATGACAAGGATTTCCGTGAGTCCCAGTTTGGCAAATTTATTCAGATCTGCCCAGTTATAGGCAAAAAAGAAAATAATACCAGCAGTGGTAAAGCCAATGCCAAGGGTGATAAAAAACAGGCGCAGAAATTTTTGCCACATTTCTTTATCATGATAAATATTTTCTTTTAGGGCTCTTTCAATGTCCCGCTCTGTCAGATTAGAGTGGCGGCTTATGATGTGGAGATCTTCCCGTTGGAGGTTTTTCATGGATGGTATTTTTGTTTTTGGATTTTTATTTAAAACCTGGTGAATGATAGGTTATCGGATTTTATAGACAGACTTAAGTGATAAAAGTCCCATGACTATGTTTGATATTTCTTTCTTTGTATTTTTTCATATTTGTGAAGGTTGTAGAAACAAATATAGGTAAAAGTTGGAGATAAGGTGATGATATGGAATCAATTGATATGGGTTGAAAAAAAAGCTTACCTGTGTCTTTAAAATAATGAAACCGTTCCGGAAACTGAACGGTTTTATGTGTATTGTACTGTAATTGCCAGCCCAAGTCTTCGGACTTCGAAGTATATTTTGAAGGAATTGGCTTTTATTTTATTTTTTCGGGATGTTTTTTATACCATTTGTATAAAGCTAAACTTAACAAGATGGGCATCATTATTCTATCTGTTATCAGGAAGAAAAATAATTTAATGATTTTGAAGCCTGAAAATATATCTACCAGGACTAAATAGGGGTATTTGATGAAAGTACTAAAGGGTTCATAACTTGGAGCAGAGTTGTCCTCGCCGTTAAAGATATCTTTTAACCGATCTGCAGCATTATGAGTAACGATTTTGTCTTTCTCATCAATATAATAATATTGAATGTATTCTGCTAAGAAACTGAGATTGTAGGCAATGAAAATGATGGCTAAGGATGTTACGATCAATTTAGCCAGTTTTAATTCCTTACTTTCAAGGATTGTTTTTCTCAGCGCAAAGTAGATGGCTAAAATATAAGAGAACGTTAATGCATACCAGTAAATAGAAAATAATAAAGTATCCCCTGTTAAAAAGCTTCCTAAATTGAAATAGTGGAAATAAACAGAGAGGGCTCGATTTGCAAGAAATAAGATTAAGGAGAAGATGATTACATTTTTAATGTAGATTTTATTTTTCATTGGAATGGTATGCTCTGGGGCAACGGTATTAGTTTAATATTATTTGCCGGTAAATTTAGATAAAAATTACTTTAATTTTTTTCTTCAATTATTTCCAGCCATAGGATGAGGCATATAAATTCCAGATTCTGTCGGCTATTTTAATCTTCCATATGATTTGGAAAGGGGCTATTTAAAGTCTTCACTACTTTCAAATACCTTAAAGTATATTGATTCATTTCCTTTTGAAAATCCATCTATTGTTCCATCCTTCTGCATTATGGAAGTTCTTTTGAAAGCCCTGATGTTTTTACCAAGAATACTTGCAATTAAGTATTCTTCGCCTACTGAATTTACCTTAATAGCGGTTTCTTTTGTTTTTCCATCACCACTTTTCAGGATACAGTCTACTAATGTCTTTGATTGCAGGGCGTATAAATAATAATTTTTGGCTTCTTTATCCTTATTTCTATAGGCAACTACCATATAAGTAAGAACCTCAGAATTTGTTGGATCTTTTTCTATATATTTTTCTCCATAAATGATGGCTTTTTTTAAATTTCCCTGACCGAAGTTTTTAGTGAAATCCAAATAGTCTGCATCAAAAAAAGAGGTTTTATATTTTGAAAAATTTTTCCCATAATATAAATTTTTTACTTCCTCATCCGATAAGGTAGTAGGGTCAAACTTAAATTTATAGATTAGCTTTTCGTAATAAAAATTTGAATTTTCATTCTGAACATTTATCTTGATTGAATCACGATTTATATTTTGAGCAAAAATGCAAAATGAAAAAAGTGAGAAAATCATTGTTAAACGTATTTTACCCTGTATGTCAGAAAAAAAAGTTGTTCTCATAACGTGTGTTTATTGGATTGAGTTTTAGCGTGAAGAAATTGTGTGCCCTAAGTTGGCAGACTTTCTTCCCATATTGTTACTTTCAATATATTCTAATTTAAATATATATTTTTCCGGCTATTTATAATGTACTTTTGAATAGGTTTTATGAATAAGAAGTACGCAAGTAAAGGCTTAAAAGTCGAGTGTTGATTTGTTTTTTTCAAAGCCGGGGAAACATAATTTTATTTTGAATGCAAGTGTGGACGTTGTTCCGCATTCGTACTTAATTCATGTGACTGTATTGCTTCTTTTATTTTCTGTACGATTAATGATGATGCTATTGGTGACCAATGGGTGTCATCAAAATAATAAATGTCTTTTTTATGGCTCAATTCTTTTGCTAATATTTCTTTTGAGTTGATATAGATATATTCTTTACGGAGCTTTTTAAAATTATCAAAAAATATAGGTTTAGCCAGACCTTGTTTATCAATGATATAATCATAATACAGGTCATATTTGTCCGGGGAAGGCAAAAATATCAGAGTTATATTTTTTTCTTTAAGCTTTTCAGAAAGCCTGTTTAAAATTTGGTTGAGTTTGATCGTGGTTTCAGGTAAATTATTTTTTGTGGTATTACTCAAATCATCATAATAAAAAAACAGTTTATTGGAATGATTGCTGAATAATGATGCGGTATTCAGTTCAAAATTATAAACCTGTCCATTTGACAGATAATTTCTGTTTGTGAAGTATTTAAAAGCCAAATAAGGAAATCTCAGTGTTGTACGTGAAAAAAAATCGTATTTATCCTGCTCTTGCTGGGGTTTATGATTGTTAATAATTGAATCAATTTTCTGAGTGGTTACCCTGGCATTATAGTCTATATTTTGTATCTTATCCGGTAAGTTTCGTTCTACACATTGTAAAATGACATATTGAACCTTGTAGGTATCAAAAAAATTACCGTTGCATAATTCAATCAACTTCTGGATTTGATTATTTAAAATAAAGTAGTCAATATGCAAAACACTGAAATCATTGGCTAAAATATTCTTATAACCAGACTCACCCTGCTCTGAAAATGAATCTCCTATAGTCAGAATTTTATATGTCTTCCCTTTTTCTTTCGATTTTGACAGCTCTGTATACTTTATTGTATGATTAAAAGAAGTGAAGTTTTGCCGGTAGTTTTTATCTGAACTGGGAAGATGTCCTAAACGCAATAAATCTCCCGCATCGGCTGTGGAAAACGAATACGTAATGATGTATAAAACCAGAAATGGTACAACGAAGAATGCTGTTTTTGAAATAAATCTTTTCATAGGCTAAAACTGAAAATAAATAAACTGCTGATCTTTACCTGCAAACCAAAATATCGCAATAATGACCGCATAATACAGTGCATATCTTAATGGACTTTTCCATTTCATTCCCAACTTTGCAATAGCGTACTGCTCTTCTCTCCCCAGCCATTCAATAACCATAAAAATAATAATAAGAATAACTATAAAAAGGGGTCTGATGGTTGGGATGGAAAAAAGAGACTTGGAGAATATACCTGAAATATAGGAAAATGCGTGTGTTATATTTTCTGCTCTGAAAAATATCCACGCAAACACTGCCAAAGTAAAGGTGAGTGCCATTTGAAAAAACTCTTTCACTGTAGGCCATAAGTTGTCTTTTGCTACTGTTTCCAAATTATTACGATTGGTTTGCATTACAATGGATGGCATGATAAAAAGAGCATTTAAAGCTCCCCAAACAATAAACGTCCAGTTTGCTCCATGCCAGAAACCACTTACAATAAAAATAATAAAGGTATTACGGATGCGCATCCAGTTCCCCCCTTTGCTGCCTCCTAAGGGAATGTACAAATAATCTTTGAACCATGAAGAAAGAGAAATGTGCCAGCGCCTCCAAAATTCTGCAATGTCTCTTGAAAAATAAGGGAACGCAAAATTTCTTAATAAATCTATTCCGAAAAGCCTGGCCGTTCCTATAGCAATATCAGAATACCCTGAAAAATCTCCGTAAATCTGGAAAGCAAAAAGTACAGCTCCCAATACTAAAGTGCTTCCGGATTGATCTCCGGAGTTATTGAAAATCTGATTGGCAACTTCCGCACAATTATCAGCAATAACTATTTTCTTGAACAGTCCCCAGAGTATCTGCCGTAAGCCGTCAACTGCTTTTGTATAGTCAAAAGTTCGTTTTTTTTTGATTTGGGGTAATAGATGGGTTGCTCTTTCAATGGGGCCTGCAACAAGTAAAGGAAAGAAACTCACAAAAACGGCATAATCAACAAAGTTCTTTTCTGCTTTAATTCTGTTCTTGTAAATATCAATCACATATGAAAGCCCGTGAAAAGTATAAAATGAAATACCCACCGGAAGAATTACCTTTAATGTCCATGGATTTACCTGCAGACCTATATGAGAAATAGCTTCGGTAAAAGATTCTGCAAAGAAGTTATAATATTTGAATATCCCAAGAAATCCAAGGTTTACTGTTATGCTAAGCCAAAACCAAAAACGTTTTCTTTTTTGATTTTCTGCATGCTGCATTTTCAAGCCTGTAAAATAGTCCAGAAGGGTAGAGAACATGAGCAAAAACAAAAAGCGCCAATCCCAGCATGCATAAAAGAAGTAGCTGGCTATAAGTAAAAGTAGATTTTGAAGTCTGAGATTTTTGTTTGTTACAAACCAATAGAGCAGAAATACTATTTGTAAAAATAAGACAAATTGTATGGAATTAAAAAGCATCTTTTTATTTTGATTACATGGTTAGTTGATAGGAGGTTATACGAGTACAACAGCCAGATGTAGAAACGGAAAAAGAAGCGAAAAATTTTCTTTTTGCTCCGCTCTCCGAAGCCTCCGGTATTAGGAGCTGTTTATTTTACCCGTGCAGAAAAACCGGAATACTTTGCAGAGAGGAGCAATAGGGGAGTCAAATGTTCATCTTTATTCTTTTTTAGACGAATCTTCCGGAGCATTGGATGCTATGATAACCCCATAATCTTTATCTGTAATGTTATACTGTGATGATAATTCTTTTTTCGTTATAATATTGATTGTTTTGAAAACTTTGTCATCAATAAGAGCCAGATCTCCTTCAAAATTATTGGTTAGAACTTTTCCGTTATGGATGTACTGAAAAGTACTGTCATTTCCTTTAGATTCTAATAGTCCTGAAAATTCGGTTGATTTAGATTTGAAATATCTTAAAAATCTTTTTCTGGCAAAGTCCTTTGTTTCTATATAGATAGCTCCGTCTTTCCCATCTTCTCCGATTAAACTGGTCGCTTCGCCGGGATCATAAACAGACATTAAAGTGATTCGATTGGAATCAAAGGTTAAAATTTCAGATCTGTTGACCTTCACACTATCGATAAATGTTACGGGGTTTTTTCCAAGTTTATCCAGGCCATATTGAGAAGATTGTGCAAAGCTCATTGAGATGCAGAAAAATGTGAAAAATAAGTATTTCATGAATTAAAGAAATTAGTTTTTTTATTTAGAGTGCGCTAATTTACATAAATGTTACTTATTATCTTGAGGTTTTGGTGGACAAAATAAAGATGATGATTTAGAGTGTTGGGGTTGCTGCAATAAAAGATACATCAATGAATATTTAAATATGTTTTTGATGATATTTTTAGGTCTTTAGTCTCGCTTTAGGAACTTCTGTTTTATATTTTTTTTTGAAATGACTTAGAAAGAATATGGTAATGATAAAATGAGAAAATGATTCATGAAGTTGATCGTCATTCAAAGAGATACTATTATCTTACAATCCTGACCTTTTGTAAAAGTCCTTTCTGATTTTTATAAATAAAAATATAAGTTCCGCGCTGTACTCTTGATAAATCTATCGTTTTATTATAATAGGCAAAACCCTTGTTGATCTGTTTGCCATCTGTGGAATAAACAGTGTATTCAAATTGATTGCTGTTATTTTTATTACTGATTACAAAACCGTCTCTGGCTGCATTGGTGTACACCTTTGTCTTGTATACAGGAGCTTCAGGAGCTTCATTTGCGGAGAGTACAATTTCGTTAATATCTGCCACCTGTATGCTTTTAATAGCTGAGCTGGTGAGAGACGTTGTACTTCCACCGATGATGTATAGTTTATTATGATATATTTCCGCTGCAGAATGTCTTCTGGGAATCATATTGGATGATAGCTGATGCAGCTTATTGGTTGTCGTATCAAAATAGGCCAGAAAAGTTTGATTATTATAGCCGCCTACAATAAAAATCTTATTATCGGATACGGCTAATGAATGGCCGGATATACCAGAAGGCATCGTATATTGTTTGATCCAAAGATTAGTGTTGAGGTCATATACATTGATCAGACGTGATGAGGTACCGTTAAAACCACCAATTACATATAGTTTATCATTAACAATTTTACCCTTTGTTTCTCTGGCTGTAGGCATATCTGGTAATGGATTCCATGTATTGGAAGCAATATCGTAATATTGAAATTTATTAGAAAATTTAGTGGTTGCCGCTCCATTGAGTCCGCTGCCGCCAAACACATATATTCTGCCATTATAGATTGCAGAACCTGCATTTCCTGTATAGGAACGATTAACGGCTCCCTTCGTTATTGTATTGGTGGCAAGGTCTACAATTTCAAGATGGCTGTTTCCCCAACCGTTAAAAATATAAATTTTATTATTGTAAGTTTCGGAATTAGCAAATCTCTTGGGAAGCAGGGTAGCATTGAGAATACTCCAGCTGTTATCAGTAATATTATATTTTTCAATATACTTTGCATCACTTGCTTTTTCCTGATACCCATTGCTCACGTATATATTATCATCCACTATTACACTGGCTGCGGCACCTCTGCCTCCGGACATATTGGCGAGATTTCGAAAATTAAGTGTTTGTGCATGAGCTAAAAATGATCCCAAAAATGAAAGGAGTACTAATTTTGTTTTCAATGGTATATGAGTTTAGTATTTATAAGGGAAAGTTGGAGGGATAAAAATGAGCTGAACATAAGTAATAGAATTTGAAAGATAAAACCGCTCAGGAGATAGAGCGGTTATTATTAGTATAAAATTTCCAGATAGAATAGTAAGACTTCACATTGGAATAGTCTTTTTTCAGTACAGATTAATGTTTGCTTTTATCTACTGATGACATAAATTTAGCTCCTAATCTCTCAGAAATTTCAGCTGTATTATTGGTGTTTTTCTCTTTAATTAATTCCAAAAATTCATTTCTAAGATCCATTTCTGAAATCAAATTAATAGCAGCAACTTTTTCTCTTTTGTTGGTTAATAAATCTTTTGATAATAAACTTTTAAGAAAATCTATTAGGTGTAAATTGATTAACTCTTTATGGTTGATAAAATCATTGTTTTTATATTCAGATTTAATATTTCCGAACATAAAAATGTCTTCCAAATTCTCAAAAAAATCAGAGTCATTTTTGAAATTTGTATTTTTATAGTATTCTTTTATTAAATCCATTTTTATACCTCTTCTAACGTTATCGTAATTTTATTTTCTGCTTCCTTGATGTCTAATACTTTAAATCTTGAACCCGATTTAAATACAATTTCTTTTTCGTTTTGTCCGCTATCTACTCCAAATTTAGCGATTTTTTCAATATCTTTTCCTCTTTTTGATAAAATTATGAATACGGGGCTGTTACTGAATTGAAGTGCCAATAGTATTGATTTACTGCAAGATAAAAAAGATTTCTCAATAATAATGCCATTGTTCTTGAATGCTGAATAATATTTTTCAAGATCTCTTTTTGGACACCGAATGGTACGGTAACAAAGAGCTTGGTAATCGGGTAATTTATCTAAGCTATAATTTAAAAAAAGTCCAAAATCATTTATATCTTGTCCATTTCTTAATCGTTCATTTAAAGAGTCATATCCTGAATCTGTGTAGTGATAAATAATGGCTTTTTCATGAATAGTTAACCCATTCTCATATCCTGCACGTTTTGATGTTGAGATTTCTCTCAATTCTGCGGATAAATTTTCACTGACATATTTAATGAGGGCACTGTCCATATCCTAATAGGGAGCGTTTTTTATTTCTGAATCAACTGCTCCAGTCTGGTCATCATCTCATCTTTTTCTTTCAACATTCTTTCGTACAGCGCAATTTTTTCTTCGTGTAGTTTTAGGACCTGCTCAATAGGATTGAAAATAGGATTATCATTTTTCTGATATCCAATGCTATGATCTCCAAAAGTATTTGCAATTATATTTACAGCCTCTTCTTCATCCATATTCTCAATAGCTTCCACAGGAACTTTCAGAATCTGAGAAACCTTTTCTAAAATATCCTCTTCTATCGTTTCTTTCTGCTCCAAAAGTGAAATCTTCTTCTGGTTCCAGTCTTCACCAAGATCAAAAGCCAAAGCATCCTGCTTGATGCCCATCATCTCACGAAAACGCTTGATATTTCTCCCCTGATGTATTTTTTTGTTTTGCATATTTGTGTACGTTATAGAAACAAATATAAGTAAAAGTTGGGGGATAGGAAATGGGGGAGTGGGGATAATTTATCTCGTTTTAAAAAAGGATTTGCCTGTATATTGAAAAAATAAAAAAACTATTAAAAATAGAGCGGTTATCTATCAAATGGATTATTTATTTTCTCGTAGTTTCTTATTTTTAAGAGTTATTCTCTCTATCCATTGCTTTTGTTTTGCTGATAATTCCTCCATTGCAAACGGTTCTAGGAATACAAGTTTAGCTGCCAATTTTTCATCCGAAACATTTAATGCTTTTTTATATACAGAGTCACTGTAAAGGTCTTTCTTTTGATTAAGTACGGATAAATTTAATTTTACTTTTAGACTATTTGAATAATATATTTGATTTTTGAAAAGGAATTTTATTCTAATTTCAGTAGACGATTTTCCTTTAGTGAATTGTATTTCGGTTTGTTTTGATTTCTCTGGAGGAATTGTAGCGGATTCAAAATAGCTATTTCCACAGGTAGAGTATCTCCAAAATTCAATTGGTTTCCAGATTCCAGAGCTACTCTTCATTTCTTTAATCATATAAAACTTTGAATCTTGTGTAGGAATAAATAATGAATCTTCAGTCATGTTTTTTATTGAAACCGATATGATCGAATCATTTTTCACTTCTGCAAAAGTTTTTACAGACTTACTTTTTTGCCCTAAAACCCAAATGTTAAGAAAAATTGCCAGAAAAGTAGTTAGTAATTTCATGGAGGTATATTTTCAATAAAACTAAACTAATGAAAATTTATTTTAGAAATGAATTTATTAAAGAAAAACGGTTTGATTTCCCCTTGTTTTTTGAAGTCTTTTTACTGTGAAGTATGTTCTGAAAAAATAATTTATTCGTTTGGTAAGGAATTCAAAGTCTCTGGCTTTTTATGATTTATTTTTTTTGCGCAAAGTCAGGAGACTTTGTGTAGCGGGGTTTATCCTGATCTCTTATAATATAACCTTCTTTCATTGTGTTTGTTTTATTATAAATATATAAATTTTAGAATAACTATTCAAGGTCTTACTATACAAATAAAATCAACCTCTAAAGATTGACTTTGTTATATTGCTAGCTCAAAGTCTGGAGACTTTGCCAGCTGGTGTTTCGATTTAGTTTTTGATGGAGTATGACTATTGCTTTTTTATAATGACAGAACAAAGTTATGAAATTATAGCACGCATATAAAAGATTTTGAATAGTACTGCTGTCTCCCTAGCTCTCGCACAAATCCTTTCGTCTGGCTATAATGAATTAGTAATTATATTATCTAAAATCCAGGCTACACGATACATTCATACGGCAGGAATGGAGATTTTGTGCAGCTGGGCAATGATTTTCAACTAGCGGGAATTACTTTTTTAGTGTGTCCAATTTTCGAGGCTGCTGTTCTTATCTTGCCAAATTTCTAAATAAATATCTTCAGCAATAGGTTTTCCCTTATCTTTTATAATATCAAACTGAAGATTACTTAAAGCACTTTTAATTTTTTGGATACAATAGTTATATTCTTCTTTTTCAAAATATTCATCGATTTCTTTTTCCGAATATGGCATTCTAACATTTGAAATTTTGCCATCTTTCCCAATCGTTATTAAATATTTTCCTGAACAGTCATTTTCCCATTTTTGCTTTTTCAGTTGTTTAAATAAAATATCAGAAATTTTTGTTTTATCTATTCGATTGATTCCTTTTGGGATCTTTTGGTAGTTATGAGCGATTTGTTGTTTTATTAAATTTCCATTTTGAAAATCTAATAAAGTTTCGTATTCAAAGATTCTGTAAAATACACCATCCCAACGGATTTCTTTATTATCTTTTATTTTTTTGGAAAATTGATCACTCCCGAAAACCAATCAATTAAAACGCGGTTATTCCGGACATTATTTCCAAATATTTCCGTTATTTTTCTTGTGGATTCTTCTATATTAATTTTGGATTTGCCTTGTAATTCTCCACACGAAATAATTCGTGTTAAATATAATTTTTCATCTATAACTTCATAAATTGCTTGATAACCTCTCCAACAATTTAAAGGAACTCCAAAACTTTCACGATTTCTAAAACTTAATCCGAATAGTTGATCTTTCCCAGGATTTATTTTCTGTAAATATTTTTCTAGGATTAGATTGTAAGTTGGAATTGTATCATTTTTATAAATGATATAATCCGGCATTTGTGGACTTGCAAGAGTTTTAATTGAAATAATGATGAGAATTATAACGATGATTTTGTATACTGTTTTCATTAGCAGTTTTTTGTACAGAGTCTTATCTATTTCCCTACAAATAATTTAAATTTCACTATCTCGTTTGGAGCTTCAAGAAGGATCCAGTAAAAATTATTTTCTTTATTTATAATTTCATAAATATATCGATCTTCCTTCTTGCTGAAGTTCTTTTTAATATTATTATTACTTTCAATAAATTCCAGTTCGAATTTATTTTTACCGATCCATTTATAGTATAATTTTGAATTTGTTCCATTAGGAAACGTTTCTATCCAAAAGGTATTGTCCGTTTTTACTATTGTCTTTTTATCACCATCATATTCCAAATAGTAGAATTCACTATTGTTCTTAAATTTATTGATTTCACTTTCAGATATTGTAATGTTTGGGCGTACATTCAGCCTCACCCAATTATCACTTTTTACAGGATCTGTTTTTTGCAGATAATCTCTAAAGTACTGACATCTTTTTTGAAATCTGAAATATAAATGATCAATTTTATCCTGACGTTCTGAATCTGAAAACTGAGTGAGATAGGGAAGAATAAATTTATTGTTTATGCTTTCTATTCTTAATGAATCACTAAGGTCTTCAGTTTGTTTGAGATCTGAACACATTTTATCAATCATTTGGTCGGCTGTATCCGAATGATTTTGCGGATATAAAAATGTTGATAGTAATAGAGCAATTATTAGAATTGAGTTTCTCATGATAATTAGTTTTAGCTTTCTGTAGCTCAAATCTACGAATTGCAATGATATTCTACTTATAACGTGGATTTTACTTTATAAAAAGGAAACATATCTGAAGCCTGTAGACTTCGGATGATTTATTTGTCTGATTCAAAAGTTGGGAGGCTCTGTATAACCTTATGATTATTAATTATTTGTTATTGTTTATGATTTTTAGCATAAGCTCATTATTTCTCTTTTTGGCTTCTTCTATTGAGTTGAAGTTATGATAAAATTTATTATAACTAGAAAAAATAAACGGTTCTGTACAATGAACATATTTCCAATTGTAATCATATTTTTGGATGTATTTTCCTTTTTGATGGTTATGAATGTAACATATTGCATTGAATTCTTAGATAATGAATAGGTTTCTATTATTACCGGTTTCTCAAAAACATTTTTTTCATTTATATTTTCTAGTCTTTCTTTTAGCGCTTCCCACTTATCAGAATTTAAATATTTTTTGAGATAATCTTCATTTACTTCAGTAAAATAAGAAGTGTCTACATCTTTATTTTCATTGTGATTGGTAACATAGATCTGAAAAAAATCATCAAATTGATCTTCCCATAAGACTTGTAAATTTTTATATATTTTTTTATTTACATAATAAGCAACAAGAGTATTTCCAGGAAAATTCTTGCTTTGTATATAATCTTTGGATGTTGTGTTGTGAATTATATTATACATTCCTGCAATTTTTGGAATACATAAGCTTGCTTTTCCAAATTGAAAGGTATTTTCACAATTTTTATCACTGGGATTTATATTAAAATGATCGTAATGATCCACATTAGTGTTTGAATTGGATTTTGTACAGCTGATGATAAGAATCAGAAAAAGCAGCTTTAAAAATTTCATTGTATTATTCTATTTACATATATATATCATTTACTGATATTCTCACTATCCAAAGTAATGATGGCTTCGGATGATTTGTGTTTCTAACTCAAAGTAGAAGGGCTTTGCATCACTTGCTTTTTCCTGATAACCATTGCTCACGTATATATTATCATCCACTATTACACTGGCTGCGACACCTCTGCCTCCGGACATATTGGCGAGATTTCGAAAATTAAGTGTTTGTGCATGGGCTAAAAATGATCCCAAAAATGAAAGGAGTACTAATTTTGTTTTCAATGGTGTTATGATTTGGTGATTGGTTCTGGCTTTGTCCAGGTTGTCGATATTGGGATAAGCTCCCATGTCTCCACACTGCAAAATAAAATCAATGGTATTTCTTTTTGGTAGAGATCAACCAATTTGAAAGGCAATAATATTTTACCGTGTATATCAGAAAAAATGGCTACTCTCATGTTATTTATCAGTTTTTATTAAACTACCCATAGGATCCTGAAAATGTCCGTACCTCAAAGCAGGTGTTAAAAGTACTGTTTTTATTTTAGTGGCTCAGAGCCGTGATACTTTGCCACCGTCTGGTAATTGCTGCTAAGGATTAATAAGGCAATTATTATTTATTTTTGTGAACTTCAATTTTTTCTAATAACCATTTTGCTGGGTAGTCACTACCTTCTTTTAAATACTCATAAATAATTTTGGTTTCTTCAAGCGATCTGCTTTTTATCCTGTTTCTCGTTTAAAATTTTCAAAATTGTCTTTTTCCATTATTTAATCAGATCTTTTTATATTCAAATAGTATGATCTTTTTATATAAATTAAGGATCAGTTCAATACTCATCTGTATCTAAATTACGATTCATACTCATTAATCTGAACTTTCAGCCAATTTTCCAATTCAGTAAATCTCCCAATTGAAATGTACTTCTTATGATTGTTAATGTTGGCTAGCAACTCTTCATATTCTTCTATTTCGTACAGCTCATTTGGATTGTTTCCATACTCTTTTAATCTATTATGTAATAATATCAATTCATTTGCTTTTTCAACATAAAAATCGGCAATGAGTTGTGTGGAAGATGTATAGTTTGCCAGTAGATAATCTTCGAAATTATAATTCCAGGAGGAGAAGTTCTCCGTACTTTTGAAATGTAATTTTCCATTTTTAATTTCGTATCGGTTGATTATAAAATCCCAGATTACATAAAATAAGGTGTCTTCCAAATAGGGAGACATCTCATGTATCAATTCGTCGAAATCTCTTCCAAAACCATTTTTACTGCCATCCTGTATTGATATATATACGCCGGGCTCTTCAAAATCAATTATTTTTTCTTTTGCGTAAAGTGCATATCTTCTGACTTTTCCATTATCAGAATGGGTTACAAATGTATTTGAAAAAATTCCCTGTCCTTCATTATACAAGTCTCTGTTGATAGCATATTTTTCTAAGAAAAGAGTTTCCTGGTCTTTCCTGACGCGCAGGATGGCACCACAAGTAAGGACTTTCGGTTGCAGCTGATAGACTTCGTGCAGGGTTCCCATTTTAATTTTTATATTTCTGTTTATTAGAAAGGTAAAATAAAGCATAAAACCAAAAAGATCAAAATAATTTTTTGTTTTTTACGGTCACTTTTGGGATTTAATCATTCAATTCTATCCAAATGCTGTTTTCTCATCAGTTCAATGATCGGAACGAATAGATTGATAGCTACTGTTGATGCTTTCCAGGTGTAATTAATATTTTCATTTGTAAGATTGATTCCGAATTTCCATTCAGAACCATCCAAAACAATTGCTTTCTCATCGCTTATACTTTCCGGCAGTTTTATTTGCTCCAACAGTGAAAACTGTTCCCTCAACATTGCTTTATCTGTTGTGGATTTTTTTTTTTTTCGTCCACTATGATCCTGAGTCTGTCCAGATTATAAATTCCAAGAGCCCATTGCGTAAGGTTGTATGATGTATCCCACTGCCTGAATTTCGAATGGATAACTCCGTCAGGATTTTCAGCTAAAATTATTCTATACGGAAACCCCTTAATGGGTGGTAACTCTGAGAAATAAGCAATTATTTTTTCTCCCGGCTTTAACTCAAAATTTTCTATTTCAATTTCAGCCTGATTCATAAGTGCTTTTATATCGTTTGAAATTCTTTCCATTTCGTCTTTTTTTGAAGTGCAGGATATCTTAGCTGTCCTGTAAAGGTTTTAAAAATACTGTTTTTGTTTTATGTATCGGATCAGAATCGGGAGACTTTACACAGCTGGGGAATATAAATATGAATAATTGTCGTTTCATGGCTGTTTGTATTATTTTTCTAACCACCAAATTTAATCATTACATCATGGTCATACTTATTCAGTAATGTTGTTCTTAGCTCGTAAAATTCCATAAAATATTCATCTATTTTTTTCCTCTCCTTTCCAGAATGAGATGGCAGTTAAACTCCGGAATTTCCGGCATGGATAAAAAGCTGAATGAAGCCGGAGAGCTGATCGATCACAGCCTGAAGGAACTCAGGGAAAGCGTTATGAATATAAGGGTTGGAATTTCTCCGGAAGACCTGAAGAAATTGGAATCGTACAAAGATTATTTTAAGCATTATAAACCTGTGCTGTATATTTCTTTGTTTGTGATGATATCAGGTTGGGGACTGGCTCTATTTGGGGGGTATTCTGGACTAAAATATTATAAAGAAAGTGTTAGGACAAAACAGGAGATCAAGGGCGAAGTTCTTCAGGAAATTAACCAGGACGGAAATGTTATCGTAGAAAAAGCTAAATGGGATAGTTATGTACAGCAGTCGCAGGTTCTAAGGGCGTGGCAGAAGTCGAACCCGAAAGACAGCGAATCGCTTACCAACTATTTTAAAGGATATCAGTAATTTAAGAAAGGGAAGGAATAAGAGAATGTTTTTCCGACTATTAAAATCGGCTTCGCCTACTCATGTATTTTTCAAAATTATAAATTTTATCAAAATACATTCGGGAGAAAATACATAAAAAAGCTCCTACAATAACTGTATGAGCTTTTTTATGCACAGTGGTCATATAACTGTAGAATCTTGTACGTTAAGGATAAAATCTATCAAAAGATTAATATTATGCTCAGGACACCTGGTTACTTTCTCAGGATTAGGCCAAATTTAAGGGGGCAGCCTTATTTCGTGAGCTTCCCTATGGATATTTGATAGCTTCCGAGAGTTCTATAGGATTATTATTATTTTTTAAAAGCTTTTGTTTAAATTCAGTAAGTTGCTTAAAGTTAGGGGTTACTACTCTTCCTGATTCATCCACAACCTTCATTACAGCTTTTCCTGCCTTGAGTTCCTTGTAAGGATCATTATAATAATCCAGATAAAGTTTGTTTAATTGTTTTTGAGTAACCGGAATGAAATCGGTTTCCATATTTACTTCTCCATTATCTTTTTTAAGTTCAGTCATGGTAAAAATATAATTATCTCCTGAATCTCTTATGTCTATTATAAGACCAGGCAAAGAATTAAAAACATAAGGTCCTTCTTGG
Organism: Chryseobacterium sp. MEBOG06; assembly: GCF_021869765.1. NCBI lineage: Bacteria > Pseudomonadati > Bacteroidota > Flavobacteriia > Flavobacteriales > Weeksellaceae > Chryseobacterium > Chryseobacterium sp. MEBOG06. The sequence goes on along the minus strand of NZ_CP084580.1, from coordinate 4,482,361 downwards.
AAAGGAATTTCTTTAGCAAACCACGCTGTCCAATCTCTTCCCTTATAATGTAAAGTAGCTTTCTGGCAATTTATATTATCAATATTTTTGGTTTCTTCTGTAATTTTCCAATCTAATTTAGGACAGTCTTCTTTCAGAGAATACCTATCCAATCCAATTATATAATATTTTTCTATTTTATTCTCTTTTTTGTTTTTTGCTATCATAAAATCAAAATCCGCGGATTTTGTCCGAACATCTACATTATGAAGAGCTAACGAATCTATATGATATAAATCGTAAGAATAAAATTTCGAAATTTCATCTTTGACATCTAATAACATTTTTTTATTTGCTGATTCATTTTTTGTAGAATCTATTTTATATGTCATCTGATAATAAATCCTATATGTCTGGCCCTGAAAAGCAGTAAGGCATGATAAAATAAAAAGGAAAGTTAAAATATTTTTTTTCATAAAGTTTTTTTAATTAATAGGTTCTACATATCCGTCCCATAATAAGTTATTATTTTCAAAGAACATATCATTAATTTCTTTGTTAAAGTTTTTATAGTTGGGATCTTTAGGATAGTTAGGATTATTTATTGCTACAAACCTTATCACTCCGCCATCAACTTTTTTGAACAAATCAAAAACCTGAAATTTTCCGAAAGAGTAACGAGAAAACACTTGATTTAAATCTTCTTTATGTGGTATTTCAGAATATCTTTTTTTCACTTCTTCAATAGAAACTCCTTTATAATAAAAGCCTAAAATATTTGAAAATGTAGGCTGATAAGTATACATAAATAAAAATTGCTCTGTATAATTTTGCGGAATATTATGATATAACAATTTTCTCATTTCTGAGGAAGTGAAATATATATATTGTTTATCCACTTTGTTATACACATAATCCCCATAAGTATAAAAATCAATTTGGTTTTTCCCTTGATCAAAATATAATTTAAACTTGCTATATGATTGATTATCAGATTCAACTCTTTGCTCTTTTAAAAAATAATAATTTTGACAACTCGTTAAGCAGAATAAAGCTAATATACTTATATGTTTAATGAATCCATTCATTGGTGTGAATATTATAATTACAATTTACGAAATATCCTTCTCTTTCCGGTATATATTCTGGGATGAAGCTTGCAGTACAGGCATATCTTAATTCACAATCTTTACATGGGTGAATTTTATCCCTATTTATACTCCATAATTCAGAGAGGATTGATAAACTTTCTTCTATCTCTTCTTTTGACCCTAAAAATATTCCATAATCTTTTTGATCTACGGCATTTAACCTTATTCTCCCCAAATGATCTACGAGGATAGTTTTGTATAGGCCAAGATTAAATTTTTTTGCTGTAAGGAATGCTCTATGATTGATAGCGATTGTATCGATACTCGATTTTGGAACAAATAAATTACTTTCATCTTGCTTTAAATAATATAAATTTATCCTACCGTAGTTATCTTCCTTCGAATAAGGCGATTGATAAAAATAGATACTTTTTAATCTTTGCTCTTTTAATACTACAGAGGCAGTAAAATTTTCCTGGTAGGGCAATGATACAGATAAATCTGTAACACAAGATTTTTGAAGAGAATTCAGTACATTATGGATTTTTTTTACATCCACATTAAGTGAAAAATGGAAATGTAAACGCTTAACTCCCAAATAATCAATTCTATTCGAAATATATTGCATTTTGTCTATTAAATCATCTGATACAATAATTGTAGCAAATTCAATTTTTGAGACATCATCATTAAAACAATCATCTGAAAGATTTGGAAAATGATCTTTATATGCGAAAAAAATAAACTCTTTTTCAATCAGAAACTCTATGTATTCCTGCGCAATATCATCATCTTTCCATTCTTCTATAATATTCATTATAGTTTTAGAATGAATATTATAAATAAAATCAATCAGAGAATTGGGAACCCGTTCAATATCATCCCTTTGCAAATCATAAATAGCCCCTAATTGAATACCTTTCACCGGAATACAACATGCAAAAAAAAAGCATTTTTTATTAATATCAAGGTTTAGGTGGGCTAATTCCATCTTTATAAGGTTTTAAACAAAAAATTTCTGACTGATACTTTTTAGCTTCAATTTTTCTTAGTGACTGTGTTACTAATTTATTATTTTCAGTAACCTGGGCAAAAATAACCGGAAGCAATTCTTTTTTATGCGGGTTAAGTTCCTGCAGTAAGCTCTTATTCATCATTCATTTTTTTTAATTGTTTTGCTATTTCATAATGCAGGTTATAGTTACAATGATAAGATGTCATTCTAAATTGTCCTGAAGGATTAATTTCTAAAAAATAATATTCTCCATCTACCCCCTTTATAATATCAATAGAACCTGTATCTATGTGACATGCTTTCATTAGTTGGCAGATTTTGTGGTTAAGATCTTCAGGTAATTGGTAAGGGACAAATCGATTCGGTTTATTCTGGTTATAATTCCTGAAATCTACAGAAGTTTGCTCGTCATTTTGAGAGAATACAGCCATAGGATAATTTTTCCCATTTAAATGAAAAATCCGAAGCTCATATTCTTTGTAAATATGTTGTTGAAATAAACTTGGGAAAAAGGAAACAGTAGAATTATTATATTCTACTGTCATTAAAGGAAATTTTTTTTGATTATGGCTGATGACTGCCCCTTCATTAACAGCTTTAGTAATCCAATCTTTCTTCTCTGTATCAAAATTATTTGCAATTACTGTAGACGGAATCTTTAATCCTATATTATTTGCTATAGCCAACATTTCAATTTTATTTAATCTGTTGACTTTTGAATGATGATTTATCCATTTTTTATCATTCAAAAAATATAGAATTGTTTTTAAAATACCATAATACTCTGAATGTAAATATTGGAACATTTCATTTGAAATATTCTGATCAAGCAAATCTTTATATTTGTTAAAATTGCCCCATTTTCTATACCATACAGCTCTAACTTGGCTCAAATCCACACTTCCAAATAATTTATTCTCAACAGTTAATGAAGTGGGGGAAGAAATTTTATAATATATTTTCGTTGTTCCATTAAATAGATCGACATCATTAATACGAATACAGGATTCCCCCATATTCGCTAAATGTTCCATAACAACATTTGTGTCGTCATCATGTGTAGTAGATAAAATTAAAATCATAATAAAAAAAGGGCTGATTCTACAAAGAAAAAGCCCTGATATAAATTGTAATTAACACCCGTCAGATGCACCAGAAGGAATAACTACTGAAGCTAAAACATAGGGGTCATTAGCTGTTCCTGAACCACTACATACGCCCTCAGGAAGAAGGCTTTTTTTACCGCCATGAAGTAGTTTTAGGCTACCTGTATTAAGTACTTTACCGTTTTTTAGTGACGTTAATTTTTTCATAACTGAATTTGTTTAAAGGTTTAGAAGTTAAAAATATAAAATTAAAAGTAATTAACTCTAATAAAGTGTGAGTTTTTTATTATGTTAAACGACTTGTACAAAGGTATATACATTAGGCGACAAAACCTGTCGTATTTTTTTACTTATTTTGTACTGATCGAAAGTAGACAATTATTTTATATAAGTTTATAACGTATATTTCTAATTTTCAGAAAAAAAATTCTTAATTATTTATCTTTACAGTATGATAATAGGTGCAAAGCTTAAACAAGCAAGAGAAAATAAGAGGATGAGCCAGGTTGTTTCTATAAATTTGTTTGCATTTACATCAAGAATATACCTTTCATTATTATTTTGTTGGATATAGAGCTGGTTATCAGATACGAAAAAATCTAAATAATAACTACGGGAAAGATCTTCAGGTAGTATTACAGTCCCTAGTATTTCTCCCAAAATGTTATATTTTACCAAATATTTTTGGGAATGTCCCATATAATATAATTGATCTTCCTGAAATATAGAATAATATTCATTCTTAAATTTTAATGAACTTATCATCTGGATTCGGGAAGCAGGTCTGAAAATATCACGAGTGTTGATTTGAATGAAACGCTCGTTAATATTGAAAGTTTGGCTGCTGACGTTAAAAAAAATAATACGGTAATGTAAGTTAATAGATAATTTAAAAATTTCATGATATTTAAATATTAAGAAATTTTTTTAGTAAAATTTCTAATTTGTTGATTTCTGGGCTATAAATATTATTTGCTCAAACTCGGGAGACTTTGCGGATCTGGGTAGTGTTTTTAAGTGATAAAAGTATTGATCACCTTTTTTACCATCCAATTTCCATCTTTTTGTTTTTCCAGAAGATAGCCGAAACCAATTCCAAAAGAAGAGTCAAAATATCTGGATTCTATATAAGCATGTCCGTCTTTGAAGTACACAGGATTGGAAAATTCACAGAACTTTACACGATTATTAATATCTTCCTTAGTGGCGAGTTTTATATTGGGGTTTATTTTACGATCAACTTTCAGAGAATCAAAAACATATTGGTTTTGTTGTAACAGATGCAAAGAATCAGATTTTCTTTCTTCTGATTTATTGTTCTTAAAATCAAGCAAATGAACAACACTTTTATTAAAAAATGGTGGTGGGCCCGGTTCTTCTCCCAACATTTCTTTTGGGCTGGGAGTATAGATTTTTAATTGTAGCAATTCAGGATTAACTAAATAGGGATTCTCTTTTGAAGCATTACGATTGTATTCGTATTTCAAAACAGCATTCACTATTTTGTTTAGTTCTGTTTCTTCTTGTTTTTTACTTTTAGAACAGCTTACTGTAAAAAGGACAACAATTAATATCCAAAATATTTTTTTCATTCCATTACCCTTTTGGTTGTGCATGTTTATTGTGGTTACGAAACAAATATAGGTAAAGTTGGGGGAGTGGAAGAAGGTATTTTAGATGAAATAATATTATAGATAATCCTAAATCGGAAAATTTAGGATTACTTAGTTTATTAGCGCAAAGTAGGGAGATTGTGTATGGCGGAGCAAGACTATCTTTATTCTTTCCTTCTCCTTTCCAGAATGAGATGGGCTGCATCCAGCATTTTTGTCAGATGAATGTACGGATTCACGATATTACTTTCCGGGATATTGCGGTAAGCACCTAATGCGAAATAAACCATCCCGCAAATAAAATAGTCAAATTCCTTGATGCTGTATTCTCTGAATGCTTTTTTGAACACCAGCAACGGGTTCCGGTATTCTTTTTCCGAAAGCAAACCCAGTAGCAGGGGAGAGGTTTTTTTCAACCGAGTAGGGAGGGGACTTTTCTTTTTCTTCGGGGTGATGAGATAGCCTGCCCGCACAAACGACTGCATCGACTGGCGAAAGTGAACAATGGCGGATGGATCTTCCCTGATCCAGATATTTCTCTTTACTGCATAACTCATAATGCGGTTTAGCTGCTCTTTAGAGGCCGCCAGATCATTGAACTGAAAAAATATTTCCATAAGCTGTACTCCGGAATGCTTTTTACGCACTGCCCGACATTGGGTTTCAAAGGGTATTTTAGTTTTTTTCATGCTTTCGTATTTTGTAATTAATTCCTTCTATAGGGAACGGATTATTTCTTTTCATCACGGTTGGGTTGTATGGAACGTAGTGGGGTATGCATCATGGAAACTTCATGATACTGGTATAAGCTAAGCTTTGTTCTGTAACCTAAATACTATTTGTATGACACGATTTTTTATAGGTTATAAAAAGGGAGGAAGTTCAGCATGGGCAGAACTTCCCGCCCTACAAGACAAAAAATAAAAACTTATGATAAAATTTGTGTCTTTCTGAAAGCCTTAAGGCCGCAATGGATTGTACACCCCATTGTAACATCTCATGATACTTGATGTGGGAAAGCAGGCTTAGAAAAAGATGATTGTAGAAAAGCAGAACTGCATGAAAATAAAACGGCATGGGACTCTACAATATCCGTCATAGAGGTACTGGTATACCGTGCAACAGATAAGAGAGCCCACGCCTAGGTCGTGAGCTTCATACTTATCATCTTGTTGCTTTAAAAATTACCAGTTTTCTATGACAAGACTCTAAGCAATAGCTTCTATATTTCTTTGAAGTATCGCAAAATTACTCTAATGAGTAATCTTTTCCAAATATAATAATATTTTCGAAATACAGGACTATAGTCCTTAGTTTTTTATTTTGTTTTTGGCTCACTTTGTCATTATGCATGATTCTTTAGACGAAATAGAGCGATATATAATTTTGAAAGTGAAAGAAATAAGAGAACACCGAGGTATTAGCCAAACTTCTCTTTCTTTAGCTATTGGTAAGAGCACAAGTTATATTTCAGATGTTGAAGCACATTCTAAAACAGCGAAATATAATATCAAAAGCTTAAACTTAATATCAAAAGTTTTAGGATGCTCTCCAAAAGACTTTTGGCCTGAACAACCGATTTTGGAAGAGAAATACGAATTTGTAAAAGAGATGGAAATAAAGAAAAAATCTTAGCGGGCGTAGGAAGAAAGGGACTTTGCAATGCTCATGTTAGTGATAAGTTATTTACAGCTATAATTGCTTTCTTAAAAATTTAAGGAGTTGTTCATCATCTTTATTTAAATCATTAAGATTCCAAAGTTTAACTATTGATAGTATCATATCTGCAATGAATAAACTAATATAATTTAGGGAGATAAACATAAACATTATCTCAAACTCTTCATGATCTTTATTAATTTTTGAAGAAGTTAAATTTTTAATTGCAGTTGGAGAGGAATGTATATGAGTCGAAAATATTTTATAATATGCTTTGAATATTTTTAAATCAATCGCTCTTTTAGTTATAATTTCAAATTGTGTATCAATGGTGCTTTTATTACCACTTAAAATTTGCTTTTTTGTATTATTATCTAGTAATTCAAAATTAGGATTATTTTTAATTTCAATTAATTGCTTTTCTTCTTTTTCTTTAAAGTATTCTTCATTTTCCTCTGTGTAAAACAATGAATTATAGATTATTTGAGATGAAAGAGTATCATGGTATTCAAAAATTGTAAGTTTTAAATCTAAATTTTCATTTGTTGAATAATCATCAATTAAATACCAGTAGATATTACAGGTTTCAATTTGATTTCTTAGTAAAGAATAAATGGTCGATAAATCAAGAGAGTCTGAATAATTTTCGATACCATTAAAACTTCCATTAATAAGACTTAAAATAGTCATATTTGTGTTCAAAACTTTCGCTAAATAGTAAGTTGACTTATTTTTTCTTTTATCTTTTTCAAGAATACCATCAAATTTATAAGAAATGGAAGCTCCAATTTTTGTTAATCTTTCAAACATTTCAAATGGGGAGGTTGTTTCGTAGTCCTTCATATAGTTAAAGATAGGGGAAATGGAATATAGTTTAATTTAGTTAAAGTGTTTTTGAAGACTTTACCAAAAGGGAAAGTCTTCAAAAACAGGGAAGTTTACCACTTTATGCATAGAGAAGACAAACCATATTATTCTTTTCGAATAAAATCTTCTTCATTTTTAATAATGCGTGAAACCTTGTTAAATCCAGATTCGGAACTTATCCCACTTAAAGTTTTTCCTAATAGCCAATCTGAATCGTTTAATTTGCTTTCAAAAATTATTTTTTCAAATTCCAATAATACTTCTTGATTAAATTTGTTGCCAAATTTTTGTTTTAACAAATCATGAAGTATGTAATTTATTGATTTACAGCCAAGTGTTTTTTGAATATAAAAAGATGGATTATAAATGATAGATTTATATTGATTATCAATATCAATAATTTTATGTGGATCTAGAAAAGTATTATTCCATTTTTTATAAACAATTTGCCAAGCTTTAATAATAAATTCACTTAACTCTTTTGCAGTATTTCTTGAATAAATAATGAGATCATTACTAACATCTAGCGAACTAATCTTATTTGAATCTTTGTTTAGATAACTTGCAATTATTCCAGAAATAGCTTCGCTAAATGCTTTAACGCCAATTATTCCAATTTTATGCTCACCATGAATGTCTATTTTAATTGCGTTCTGCCATACATTTGAACTAGTGAAATTTTCATTTAAATAAAAAGCGGTATTAATCGCAATATGTTGATTTAGTTCATCTTTGCCTACTTTATTTTCAATAATTCTATAATCATATTTTGCAAGTTCAATTAAATCTGTTTTTAGTCTTTTTGCCTTAGAATTAATATTACTGAAAATCTCCATTTCGATAGACCTCTTATTTGCAGGAGTCAATATTATAGAAATTTGCAATTGTAATTCTTCTAATAATTCATCTTTTAATATAGCATTCTGAATTCCTAATAAGCGATGTTGTCCATCAACTACTCTAAAAACGATATCATTTATTTTTTCAAAATTTAAATAAACGAGAGATTTATTATCATGATCATAAGAAACAATCTCTTGAAATTTCACTTCATCTATGGCTAAAATGATTGAGTTGGGGAATATAAAGTCATTTGTCTCTATATATTTTTTAATATTTAAAAAATGCTTTTGATCTTGCTCTCTTTGATAGCCTCCTTCATCTTTCCCATAAATTAGAGTTTTACTTAATCTATTTATTAAATTAAATGGTAAAACTGTAGAAACAAGTCTATAATTTGATTGATTATATTTAATTGCTGGAAATTTCATATTCTAATTTAAGCTACTTATTAATTTGGAAAAATTTTTTGATAAAAGATGTTTTGCATCATTAGATATTTTTTCAATTTCTAACTTAGCTTTTTCAAGATTTTCTGTCAGAATATCTTTATCAATTGTCTTACAATACTCTAATATATCTCCATCAAAGCTATGTATTGTATATATTGATATAATTTGATTAAGTATTTCACGATCTAATTCTAGTACTTCTATTGAATCAATTATTATAATGATATTACCAATGTGATAATATAGATTTTTAGTATTTAAAATATACTCTTTACAGTTATAGTTATTGCAAACATCAAATATTATTTCAATAATTTCATTTGCTAATTCTTCATCTTGAATCAAGTGATTATCTAATGTCATTTTAACATAAGATTCTTTAATTAATCCAAAATATGTATCTAAAGATGTTTCTATATTTTGATCTGTGATTGATTCTGTAATATTTGAAAGTATAATTGCTTCAAATATTTGAAGGTCAAAATCCTCATTTCTAAATTTAATGTACGAATTATATTTTTGACAATCAATATTCTGATAATCAGTATTGATATTGTTAGAATTTATTATACCTCCATTTATTTGAAATATATTATAGAAAACTGATGCTATCTTTTTAAAATTAAAGGAAATCCCATTTAATTTATCTCTTATAATTGGGGAATACTTTTCTTCAAATTGATTAATAAATAATATTACTTTGGAGTTTATAGAAAAATTTTCATTTGCGTTTCGAATCTCTTGAAGAAAATTATCAATTTCTAATAATAATTTTCCTATATGATTCATTGATTGTTGAGCTAAATCTCTAACTGGAGTTATTTTGTAATCTTTATAAAATATTGAGTGCTCCATATCTCCCCAAGCAGATTCTAACTTACTTTTAATTTGTAATTCAAAATTCCATTCATCAAATTTACAACGAACTTTATATATATTAAGTCCATTTTTCATTTTGACAGGTTGTTTTTTTAGATCATTTTCATTAAGAAGTATCCCGGAATTTTTTGCTAATTCGATAAACTTTGAAGAACTAATCAATTTATACATATTAACAGTGTCTATATTTAGATCTGTTAATATTTTAATACCAATTATATCGTCAAGTTCTTTGATTTTTGTCTTTAAATCTAATTGATTATAATTTTCTAAATCCTGTAAGATATCATCAAATTTATTATAATCATTATTTCTAACTAATTTTTCTGACAAACTATCAAATTCTTTTACACGTGAGACTACACTGTAAAACTTTAATTTTCTAACACTATTTTCTTTAGATAAATCAAAATCATTCGAACATTGGTCAAGCAGATCTGCTAATGTTTTTTTTAGTCTTTTTTCTATATCAATAAATTCATCTTTAATTGATTCGAATTTATTAATAATCTTCTCTATTCTCAGAAGTTTTTCAGAAATAGCTCTCATTTAATATTTTGTAGAGTTGTTGATTCATGGTTATAGCTAATGGAAAAGTATTATTGATGTACAAGTTAAATTGAACTGAAAATTCATTTAGATCAATTATAGTTGACATTTTTCCATAAACTAAATTAAGAAAAAAAACTAAATTAAAAAATAGAGTCGGATAAATGTGGAAACCTTTCATTTTCATAAATTCATGTTGAAATTTGGGAATTGATAAGCCTCCCTATTTTAGAGTGCTTTCACTTTTTCAAACTTTTAATAAACAAAAAAAAACGCCCTACAAAAGCAGAACGGTTTATATATTAAATTTGTCTCAGCGGTACGCTATTACATCATTCCTGGCATTCCACCACCCATTGGCATAGCTGGTTTAGCGCTCTTCACTTCAGTGATTACACACTCAATAGTAAGAAGCATTCCGGAAACAGAAGCTGCATTTTCAAGGGCAACTCTGGTTACCTTCGTTGTGACAATAATGCCTGCTATTATTTGCTCAAAGTCGGGAGACTTTGCAGCGGGGGTTAGCATTTTATCCGAAGTTTGAGTACATTACACAACATGGATGTCTAGAATTAGTCAAGAATTTTTTTCATAATTTCAATTGCTTCTGTATGAGAATCTTTAACACTCTCAAATCTTTTTCTAAAAAAATAGAATAGAGCATTATTGTACATTGGAAAGGTGATAAAAATATATTCAGTAGGTAAATGGAAAAATTCAAAATGAGGCTCTTTAGTACTGAAAATTACTAAAGAATTCAATCTTGATGATTTATCTTTAATACTGATGTTGCGTTGGGTAAACTTAATATTACTCAATGCTTTAAAAGGGTTCATTTCCCAAAAGTGATTCATCCAAGAAACCGGAAGTGTTCCAAAATCCGAGAAAGGTTCATTGGCATATTTTATATATTTTAATCTAGTAGAAAATACTTGAAGTTTATACTCCAAAATCTCAAGCCATCGGATAATATTTGCTAAATCATTATCATCATAATATTCCTTTTGTTCAAGATTTTCTAATATATATATAATTTTTTTTTCGATCTCTGCTAAAATTGAATTGTTGCAATTTTCACATGCAGGTATGACGCTTTTTATATAAGAAATTGATTGTTGATTTACTTCTATTTCAAATCCAATATTTGTTTTATTTTGAAATAGCCATTTTGGGAGAACATGTTCTTTTGTTAATTTCTTTTGTACCTTACAAAAGACACAAATCTCTGAACCTACATTTAATATTGCCGGGTGAAACCTGTAAAAAACGTCTTCAGCAATTTCGGATCCATGTTTCCTGAAATTAACTCTAAGAGGAACGAATAAAGAATTTATTTTTTTTGACATTTTTTAATGAGGGCAATATTATAATAGATTTAGCTAATTTAAAATATTATCATAAAATTTTATTATGGGAAACCATAAAAAAACCGCTCTACAAAGTAGAGCGGTTAATATATTAATCTGCTTCGGTCGCTGACCGTTACATCATTCCTGGCATTCCACCACCCATTGGCATAGCTGGTTCAGCGCTCTTCACTTCAGTGATAACACATTCAGTAGTAAGAAGCATACCAGAAACAGAAGCTGCATTTTCAAGGGCAACTCTTGTCACTTTCGTAGGGTCAATGATACCTGCTTCAAGCATGTGAACATACTCGTCAGTTTTCGCATTGTATCCGAAGTCTCCTGATCCTTCAGCTACCTTAGCAACAATTACAGAACCTTCACCACCTGCATTAGCCACGATTTGTCTCAATGGCTCCTCGATAGCTCTCTTAACGATTTTGATCCCTGTAGTTTCGTCAGAATTGATTCCTGTAAGGTTTTCCAAAGCAGAGATTGCTCTTACTAAAGCAACACCACCACCTGCAACAATACCTTCTTCAACAGCTGCTCTTGTAGCGTGAAGGGCATCATCTACTCTGTCTTTTTTCTCTTTCATTTCCACTTCAGAAGCTGCTCCTACGTAAAGTACAGCAACACCACCAGCTAACTTAGCTAATCTTTCCTGAAGTTTCTCTCTGTCATAGTCAGAAGTTGTAGTTTCCATCTGAGCTTTGATCTGAGCTACTCTTCCTTTGATTTTTGCTTCATCACCACCACCGTTTACGATCGTTGTATTGTCTTTATCAATGGTTACTTTCTCAGCAGTTCCAAGCATATCTAAAGAGATGTTTTCCATAGTGAAACCTTGCTCTTCAGAGATCACCTGTCCACCTGTAAGGATAGCGATATCTTCTAACATTGCTTTTCTTCTGTCTCCGAATCCCGGAGCTTTTACTGCAGCAATTTTAAGAGAACCTCTTAGTTTGTTTACTACTAAAGTTGCTAAAGCTTCACCTTCCACTTCTTCAGAGATAATCAATAGAGATTTCCCTCCTTGTGCAATTGGCTCAAGAACCGGAAGTAATTCTTTCATTGAAGAAATTTTCTTCTCTACCAAAAGGATGTAAGGGTTTTCTACTTCAGCTACCATTTTCTCAGGGTTAGTCACGAAGTAAGGAGACTGGTATCCTCTGTCAAACTGCATACCTTCTACTACATCTACAGTAGTATCAATACCTTTAGCTTCTTCTACAGTGATTACTCCTTCTTTACCTACTTTTCCGAAAGCTTCAGCGATCAGAGATCCGATAGTTTCGTCATTGTTAGCAGAAACAGAAGCTACCTGCTTTACCATTTCTGTAGAATCTCCAACAGTTTTAGATTGAGACTTAAGGTTTTCCACAACAGCAGTTACAGCTTTGTCGATCCCTCTTTTTAAGTCCATTGGGTTAGCACCTGCAGCTACATTCTTAAGACCTTCTCTTACGATAGCCTGTGCCAATACAGTAGCGGTAGTAGTACCGTCTCCTGCGATATCATTAGTTTTGGACGCAACTTCTTTTACCATTTGCGCACCCATATTTTCTACTCTGTCTTCAAGTTCGATTTCTTTTGCAACAGAAACACCATCCTTAGTTACATGAGGAGCACCGAAAGATTTTTCGATTACCACATTTCTACCTTTAGGACCTAAAGTTACCTTCACTGCATTAGCCAATGCATCTACACCTCTCTTTAAAGCGTCTCTTGATTCAATATCGAATTTTATTTCTTTTGCCATTTTTTTCTTGTATTAATGTACAATGTACGATGTACAATGTACTTGATTACTTTTTAATGTTTGATTTTTTTATCAGTCATGAATACGTTGTACATTTTACATTGTACAACGTACAGGTTTACCCGATGATTCCTAATAGATCAGCTTCTCTTACGATTAAATAATCTTTACCTTCAAGCTTCAATTCAGCACCTGAATATTTTCCATAAAGAACTTTGTCACCTACCTGAACAGTTGTAGGCTCATCTTTTTTACCAGGACCTACTGCCACTACAGTACCTTCTTGCGGCTTTTCCTTTGCAGTGTCCGGGATAATAATACCTGATGCTGTTTTAGTTTCTGCAGCGATTGGTTCTACCAAAACTCTGTCTGCTAATGGTTTAAAGTTTACTGACATAATATATTTATTTTTTAATTATTCCTGACTAGTAATTCTCTAAATGTATGCCATGGGGGAGTGATGGATGAAATGGCAGAATTTTGTGCCCGAATGTGAAAATTTGGCAGAAAAATAAAAATGAGAAAGCCGGAAATTTTCCGGCTTTTATGATTACTGTACCAATGGACTCTGTTATGGGCAAGATTCTCCCGGTCCTATCCAAAGGCTGCATTGTCCTTTGTAATTGTATTCGCAGCAGAAGTGTCCTACCGCTCCGCCATTGATTGATTTCTGAGCATCTCTGCTTAATGATTTTGCATTTTTCATAGGTAATATCTTGTATTTGTACTATTCCTGAACATTTAAAGTCAATCAGGTTTTTTGACATCTGGTGTTTATGTGCAAATCAAAGATAATATTTTTTCCTTTATGTGTGATATATATTGATGTTTTTTTTAGATAATAAATATTTGGTTATCAAATGATAAGAATGTTTGTGTAATTGTTAAATTGCTTCCACATACATTTTTATTCTGTTCATTTCTATATCCTGACTAACGGTTTTTCTGGTGTCCGGATCGATATAGTAAGTGGTTATGGTCGTTTTGTTGGAGATATCATCTGTAGTTTTTACAGCCCAGACCTGTTTTCCTTTATAATCCACTTTTTTAACGTCAAGAACATAGGCTTTCATGACTCCGTTTTTATTGGCTTTCGGATTGTAATCGAAAATTGATATTTCAGAAGTGTAGTTTTCTTTTAGAGGAAGGAATTTTATCATCATCGGATAGCTGCTGCTGTCGAAATAATTGAAGGCATCTGTTTCAAAAAGATCTTTTTTCTGGGACTTTTTGTCGAGGTAATATCCCGTTACCTTATTCTTACCGGATTTTAGAACCATATCTCTCATAGAATTATAAGATGAATGGTAAGAGGGAAGGAAATTGGCGGTCTTCACGATGGTAGAATCTGTCCAGCTGGCATCAGGTGTCTTTTTTATTTTTACGATAGTCTTTATAAGAAGATCTGTTTTGTTGAGTTTTTTGATCTCTGTTATAATGCTTCCTATTTCTGTTTTGGTTCCTGCATTCTCAGCATACCATACAGATTCTGAAGTTTCGTCTTTTATTAATTTGGAATTAATATGTACGTTTTGAGGCGTAAGCAGCTGCTGCGAAAAAGAATAAGTACTGCTTAGTACTAAAAGGAAAAAGAATGCTTTCATGATTTTTTTGCTAATAAGTAGAGTTGTACTTGTTAAAAGTTACAAGCCATTGATTACTAGATTTTACCTGCTTCCTGCAATGGTACCCGAAGCCTCAGTATTTCCAGAAAATCTGCCGGTTTTGAAAAAGAATACCATAGATCTGGAACTCGTAATATCTGGAAATTGAGATCAGGCAGAAGGAAATTTAGGTTTCTGCTGTTGGTTTATTTTTGAAATAATAGCTCCTGAAATGGCTATTCCTATGAAATTGGTTACAGATCTTGCCTCATTCATAAAACGGTCTACACTGTAAAGAAGGGCAATATCTGCTAACGGAATTTTTTCAAATCGGTTCAACGTAAAAACCAGTGCAAGGAATCCTGAGCCAGGTACTCCGGAGGCTGTCTTTGAAGTCATGGAAATAATAACAAACAGCCAGATGTAATCATGAAGTTCCAGTGAAATATTATAAAACTGGATCAGGAAAATACACGAAATAGAAAGATAAATACACGCTCCGGCAAGATTAAAATTATATCCAAGCGGGATGACAAACCGCAGAATTTTCAGATCATATCCCTGAGATTCCATTTTTTCAAAGATCACAGGGAAAGCCGTTTTTGAAGAAGAAGTAGCTACCACAAGGATAATCTCTTCTTTAATACTGATTAAAAAATCCCAGAGATTGATTTTGAAAAAATATGTTACTGGTCCCAGAATTCCAAAAATAAAAACAAGACAGGCAAGATACACTGTGGCTACCACTTTACTTAATGGCAGCAAAGTATTAATTCCATATACTGAGATTCCGTAGGCGATATTACAGAAGATAACAATGGGAAGAAAAATGTATACATACTTTATCAGTTTAAAGAACAAGTCTTTACCCTCATCTAAAATACGGAGAAGCTTATTTTTTCCTTTAGACAGGCCTATAGCTATCCCGGCAGAGATTGATAATAAAAGAAATAGTAAATAATTACTAAGATACAGCGGATTGATTGAATAGCTTAAAAAACGTTTTGGTAAACTTTTATTAATCATTGAAACGGTTATTTCCGTATTTACTCCCGGTTTTAAAAGAAGGCCAAACCCAATTCCCACTGCAATACCTGCCGAGGTGATGATCAGGAAATAAATAATCATCTGTAATGTAATTTTAATCGCATTTTCAATACTGAAAATATAACTTATTCCATACGTCACAGCGATGAAAATCACCGGAACGATAAGGACTTCAAGAAGCATAAAAAAATAATGACTCACTTTTTCCAGCGGCCGTCCGATTTCAGGAAAGTAATAGCCTGCCAATGCTCCACAAATAATTGCTGTGAATACATAGAGACTAAGATTTCTCAAATAGGAGTCTGTAAATGTTTTTTGCCTGGATTGAGCTGTCATTATAGGTAGGATGAGAATACGAATTTATAAATATAATCTTATATAATATGAAGTACCAATGCTGCCAGTAACATGACAACAGAAGACCCTATTGCCCATTTCAGAGTAAATTTTAGATGATCTGAAAATTCTACTCCGGCTAAAGAGACCAGTAAATAAGTAGAAGGAACCAATGGACTCAATAAATGGGAAGCCTGGCCTACAAGACTTGCCCGTCCTAAAATATCAGGAGGAATACCCATCTGATGACCTGTAGCGGTGATCACGGGTAATATTCCGAAATAATAAGCATCATTAGTTAAGAAAAAGGTGAGGGGGACACTGAATATAGCCGTGATGACATTAAGATAGCTTCCCCAGTCTTTCGGAACAATGCCAATGATGCTGTTTCCCATAGAATTCATAATTCCTGTTCCGTTAAGAATTCCTGTGAAAATCCCTGCACCAAAGATCATTCCCGCTACAGACAGCGCATTGCCGGAATGTTTTGCAATAATTTTCTGCTGATCTTTAAGTTTTGGATAATTGATGACGGAAGCAATACAAAACGCAATCATGAAAGCAATTCCAAGAGGAATAATGTCAAGTATCATTACACAAAGAAGCACAACAGTAAGGATAAGATTGACAATAAGCAGCTTGGGGCGGCGCAATGCCGGATCATTTTCTCCTGCAATATCCTGTTGGCTGTATTTTGTGTATTTTCCGTGTTTACTGATTCTTTTTCTCTCTTTTACCCCAAGGATATAAGCCACTATAAATACCCATACAATACCAATCAGCATGACCGGAATCATCGGGACAAATATTTCAGTATGCCCAAGTTTCAGTGAACTCATTACCCGGGCGGTAGGCCCACCCCAAGGTAAAATATTCATAATTCCTCCGGCGAGCATAATGATGCAGGTAAGGACCAGGGGATTCATTCCTTGTTTTTTATAAAGAGGCAGCATGGCTGCCACCACAATAATATAAGTAGAAGACCCATCACCGTCCAGCGAAACCAAAGTGGTAAGGAGTGCAGTGCCGATTGTTGTTTTTACCGGATTATCTCCAACGGCTTTTAAAATGGCATTCACCAGCGGTTCAAAAAGTCCAGTATCAATCATTAAGCTGAAATAAAGGATGGCAAAGATCAGCATGACTCCCGTAAGAGCAATTTCTTTTACCCCTTCTTTCATCATTTTTCCCAGTTCCGGCCCAAAACCTGCTATCACTGCAATGAGTACAGGAACGAGTACAAGGGCGGTAAGAGGAGTCATTTTTTTATTCATGATGAGCAACATGAATATAACAATCATTAAAAAGCCAAGAAATGTAAGCATAGTATGTTATCTGTTAATGATATAATTATTTTTGTTTTTTTCTCCAGTCAAAAGAATTTCTGAAGCCTATGAACCCATAGTTACTGGTCTTTCCGGTTTCCAGCTGATTGATAAAGGCTATTTCCAGTGCCGAGTTTTTTCCGGTTTTGATCCCGAGACCGGCGGTGATACGGTTGCTGTCGAAAGGTTCTTCTTTTTCAATATTCATTCTTATTTCATTTTTAAGAATGCCATAGAGTTTTTCTTTTTCCCCTTTTTTGTTGAAAGGAATTCTTACTGAGATCAGATATCGCAGCCTAACCTGGAATTCATCCGGATTGCTGAGAAAACGCTCTTCTACTCTCAGACGGTTAGATATTGAAGTTCTGCCGATAAAATACTCGGCAGTGACTTGCTGAAAAGGCCTTTTCTCATATCGTATTTTTTTAGAATTATCCGCATTGTATGACTCAAGGACCAGAAACATTGCTCCTACCGCAGGTTTTATGTTCTCTGCCACCTCATAATCCACGTAGGCATTGAGAAGAAAAAGCCTTGTGTCATAAGCCAGATCAAAAGAACGGTATTGTGTAAGTGCAGTTAAGGTACTTTTATCGGTTATCTTTGCCGACATCAGGTACTGAAACCACATATTGTAATTATCCTTACTCTGACTATATAAAAGTCCGTTCAATAAGAATAATGATAAAAGAAGTGTTGATTTTATATTAAGTTTCATGTAATATTTGATTAACATTGCAGTTTCTCAAATATATTTATTAGGAAGAGCGGACCTGGATTTTTTCAATCAATGACAGTTTTTCTCAACGAACTGCATTTTGATATAAAAAGATATTATATTTGGTAAATCTGAAAATAAGGCTCAAAGTATGTTTTTAATCATAAATTTTATTATTATACTATTGATTATAAGGGTTTTATTTAATGGTAAGATTCTGGAAAGCCTTATGAAGTACCGCTGGAAATTTTTATTGAGATTTCAGCATATTTTTTTCTTTTTTATCTTCATTCTGATCACTTATTTCACCGAAAACTACTTCCTGAATGGTTTTGAATTAATTTGGAGTATTATTTCGAATGTATTTTTGAATGTCGGGATCTATTATCTGGTATACTACTATCTTGTTCCTTATTTCTATCTATCCAACAAATATCCGGAGTTTATCCTATATGCATTGATTGCCTTTTTGGTTTCCAGTCTTTTCAGGATCCTTTGGGAACCGGCAGTTTTCAGCATGAATTTTACTAAAGAAGGGTATTATGTAGGTTTCCTTTATAATGTGTATATCTCTCAGGGAGTAGTGATTCTTGTTGCCTCGTTTTTAGGAATTACAAAAGATAAATTTCTTATAGAGCAGGATGTAATCAACCTTGGAGAAGAAAAAGAACAGCTTTATCTGGATTTGTTGAAATCCAAACTGAATCCTCATTTTTTACTCAATACCCTTAATAATATGTATGCCAACAGCTTTGTGCATACAGAAAAGACATCCGATTCTATTTTGCAGCTTAGCAAGCTATTACAATATATTATCTATGACAGTGGAAAAGAAAAAATAAGTGTTGCTCAGGAGCTTTCTTCGCTCAAAGCGCTTGCAGATCTGTATCAGTTAAAATACAATAACCTGCTTAATATCACTTTAAACATTCAGAATCAGGAAGAATTTGATATCGCAGAAATCCCGCCTTCTATACTCCTTACATTGTTTGAAAATGCTTTGAAACATTCTGCAATAGGGGAAGAAGAGAGAAGTTTTATCAACTTATCCTGCACCATAGAAGGTTCAGAATTGTTGTTTGAAATCACCAACTCTATAGCTGCTTATCAGGCCCATCAGGTAGAAACGGGTTATCATGGATTGGGAAATGATGCAGTTCTTCATATATTAGAAAAATGGTATGCCGGTCAATTTGAGTTCCTTTCAGGACCGGAAGAAAATAATCACTATAAAATTGTTTTAAAAATTAAAATAAATGGCTAATCTGACTGTAGTAAATGTTGATGATGAATACCCTGCTTTACAGCTTGTCAAGCAATATTGTGCCCAGCTGGAAGAGGTTGAGCTGCTGGGGTCGTTTCAGGATCCGGAAGAAGCCTTGATTTTTCTTAAAGCAAACAAAGTAGATCTGGTAGTTTTTGATATAAACATGCCTAAAATAAATGGAGTAGAGCTTTTACAACAGCTTCCCGATCCGCCGCTGTGTATTTTTCTCACGCTGGAATCAAAATATGCAGTGAAAGCATTTGAATTGGATGTGGTTCATTATCTTATAAAGCCAGTAGATTTTGATACTTTTAAAAAAGCGGTAAATAAAGCAAAGGATTTTTTTCAATTTAAAAACTCAGCCAATGACCGTCATCAGGAAGATTATATTATGTTCAAATCGAACTATGTGATGAATAAGGTTTTTCTCAAAGATATTCTGTGGATACAAGGATTCGGAGAATATATTGTGCTGATGACTCCATTGAAAAAGTATATGATCCTTGAAAGAATGTCCAACTTTGAAGAAAAATTCCAGCATTTTGGTTTCATTAGAATTCATAAATCCTATATAGTGTTATCAGATCATATCAATTCCTATGATTCCGGGAATGTGTATCTGAAAAATGGAGAACATCTTCCGCTGGGAAGAACCTATAAAAAGAATGTGAAAGAACATTTAAGTTAAAATAATAAAGCCGGAAATTTCCGGCTCTATTCTGAATTGTTATGAGATGATCAGACTAAGGACAATTTATTTTTTACCCAATCTTTTTGAGGAACGAATAAAAACACAATTGATAGGATCGCATAATAGTTAGAAATCCCCAGTGAAAAAACTTCAATCGGAGGAAGTTTTATTTTGTTTTCCTGAGTTCTGATAAAATAGTCGGGAGTGTATTAATTCCCCAATGTTCCAAGTATTTTCCATTTTTTAGACGTACAATATCTATCACGTCAATTTTTATCTGCCTACCTGTAGGCTCTATTCCCATTAGAATTCCTGTATGGGTTCCCATGATTGCTTTTCTTGTAGTTACTTTATCTTCCTCGGCAACCTGATCATAGATTTCTACAGTCAGGTCGGGAAATGCAGGTTTTAAAATATTGAAAAATGTATTCCACATTCCATTAGCATCGTTGCTGTCAGGGGGGGCTGTTCTGTTGACAAAATCATCATCCATAAGTTGTCTGAACGAGTCGAAATTACATTGCTCAATGACTTCTTTGTTGAAGCGTCTCACTGTTTCTTTATTTTTTCTAAACTGCTCATAGGTCTGTTTTTTTGTTTAGTGAAGTACTACAAATAAATTTATATTTATTTATAATGGGTTGAAATTTGGGTTGTTATTTAGTTTGAAGCTAATAATCTATTGTAATGGGGATATTTTTTAAACATAAAAAACTGCCCTTAGACAGTTTTTTATTTTATGATTTCTTACCTGCAGCCTGCATCGGATTTACTTTTCCGTTTGAGCTTCCCCTTACAGAGCCCGCCTCCTGTTTCTGTTTGAAGAGTTGGAATCTGGAAGTTTCATTACCGGATCCGGCATTGCTCCAAAAATTATTGGTGGTATCAATATCAGCTGTTTCTCTCATGGGGTCGAGCTGAATAGACTTCAGTTTTTTATCAAAATAATAAGTCTTGGAAACTTTTTGTTCGTTCAGTCTCCATATCTGTGCGGCAGATTTGTCATACAATTTTGAACCGTCTTCAAAAGTAAATTCAAGAATGATAGGCATTACCAATCCTCCTTTGTTCACGAAATCGATCTGGTAAGCAGTTATATTTTTGAATTTTTCTTTATCCTTATTATCAAGAGGAAGACCGGCTTCTGTCTTAATGGTATATTCTTTAGTGTTATCCACTTTTTCTTGGCCTCTGTCATATCTGTAGTAGAAGTCCTGAGCATCTTTGTCACCATCCACATAGAATTTAATATTCTTGTCTTCTCTGTTTCTGATTTTTGAAAGATCTTCAAAACTGTTCACCAAAGGTTTTTCAACCTGATATTTTACTTCAGCTGCTGCTTTGGGATCGGTATCCAGATTGGGAACTGCTACCGTTACTTTATCAATAGCAATATCTACAGGATCTGTACCGTAGAACCAGCCTCTCCAGAACCAGTCAAGATCCTCACCACTTGCATCTTCCATGGTACGGAATAAATCTGCAGGTTCAGGATGTTTGAATGCCCATCTTTTCGCATATGTTTTGAATGCTTTGTCAAAGAGTTCTCTTCCCATAATGGTTTCACGAAGAATATTCAGCCCTGTTGCAGGCTTTGAATAAGCATTCGGACCATACTGAACAATATTCTCAGAGTTGCTCATAATAGGCTCCAGCTGATCTTTCGGAAGTTTCATATAATCTACGATCGTCCATGCCGGACCTCTTTTGGAAGGGAATTTATTATCCCATTTTTCTTCCGTAAGATATTCTGTGAAAGTATTCAGCCCTTCGTCCATCCATGCCCATTGTCTTTCATCAGAATTGATGATCATGGGGAAGAAGTTGTGCCCTACCTCATGAATAATTACTCCGATCATTCCGTTTTTGGTTCCTTCAGAATAGGTTCCGTCTTTTTCAGTTCTTCCGAAATTGAAGCAGATCATTGGATATTCCATTCCATTAGCAGCTTCTACAGACTGTGCTACCGGATAGGGATAAGGAATGGTAAATTCAGAATAGGTTTTGATGGTATGCGCTACCGCTTTTGTAGAAAATTTTCTGTA
Source organism: Chryseobacterium sp. MEBOG06 (assembly GCF_021869765.1). Taxonomy (NCBI): domain Bacteria; kingdom Pseudomonadati; phylum Bacteroidota; class Flavobacteriia; order Flavobacteriales; family Weeksellaceae; genus Chryseobacterium; species Chryseobacterium sp. MEBOG06. The sequence continues at coordinate 4,460,170 of NZ_CP084580.1, read as the reverse complement.
AAGGCCATAAGATTCTTTTGGATAGAAACTCATTGCCATTACTCTATTACTGTTTTCAGGAATGGTGACGCGCATTCCGTCCCAAACAAACTTTCTGGAAGAAGTCCATGCAAAGTCACGGACATCTTTGGCTTCAAAAACCCATGTTTTTCTTTGTTTTGAATGGTTCTTCTCTGCTTTTTTAGCTTCGTCCAGCGTTACTATTTCTACGGGTTCAGAAGCATTTTCTGCTTTTCTGTACCTTGAAAGCTGGTCAGCAGTTAAAACCTGATCATAGTTTTTACATTCTCCCGTTCCCCCTACAACGTGATCTGCCGGAACATTCATGGAGACTTTAAAATCTCCGAAAACCAAAGCAAATTCACCTCTTCCTGTGAACTGGTGGTTTTGCCATCCCTGGAAGTCGCTGTATACACACATTCTAGGATACCATTGTGCCATGGTATAGAGATCATTGCCATCTTCAGGGAAGTTTTCGTAGCCGCCGCGGCCGCCCATTTTTATTCTGTTGGAGATATTGTAGTTCCAGTCTACCTTGAAAACGAATTTTTCACCCTTTTTCAAAACTTTTGGAAGATCAATACGCATCATGGTTTTGTTAACCGTATACTTAAGAGGAGTACCGGAGGCATCCGTTACTTTTTCAAGACTTACTCCATAACCATTGTCTTTTACAGGAAGCTCAGTGATTTTGAGCTGTTGGTCTGTAGTGGAAGGATGGAGTACGGAAGAATTATCATATCCGGCATTTCTGATACTTGAATGTTCATTTTCATCAAGCTGAAGCCAGATATAATCCAGATCATCAGGAGAATTGTTGTAATAAGTAATGGTTTCTGAACCTTTAAGATTTCTCTTGTCTTCATCCAGATAAGCATTGATGTTGTAATCAGCCCTGTTCTGCCAGTATCCGTGCCCGGGGGCTCCGGAAGCCGTTCTGTAAATGTTGGGTGTTGGTAAAATAGTTCCCAGCTGCTCAAACTTGTTTCCATGATTGCTGCCTGGGTTATTCTGAATATTTTGTGCGGTGAAACCTGTATATGCAAATACAGAAAGTGAAAGTATAACAACTTTTAGTTTCATAACCGAAATGATTTATTAATGATCAAAGATAATAATAAGCTGTTGAAATAATAAAAATATTTCACATTTAAAAAGGAATTCTTTCCAAAGTCATTTTTAATGATAAAGCAAATACACCGGAAGATACAAAGAGAATCCAGTCTTTTTTATTGACTTTAAAAATGGTAAGCATCATAAAAAGGATAATTAAAATGGCGAAGACAATCACGATCTGCCCCAGCTCCAAACCAATATTGAAGCCTAAGAGAGGAACAGCGATGTTTTGACTCTTTGCAATCATTACCCTTGCCGTATTGGCAAAACCCATCCCATGAATAAGACCAAAAATGAGTGCCAGGTAATAATTGGCCCGCATCAGAGTCTGCTTTTTATTTTTCATGATAATATTATCGAACGAGGTCACAACGATGGTAAGTGGAATCAAAAATTCTACCCATGCAGATGGTACTCTGAAGACATCCAGAATACTTAAAGCTAGTGTAATAGAATGGCCGATGGTAAATGCAGTTACAAGGATCAGAATTTTTTTCCAGTCATTGTAAGAATAAACAGCAATCAGTGCAAGAACAAATAATTGGTGATCCAGGGCATCCATAGAGATAATATGTTCCCATCCAAGGTTTAAATAAAATAGAAAATCCTGCATTTTGACAATATGTTTTTAAATTTTTAATTTTCTGTTAAAATAAGTGAATTATTATTTTAATTTTGTTTTTTGTTATTAGTGTTTAATGATACTGCGAGTAATCTTTGTATCAGGTGAAAATTATACAATTGTATTATTAAAATAAATGAAAATGGATATTAAAAAATTATTTTTTGCAAAAGTAAACATTTCGAATGGAGGAGGGAAACTTCTAAGAAATGCTACAGCAGCCTTTTTGGGATTGTATTCCTACGCTTTTTATGGGCAGGTACAGAAACTGGATTCTCGTTTTGACGTATTGCTGAAGAATAAAGAGAATGTAGTGAAAGGAAATGCCATAAAGGAGATGGAGAGACCAGACATGAGACTGGATCAGCATTTGGTGGTAACTGCTAAAGGAGCACAGACGATGTATTCCTGTATTATTTATACCAAAGAGCCGGAAAAACTAAAGTCTGACGGATTTTTAGTTCAGAGCCAATTGCCTTCTTTTTCTACAGCTTTGGTAAGTATTGATGATATCGAGAGGCTTATGAAGCTTCCTTATGTAACATCTGTGATGGCCCCATCTTTTGATGAGCTTCATAATGATGTGAGCAGGGCTCAGTCGGGAGCCAGTCTTTTACAGGATGGCGTATTCAATAATACAGCTTACAACGGAACAGGTATTTTAGTTGGGGTTTATGATACGGGAATAGACTGGAAGCATCCGGATTTCAGAAAAGCTGATGACCAGACGAAAAGCAGGATTGTTTCCATTTGGGACCAGACTTTAACGGCGCAGGGCGGTGAAACAACTCCTACAGGATTTGCAACAGGGGTGGAATATACAAGAGCTCAGATTGAAGATGAACTGGATGGTACCCCAACAGGCTTTGTACGTGAAAATGATACTAACGGGCATGGAACCCATGTATCCGGTACAGCTGCGGGAAATGGGGCCGCCTTTGCAGATAAAAGACATAAAGGATTTTCTTCAGAAGCTGATATCGTCTTCGTAAAAGGAGGGAACGGATCTTTTCCTACCACCAATACCATTAATGCTTTAACCTATTTCAAAAATGTAGCCACAGCTCTGAATAAACCTATTGTTGTCAACATGAGTATCGGGGGACAGGGAAGTGCACACGACGGAACAGCTTCTCATGAAGTAGCCGTGGATAATTTTACTTCATCAGGACCGGGAAGAGTAGTCGTTATCTCTGCCGGAAATGACTACGGAACCAATCTTCACAGAAAGGGTACTATAGAACCCAATGCTGCACAAACCTATAGCTTTACTGTAGCTAGTGATACTTCTACCGCTTCAGTATTTTCTTTTCTGATGTATGCCAATAATGACACCGCCGTTACCGCAAAACTTACAACTCCGGATGGTCAGCAATACACACAGAATATAAGTACTACAACAGCTCATAGTATTTTGGGAGGAGGATTTACAGCGACTATGTATAACTATTGGAGTGCAGATAACAATAAGCGCTATGTTCAGTTGGTAGTCAGCAGAGTTTCAGGATCTACAGTCAACAGCCAGGGAAATTATACATTAGAAATTACCAATAACGGAGCACAGCAGATAACAACTCACGGCTGGCTTTATAGCCAGGGGGTAACTACTACGCTGCAGAATGGAGATAATGAATATATTGTAGGAACTCCGGGTAATGCTTCGAGTGCAATTACGGTTGCTTCCTATATGGGAAGAGCGAGCTGGTATAGCGGAACAAGCGGTTATTTTACACTTACACCTCAGGAGTCAATATCCTCATTCAGTTCACAGGGGCCAAGAGCAGATGGTTTTCAGAAGCCTGATATTACCGCATCCGGTCAGAATGTGATTTCTTCCAGATCAGGAAATTCTTCTCCGGGAGCAACAGATATTATTGCGGGAACCAATTATTATGTGAAAAATCAAGGAACCAGTATGTCTTCTCCGGGAGTAGCAGGAGCGGTAGGGTTGCTGCTTCAGGCAAATCCGGCATTAACGGCAACGCAGGTTAAGGCACGCCTTACCTCTAATGCAAGAATGGATGGAGCAACAGGTACTGTTCCTAACATGAGATGGGGGTACGGTAAACTAGATATTTATAAAGCAGTTACTGACGAGTTGGGATGTGTGAGATCTAATTTTGAAACAGTAGGTTATGATGAACCTTACGTGCTTGCGAATACAGAATCCAATTATTATTTTGATAATATAGCATTAGCAGTTCGGTATACACCAACGCTGACAGGAAAGCTGGGAGGTTTCTCATTTTTAACAGGAACTAGTCTTCCTTCGGATATTCCGGTAGATATTCAAATCAGACAAGTAGATAATAACGGAAATCCGGGAGATATAATTGCGGCAAAAACCATTACCTCATGGTTGAATAATACACAGAGATTTACCTGGAATTATGTTAATCTTTCCGATCTGAACATACAAACGACAACCGGAAAAGATTTTTATATTGTAGTAAACGGTTTAGGAGGAAGGATTGCCATGAAGGCCGAGAGTGCTGTGCTTAATAACAGATCTAAGACTTCTACAGATGGTACAAGCTGGACTCCCAGAACTTTTGATTTTAAAATGAGAGCCGCAGTTTATGAAAATGTTGCTGAAGTAAAGAATCTCGCTACTTCCAATCAGACAAAAACAAGCACAGTAGCTGGCGGATATAATTATTTTACAAATAACTGCCAGTTTATTTCGAGAGTTGAAAAACAGCCAGCGAGTACAGTTTCAGGAAATATAACATCAAAAGTATGGGTGGATAATATGCAGCCCAACTATGTTTCAAGAAGATATGAAATAAATCCTGCGGCCAATGCAACTACTGCAACAGGAACAGTGACTTTATATTTTAAACAGGATGATTTTGATGCTTATAACCTGACAAATAGTATTAAACTTCCTTCTTCACCAGCAGATGTTGCCAGTAAAGCAAACCTGATTATTGAAAAATATGACGGAACAAGCGCAGGAAACATCGGTACAGTAGCTTCTTTTGGAAGTTCAGCAACTTTTATTACGCCTGATATTAACGATATTGTATGGAATGATACGTATAAGTATTGGGAAGTAAGCTTTCAGGCAGCAGGCTTTGGCGGATATTTTGTGAAAACCAGTTCAACTTTGGGAACGGCAAACATTAAATTGAATTCAGACGTAAACATCACTCCAAATCCGGCTAAGGATTTTGTACAGGTGATATTGGGCAGATATTCTAAAGCGGCAGTAACGATTTATGATGTTTCAGGAAAACTGGTTAAGACAGTCAATGTTAATAAAGATTCAGGAAAGATTGATATTTCAGAATTAGTAAGAGGAAATTACCTGTTTACGATTACACTGAATGATAGTACAACGATTACTAAAAAAGTAGTCAAAGAATAATATTTTTTAATCAGATTATAATAGAAGCAACAGTTGTATGACTGTTGCTTTTTTTATATTTGTTACCAAAATAGAATGAATGTTGCGCAAATTTTTTTTTGGATTGTTTTTATTGCTGACCGTGGTCTTCCAGAGTTTTGGAAGTAAGGACGCTTTTCATCCTTATCATGTGGGCTCAGTGGAAATTAATTATAACTCAAAGTCCAGAACATTTGAAGTGACAGGAAGATTTTTCTTAGACGATCTGGAAAGTGGTTTAGGTAAAAAATATGGTGATTCTTTTCACTTTAATGATGAGAAATACAAAGCTAAGCTCAATGAAGCCTTACAGAAGTATTGCGCAGAATATCTGAAATTGAAAGTTGACAGTAAGTTTTTAAAGATAAATTATGTCGGCTATGAAGAAGATCAGGAATCGGTAAATGTTTTTCTCGAATCAGAACCTGTCTCAAATCCTAAAAAAGTAGAAGCAGCCGTAAGTTTTCTGTATAACCTGTTTGATGATCAGATCAATATTGTTCATATTATTGTAAACGGACAGAGAAATAGCGAGAAGCTTTCATATCCTAACCGCTACCTTTATAAGCAATTTTAATACAATCAGTTATCCAGCTGAAGTAATGTATTGATCCCCTTAACATGAGCTTCCAGATCCGGAAAGAAATCATTATAACACTCTTGGAGAAAATCTTTATTCTCTAAAAAAGCTTCAAAAACAGGGATATCTTTGTCCAGATATTTGGCCTTATTAAGCACATTTTGAATACTGAATTTAATTCCCCAGTCTTCACGGTAGTTATAAAGCCAGTCGTCATGTTCCATCTTAACAAGCATTCCTTTAAAATTATCGGGCAGCCATTTTTCATGGGCATTCAATACACGGTAAACCTGGAGGGAATGATTTTTCCATTCTTCCGGAGAGTGTAAAGAAAGATCGTTTGCTACAAAATAATCCATGGAGACGTCTACAAATGCCCCAGCATAAAGCCTCACCAGTGGAGCAAATGCATGCTTTGCCTCAAGAATTGCAGGATGTGAATCTGTAAAAGTATCTATGGCTCTGTGCAGGGTAATACCGTCCTGAATATCTTTCGGAAAAGAAAAACGGTCTTTGTTTCGGATAAAATCTTCCAAAAACTGACCCACGATCTGCCCGTCAGTGAAAGAAAGAAAAGAGTGAGCCAAATAATTCATAAACGAATATAGAAATTTTTAAACAAAGTTTTACTATTGCTTAAGGTTTCTACCCAAATACCTTTTTCTGTTTCAATATATTTAAATTGAATTTCCTGTAAACCTAATTCAATGGCAGAAATCAGGCTGAGGTGAAGCTCGTCATCAGTAATCGTGCATTGAAGCTGAACAGGAAACGGAAAAATATTTTGAATTTGCAGATCCTTATAGCCATAAACCACTGTACAGTCTGAACCCAGGGGAGTAAAACGTTCCTCTTCCTTATATATATCTATAGAATGCGGAAATCTTTCTAAAATTTTCAATCCTGACTGAAGAGCGAGATAATATAAAATTGAAGAAAATTGACAGATTCCACCGCCAATATCACTTGAAATATGGTTTTTAATCAGGTTTCTTCCCTCCTTAAAATTATTTTTTTTACTTGGTTTTCCTGTTATTTTCCAGAAAGAAAATACTTCATCGGGATAAATCACCAGATTATTGATCTTATTTCCTACAACTTTTAAATTATGGATTTTATTCTGATGAAATGTCCCTTTCTTAATGATCTGCTGAAGTCTAATAGAATGCGTACCGATGTTTTCTGAAATATATTCCTTAGGGTAGGAATGGTTGTTTTTCCTTTCATCAGCATACCGCTGCAGAAGCTTCAATTTTAGTTTCCACGAGTGGGGTATCCAGTTTTTTAGTTGCTGTTTCATATCTTTTCTAAAACTGTAATATGATAAGATGCCCAATTTCTCAGGAAAGTTCTGCACAGTAGAATATCCAGTGGCAGAAAGAATTTTCTTACGGCCTTTGGTAATCTGTGAATTGGAAAAAAGAGGATTCCTGTTGTATTTTTTACTTTCCACAGGTCTCCTGAAAGCCGTAAAATTTCTGAGGATGAAAAGCTATTTCCCGCATGCCAGTCTTCCTGTGGAGAAATTCCTTTTTTTCTGGTTTTCACAGGGTAATCGAAAATTAAAGTTCCGTTTTTACTTAATTTCTGATGACATTCATTCAGGAAAGATTTTGTCTCTTCCTGGTTTTGGTGCATAATGACATGGAAACAGAAGATGCAATCAAATTCGCTGTTAAAAGGAATACTTGAAATTTCCCCTGCAGCCAGAATCTTTTCAGGATGTTTTCGACGGGCAATATGCAGCATTTTCTCGCTGAAATCTGTTCCATGAGTAGCAAAATTAAGCAGCCGGCCTGTTCCGCACCCCAAATCCAGAATCTTAGTATATTTTTTATTTTGAAAATATGAGGTTAAAAATGATCTTTCCTGTTGATCAATATATTTTCCATAGGAATTCCCGAAACGGTTTTCATCATAGGATTCTGCAAGGTTGCTGTAATATTCACGGATATTTGCTTTCATGATTTAAAAAGTCCTCTGTTAAGATCTTTAATTTTGCTGACTTCTACAATATTTGTTCCGATGTATTGAAGTTTAAAACCGGAAGACCTGCTATCTCAAACCTTTTCCAAAAATACAACACTGAAAAAACAGAAAATTTGGTATGAAGATCTGCCTCACAAAATCAAGAGTATTTTGCGAAATGAAAATAACCATTCTTCATTTTTAACTTTCAATTTTCACCTTAAAAAAGTCTTTCATGAAAATCTTCAATCTTACTCACTTCCTCAATTTTGATTCCGAATTTTCTCTTCGGAATTTTGTTAAGATTAGAGACAAATATCTTTTCATATCCCAGCTTTTCTGCTTCAGTGATTCTTTGCTCAGCTTGAGCTACAGGGCGTATTTCGCCACTCAATCCAATCTCTCCGGCAAAGCAGTAGTGCTCTGAAATAGCAATGTCTTCATTGGACGAAAGTACGGAAGCCACTACGGCAAGATCTAAAGCAGGATCATCTGTTTTTATCCCTCCGGTAATATTCAGGAAAACGTCTTTCGCTCCCAATTGGAAACCTGCTCTTTTTTCCAGAACAGCCAAAAGCATATTCAGTCTTTTAGAATCAAAACCTGTGCAGCTTCTCTGAGGAGTACCATACACTGCTGTACTTACCAATGCCTGAATTTCAAGAAGCATAGGACGGTTTCCCTCCAGCGTTACAGCAACTGAATTTCCAGACAGTTCCTCAAATTTTTTGGTGATCAGAATTTCAGAAGGATTTTTAATTTCTTTCAATCCCTGGGATACCATTTCATAAATTCCAATTTCGGAAGTGGAACCAAAACGGTTTTTATTCGCTCTCAGTAATCGGAAAAGGTGATTTCGGTCTCCGTCAAAATTTAAAACGACATCCACCATATGTTCCAATACTTTTGGGCCGGCAATCTGACCATCCTTAGTGATGTGTCCTACCAGAAATACAGGAGTATTGTTTTCTTTGGCATACTTTATAATTTCATTGGAACATTCTCTGATCTGCGAAACTGTTCCGGGTGAACTTTCTATCAGCTGGGATTGCAGCGTCTGAATAGAATCTATGATCATGAAATCCGGTTCCAGTTTTTTGGCTTCATGGAGAATTTTTTCCAATGAAGTTTCAGTAAAAAGAAAACAGTTGGGGTTTTGAATATCAGTTAATCTGTCAGCCCTCATTTTAATCTGAGAAGCACTTTCTTCACCGGAAACATAGAATATTTTTTTCTTCATTTTCAACGCAAGCTGAAGAAGAAGAGTAGACTTTCCTATTCCGGGTTCACCTCCGATAAGAGTAACAGATCCCAGAACAATGCCTCCGCCCAAAACACGGTTCAGTTCCTCAGATGGTGTTTTGATTCTTGGTTCTTCACTTGTTTCTACTTCAACAATATTGATGACATGTTGCTTAGTCTTTGAAAATGGAGGTGTTTTATGGGATGGTTTTTCAACCACTTCTTCTACTAATGTGTTCCATTCTCCACAGTTTTTACATTGCCCCATCCATTGGGGATACTGGGTTCCGCAGTTTTGACAGAAATATGCTGTTTTCAGTTTTGCCATACTGCGAAGTTATAAAAAAAGCATTTCTTTTAGATCTTTAATATTAAAAACTGACACATATACATTCTGTGAATTTCTTTCATATCTTAGCTTCATTCAATTTAAATAGTAATGTAAAATATAATTACAATGAAAAAAGTTTTTTTATCTTTTGTATTTGCCCTTTTTAGTGTTGTAGCATTTGCACAAGGGAGCTGGGAAGTTGATCCAATGCATTCTTCAGTTAATTTCAATATTAAACATATGGGAATTAGCTTCGTACAGGGAAGATTTGATAAATTTGAAGGAAGAGTGAATAACAACGGTGCTAATTTGGATAATGCCGATTTTAAATTCGGGGTAAGTATTCGTTCTATCAACACTGGAGTGGATGCACGAGACAGACACCTTGTAAGCCCGGATTTTTTTGATGCTGAAAAATATCCTGCCATTGAATTTAAGAGTACTTCCATTACGAAGGATAAGAATAACAACTATATTCTGAAAGGGAAGCTGAATATGAAAGGAATTGAAAAAGAAATCAGTGTTCCTGTAATATTTGGTGGGATTACAAAGAATAAAGAAGGAAAGGAGATCATGGGGATTCAGGCAAAATTCACGGTTAACCGTTTAGATTATGGAATTAAATATGATCCAACCGGAGCAGGAATTGCAAAAGACGTTGAAGTAAGTCTTTATTATGAGCTTATTAAGCAATAACTAAAAAATATAAAGCTATAAAAAGGGTTTCCAAAAAGATTGGAACCCTTTTTTTGTCGCAGGTATTTAGGGTTTAATTGATCTGTCGAAATGATGACGGTTATAGCTTTGTTTCATTTGCTTATATGTAATGCAGATATTTTTTTTATCAGGTTTTATAATTGTTTGAGAGATGTTTTACCATTTTCAAAATGTAAAAGATTGCTTTGTATCTCTTTTTCCCATAACTTTGCACAAACCTAATCTAATGAGTAAAAAGAATACAAAGTACATCTTTGTGACAGGAGGTGTAACTTCATCTTTGGGAAAAGGAATCGTGTCTGCTTCTCTGGGACTATTGTTAAAATCACGTGGTTTTAACGTTACGATCCAAAAACTTGATCCATATATCAATATCGACCCGGGAACGCTGAATCCTTATGAGCACGGAGAGTGTTATGTGACTGAAGATGGTGCGGAGACGGATCTGGATTTAGGCCACTATGAGCGTTACCTTGATGCTCCAACATCCCAAAACAACAACGTTACTACAGGAAAAATCTACCAGACTGTTATCGAAAAAGAAAGAAAAGGAGACTTCCTTGGAAAAACAGTTCAGGTAATTCCTCATATTACTAACGAAATCAAACGTAGAATTAAAATCCTTTCAAAACAGAACTACGATATCATCATTACAGAGATCGGAGGTACTGTAGGGGATATTGAATCTTTGCCATACATTGAAACTGTTCGTCAGCTGAAGTGGGAATTGGGAGAGAAAAATACGATGGTAATTCACCTTACTTTATTGCCGTATCTGGCTTCAAGTGGTGAATTAAAGACAAAACCATCTCAGCATTCTGTTCGTCAGTTGATGGAAAGCGGAATTATGGCAGATGTTTTAGTATGTAGAACTGAACATAAAATCCCTAAAGATCAGAGAGCTAAACTGGCTCAGTTCTGTAACGTTCCTTTGGATAACGTTATTGAATGTAAAGATATGGAGACGATCTATGAAGTTCCAATGTATCTTCAGAAGCAGAACTTTGATGATGTAGTATTGAAAGAACTTGATCTGAAGAGCGATAAAGATGCTGATCTGAAAGACTGGAAGACCTTTGTGAAGAAATTCCAGAATCCAAAGAGAACTGTAGAAATTGCACTGGTAGGAAAATATGTTTCTCTTCAGGATTCCTATATTTCTATTGCTGAAGCCTTCAAGCATGCTGGTGCAGACCTTGAAACCGAGGTGAAAGTAAGATGGGTATACAGTGGAGATATCACAGAAGAGAATATTACAGAAGTACTAAAAGGAGTGAATGGTATCCTTGTGGCACCTGGCTTCGGAGACAGAGGAATTGAAGGAAAAGTTCTTACTGCAAAGTATGCAAGAGAAAATAAAATTCCAATGTTGGGAATTTGTTTAGGAATGCAGATTATGACTGTAGAGTTTGCCAGAAATGTTTTAGGACATACAAAAGCGAATTCAGTAGAATTTGATACAGCGACTCCAGATCCTGTGATTTCATTAATGGAAGAACAGAAAAATGTAGTAGATAAAGGTGGAACAATGCGTCTTGGAGCATGGAAGTGTGCTTTGAAAAACGGATCTAAGCTATCAGAAATCTACGGAACCAAAAATATTTCTGAAAGACACCGTCACCGTTATGAATTTAACAGTGAATACCTTCAGGAATTTGAAAAACACGGTTTCCTTGCTACAGGTACCAACCCTGAAACAGGATTGGTAGAAGCACTTGAACTTCCTGATCATCCATTCTATGTGGGGGTTCAGTATCATCCGGAATATAAGAGTACGGTAGCTACACCGCATCCTTTATTCAGAGCTTTCATTAAGGCTTGCGAAAAGAAATAAGGTAAATTTTTATCATAAACGTCTAAACATAAACTCAGGCTGATTATTCTCAGCTTGAGTTTATTATATAGTAACGTGGTAAAGCATAGAGTTTTGATAAAAAAACAGTATTTTTGTCAGCTCAAAATTATGTACATAGAAGGTACATCCTAAGTTTAAAATTTTAATATAAAAATAAAATGCAACAAAACAACGGAATCGATAAGAAGCAAATGATTAGTTTCGCGGTTTTATGCCTGGTTCTCTTTGGTTTTATGTTCTATTTCCAGAACAAACAAGCGAAGGAAGAGGAGTTAAAAGCTCAGCAGCAGAAAACGGAACAGGTAAAAAATGCCGTAAAACCAACTCAGGCAAGCAATATCAATCCAGGTGTAACTCCTAATGCAATCCAAACGGCAAGTATTGGAAATAATGAATTGAAACTTGAGTTTTCAAGCCTGGGAGGTCAGGTTTCCAAAGTAGAGCTTTCAAGATACAAAGCATACGACCACAAAACGGATAACGCAGATCAGCCACTTTATCTGATCAACAAAAATAACTCAAAGTATGGGTTCCAGTTTAAGGATAAAACGGGAAAAATAATCAATACTAAAGATTTAGTTTTCTCTCCTACAGTGAACGGAAGCTCTGTTACATTAACGGCTGATTACAATGGAGCAATCATTCAGTTTATTTATACTTTAAATAACGATCCTAAAGCACCGCTAAAAGATCAGTATGCTTTAGATTTTAAAGTAAGAACTCAGGGACTTTCCAAAATTACTTCAGACAACAAAGCTGATTTCATCTGGGATTATAATGTAAGAAACTTAGAAAAGGGTAGAGCTCAGGAGCAGTCACACTCAGAATTCTCTTATGCTTTCAATAATTATAAAGACTATGATTATGATGGGAGAACTACAATGGAAGAAGAAAAAGAAACGCTTAACTGGATTGGGGTAAAACAGCAGTTTTTCTCTTCAGTAATCGAAGCTAAAAACGGATTTACTCATAGTAAAGGAAATCAGGAAAGTGTAGAAGAAGGAGAATATCTGAAAAAATTCAACTATGAAGGTTTCGTTCAGATGACCGGAAGTGAGTTGAATCAGGATTTTACCTGGTATTTTATGCCATTGGATCTTCCATTACTAAAATCTTACGATAAAAACTTTGATGAGATTCTTCCATTAGGATGGTCATTCATTGGAGCAATGAACCGTTATTTCTTCATGTGGTTGTACAGTATTATCGCTGCCTGGGGATTATCTGCAGGTTGGGTAATTTTTGTAATGACTATCATTGTTAAATTGATCCTGTCACCAATTATGTATAAACAGCATAAATTGAGTGCAATGATGAAGGTGATCCGTCCGGAAATTGATGAGGTAAATGCTAAATTTAAGGATGCAGATCCGATGAAAAAGCAGCAGGCAACAATGGAGGTTTACAGAAAGGCAGGAGTGAATCAGATGGCGGGATGTTTACCGGCATTGGTTCAGATTCCGATCTTCTATGCATTGTTTCGTTTCTTCCCGAACTTTATTGATTTAAGAGGGCAGGGATTCTGGTTTGCAAAAGATTTGACAGCATATGATGATTTGATCAAATTACCATTTAAAGTACCTTTCCTGGGAGATCATTTGAGTATTTTTGCGCTGGCTTGTACAGTGGTGATTCTAATATATACTGTAATGACTTCAGGAAATATGCAGCAGCCTCAGCAAGAGGGAATGCCAAATATGAAGGTGTTAATGTATATTTTCCCAATTACATTCCTATTCTTCCTGAATACTTCAGCATCTGGTCTTTCATGGTATTATTTTGTATCGAATGCAATTAATATTCTTATTATTCTAGTTATCAAATACTGGATTTTAGATGAGAAGAAAATTCATGCTCAGATTCAGTCGAATAAAGAAAAACCAAAAACAGAAGGTAAGTTCCAGAAAAAAATGAGAGAAATGATGGAAAGCGCTCAACAGCAGCAGCAATCTCAGGAACAGCAAAGAAATAAAAAGAAATAATTTATTATTCCTTTATTGACTAGTCCTGAAAATCTGATACAGATTATAAGACAAAAATAAATAATTAAACCAGAGCAAATTTTCTTTTGCTTTGGTTTTTATTTTTATAAGTTCTCATTTTAATTTTCGACTGTGTATGCATCTGATTTGGTGTTAAATAATAATTCGAAAAATGAGGACGCAGACCATTGTAAATTTCAATGGATTCATCCACTAATTTTCTTCTTAAAGCATTGTTTATAGAATTCCTGTCAATATTAAATTCCTGCTTTAAAATACCATTAATCCTTTCTGCTACTGCATTTTCATAAGGATCAGAGTTTTGTGTCATACTGCATTTTAATTGATGTTTTTGCAAAACTTTCTGATATTCATTCGAGCAGTATTGTAAGCCACGATCAGAATGATGGATTAATGAGCCTGCCATACCTTTGTGTTTCTTTAAAGCTCTTTTCAATGCTACAAGACTACTCTCTGTATTTAAATTATCTGCTACAAAATGTCCCACTATTTTCTTGGAATATGCATCGGTTATTAAACTTAAATAACTTGGATTTTTCCTGTTCCCAATATAAGTAATATCTGCAACCCAAACCTGATTGGGTTTTGTTATCTGATAGTCTAGGATCAAATTTTTATGCTTTCTGAAACGATGATGGGAGTTGGTAGTAACATGGTAATTTTTCTTGGGTATAATCAATAAATGATTCGCTCTTAGGATGTCAAAAAATTTATCTCTTCCTACTTTGATAGAACTTAGTGATTCTTTTAAAATAAAATATAGTTTCCTTGCTCCTAATCTGGGCATTTTAATACGAATACCCTCCACAAGATCTACAACCTCTGAAGCCCTGTTCCTACAGACTTTTGTACGCTTGATACTTCTATAATAGATTTGTCTATTTAACCCTAACAATCCACAAGTAAAAATCAAAGTTTCTTTTTCTTTACTGCGGAAGTAATCGATTGTTCGGGTGGTGAATTTTTTCGAATATCAATGTGATATTCTTTCTCTGCAAGTTGAATCATCATATCAAAAAATATCACTTTTTTATCAGCAATATAAGCCTGTTTTTCCAAGAAGGCTTTCTGTTTTTCAAGAAGCTTAACTTCTGCTTCTAATTCCATAATACGTTGTTCAGGTGTCTTTTCCATAGCATAAGGTCTTTGGTTTTCCCAATCAAAGTTACCATATTTTCTCAGCCAATTTAAAATAGTCCCGTGGGATTGTATACCATACTTCTTGCGACTAGCGGTAATGGTAGATGCTCCAGATTCAACTTCTTTTACTATTTGAAGTTTTAAACTTAAACTGTAATCTTTTTGTGTACGTTTGATGTACACAGATTTTAATTGTTCTTCCATAACGATTTGTTTTTATGTATGGCTATTTCAGGACTAGACATATGATTACAAAAAGAGAAGCAATTAATAATTGCTTCTCTTTTTTTGTTATTTAGAAAGAATTCAAATTTCTGATGCAGCTATGGAAATACAATAATTAATAATGAGCTGTTTTTAGTCATATTTCAGTCTGAAAGACTGTCTGTGATATTGGGTCGGGCCATATTTTATGAGAGCTTCCTGATGCTTTTTCGTGGCATAGCCAAAGTTCGTATCCCAGCCATATTCAGGGTGTTTATCATGAAGTTCGATCATAAGTTTATCCCTGTAATTTTTTGCAAGAATAGAGGCCGCAGCAATTGATAATACTTTAGAATCTCCTTTTATGATACATTGATGAGGAATATAGTTATAGGGATGGAATTTATTGCCATCTACTAAAATAAGCTCTGGTGTTATGGCTAATTTGTCTAACGCACAATGCATAGCATGAATACTTGCATTAAGGATATTATGCTCATCAATAAAGGAAGGAGGGAGCTCTGCTATAGCATAGCTTTTTACATTTTCCTTGATATAGCTGTCCAGTTCCACTCTGGTTTTAAATGTTAATTTTTTTGAATCATTAACCAGGTTTTGTTGAAAATCATCATCCAAAATTACGGCAGCTGCAACTACCGGCCCGCTTAAGCATCCTCTTCCCACTTCATCACATCCCGCTTCGATATAAAGATTTGACCAGTTTTTTATTAACTCCATGAAGTTGTTTTTTGATGCTGCAAAAGTATGGAATTTAAAAAGAAACGGTATTATGGAGTTTTAATTGGTTTTTATATTATGGTAAAAGTATTTCATTTTTAGGTGTTTTATTTGTTTTTATTAATAATTCTATTGGATTTTATTTTTTTTAAATATTGTGTTTTTTT
Organism: Chryseobacterium sp. MEBOG06; assembly: GCF_021869765.1. NCBI lineage: Bacteria > Pseudomonadati > Bacteroidota > Flavobacteriia > Flavobacteriales > Weeksellaceae > Chryseobacterium > Chryseobacterium sp. MEBOG06. The sequence continues at coordinate 4,444,099 of NZ_CP084580.1, read as the reverse complement.
GTTGTTTTATCGGCTATTAGCAATTGTTTTTTTTGTAGTGTTTTAGTGGAATTATGAAAAATTAACACTTTTACTTGGTGATTTTAAGAAAGTTTCACATATTTGTAGGCAATAAAAAAATAATCAAAATAAACATGAAGAAATTAACAACAAGTGTACTTATTGTAGCACTTTCTTCGCCGTTTTTTATCGTTAGTGCCCAGCAAAAGGGAGATACGATAAAAACTAAAAATATCGAAGAAATAGTAGTTACAGGGGCACTGGGATTAAAAAAGAAAGCTGATGCTGTTACTAATGCTCAACAAATAGTAGGATCCAAAGAATTAAACCAGGCATCATCTCCTAACGCTGTACAAGCATTAACGGGAAAGGTTTCTGGATTGCAAATTACACAGACCGACAATAGTGTAGGTGCTACGAGTAGAATTGTAATCAGGGGAAATAAGTCTATTTCAGGAAATAACCAAGCTTTAGTTGTAATAGATAATGTTATTTCTAGTGCCAGCATTCTTGCTCAGCTTCCACCAGATATTATTGAAAACGTAAATGTTATTAAAGGATTACAGGGTGCTGCGCTTTATGGGCAACAAGGGGTAAATGGTGTAATTATAGTAACTACCAAGAGAGGAACAAAAAGCGAAAAGATACAATTTACTTTGACATCTTCGGTTGAGATGACCCAAGCTTTCATGTTTCCAAAAGTTCAGACTAGGTACGGTAAAGGGGTTACAGGAGAACAAGTATATCCAGGTGGAGATATAGATTACAATGGAACCAGCTATGTACCTTGGGAGAATACTTCATGGGGGCCAGCATATGATGATCCTAGAATTTCAGGACAACTTATGCCATCAGGACTTGCACAGGCAGATAATCAATTTATCTATGAAAAATATGCTCCTATAAAAAATCATTTTTCGAAATTTTTTAAAAATGGACTTATTTTACAGAATGGTTTAACAGTTACCTCTGGAGGATCTGATTCTTATGCTACATTGTCTTTAAATAGAGTAGAGAATAACTTTGTTGTTGATCAGGATAAGCTTACACAAAACAGCTTTTTATTTAAGGCAGGTAAAAAATTTGATAAGTTAAGAATTGATGGAACGGTAAATTATATCAGTAAAATTATTGATCAAACCAGTTCCGACTTGTATAGTGATGTTCTTCAGGTACCAACGATGAATGATATTCGTAAATATAGAAATTCGGGTATTGATGGGTTCCTTTCTGCATTTACAAAGAACCCTTACTATCAGATAGAGCATACAAGACAAAAAACGACCAATGATTATTTATCAGGGATTTTATCGTTACAATATGATTTTAACAAAAATATTAATTTAACCTATACTGGTAATGTATTTTTAAATAATTCACGTCAGGACAGCCATGATGATGGTTTTGTTGCTAGCAGGGTATATGAAAATACAGGAACAGTGCTGGATGGTGGTACTATTCAGGATTATTCTCAAAATGCTAATTTCGCTTCTTACTACATAAATCGTACTGTAAGCACACGTAGTTATTATGGAGATTTAATGTTAAATTTTAACTATGATCTTACGGATGATATCAATTTGAAGTTAAATATTGGTAATAACATCCAGGATAGCTATAGAACAGCAAGATCAATGGGAGGAAGCGGATTGATTGCTCCAGGTTGGTATGATATTAGAAATGTGAAAAATCTTATTCAACCTGGAAATCCAAAGGGGGCTAATGTATTGGATAATTTAGGGTTTGAGAATACCACTACAAGACAAAGAATTATTGCAGGGTTTGCCAATTTAGATTTATCATATAAAGATTACTTATTCTTAAACTCTACCATTAGAATTGAAGAAAGTTCCGTGTTATCTACGTTTTATAATAACGAATTACATAATAAACCATACCCTTATTATTCAGTAGGTCTTTCATTCATTCCTACAAAAGCTTTTGAAGGGCTTAAGGGAGGGGTTATAAATCATATTAAAATTGCACCAAGTTTTACGAAAGTAGGAAACACATCGGCAATATTACCATATGATACTTCAAATGTTGGGATTGCTCCTGCAGGATTTCCTTACAATGGTCTGCTAGGTTATGCTATCAATACAAACCCAACGAATAGAACAATTCAGCCAGAGTTTATATATACTACTGATTTAAACGTTCAGATAGGTTTCTTTAATGACCGTATTACTCTTGAAGGATCAATATATCAGTCTGATACCCAAAATTTGATTACCACTGGTAGTGTTTCCAATACAACAGGAATAGGTCAATTGAAAGACAATTTTGGAAAAACAAGAATGAAAGGTTTTGAAATTGATTTAGGAGCTACTCCGTTCAAATCAAAAGATTTCACCTGGAACTTAAGAGCTGGTATTGCAAGTTCAAGAACTAAGGTACTTGAACTTCCAGACGGATTGCCTGAAGTTCCACTTGCTATACCGTATGCAAATTTTGGTATTGGAGTCTTTGCTGTAAAAGGAGAGGATTTTCCAGTTCTTAAAGCCACAAGTTTTGAGAGAGATGATCAAGGTAGAATTATTGTAGATAAAGATGGTGTTCCACTTATTGGCAGTCAATTTAAAAATATGGGTAGAGTAACTCCGGACTACACCCTTACCTTTAATACAAGTTTTAGATATAAAAACTTTACACTTTCGGGAACAATGGATTTCCGTAAGGGAGGTAAGTTTGCAGCAATGGGGAAAAACGTTCTTCAGTTTGCAGGACTTACAGACGAAACGGCAGGTTTTGACAGATCTCAGGGATATGTAGTTCCGAATTCTGTTCAGCTTGTTAATGGACAATATGTAGCAAACAATACACCTGTAAATGGAACAGCAGACTATAATGGGGTTGTTAACTATTATACGTCACAGGCTATGCAGTCATTAGGAGAAACTATGGTCTTGGATGCAACAGCATTTAAAGTAAGAGAAATTGCATTATCATATGATTTACCTAAATCTGTTTTAGCATCTACTTTTGTGAATAGCCTGAGTGTAGGACTTTTCGCACGAAACCCATTCTTTGTGTATGCTAAAGAAAATAGAAATTATGCTGATCCGGAAAGTGCTTATTCAAGCGGTAATGGTGCAGGTATTGCTATTACAGGACAATATCCATCCCAAAGATCTTTTGGTGTTAACTTAAAAGTTTCTTTCTAATAAATTAAAAAATATGAAAATTATAAAAATAGCAACAGTATTTTTATCTCTGTCAATGATTTTGACAACAGTATCTTGTGATAAATATCTTGATATTAATGAAGATCCTAACAATATCCCGTTAGATCAGGTGAGTCCGAATGAAATGCTTCCAGCTGGAATTACTTTATGCTACTATACCCAAGGAAGAAGTTTAAATAAGTTTGGTAGCGTAGTAATGAATGCTACAGCAGGAAATTCATTGGTATATGGGGCTCCATTTGTAGATGATTATAAACCTAATGTGACCAATATATTTTATAATAATGTTTGGGACGGTTTATATAAAGGAATCGCCAATTTGGATAGAATAAATTACTATAATGACCCGACCAATAAATTTGTTCAGCATAAGGCAATGGCTAAGATTATGAAAGCTAATTACATACAGATTTTAACAGATCTTTATGGAGATATGCCATATTCACAAGCATTTCAGGGACAAAACTTATTGACTCCAAAGTATGATAAAGGTGAGGATATTTATAAAGCTTCTATTGCTGATATAGATGCTGCAGTTGCTACCTTAGAATCAGGAGCTGGTGAAATGCCAGAAAATGACATTGTATTTAATGGAAATACAAGTAAATGGATAGAATTTGCTAATACTTTAAAGCTGAGATATCTGTTGAGAATGTCTAACGTTACAGGAAGTATGGCTGCCTATAGAGATCAAAAGCTGGCAGAACTTAGTGGTGCTGATTTCATTGATGAAGATGTTTTGGAAAATCCTGGATATTCTTCTGCTAATGATGACCAGCAGAATCCATTTACAAACTTTTATGTAATTCTTTCTTCAGGTACTCAGGCGGCCAATTTTTCTGAAAATGTAGCCTCTGAAAACGTGGCTATTATTTTGAACGGGAACGTAGAAAATGATTCACGCCCTGTTTATCAAAAATTTAATGGAATTGTTGATGGAAGAAGAGCCAGAATGTTTAACCTTATTGGAGGTAAAGTTTTAGGAATCAGACAAGGAAACGTACCTGGCCAGCCAGGAGTGCCATCAGGAACAGCAGTCTCCAGATTTGGATACGGAATTACTATTGGAAAAACAACTCCTACAAGCACGAGACAACTTATTGATATGACATCTGCAAAGTCTGGACCTATCATGACAAGAGCTGAATCTAAATTCTTACAGGCTGAAGCTGCTCTGAGATATCCAAGTCTTTTCTCAAATGCTGCTGGTAATTTTACTGCTGGTATCACAGCTTCTTATAGTTTCTTTGGGGCGAGTGGCTCAGGAACTTATATTGCTGCTATACAAAGTATTCCAGGTTTAGGATGGACAGGATCTGACGCTAATAAAATTGAGGCAATTATGACTCAAAAATGGATTGCTTTAACAGGAGTTAATCCAGAGCAGTCTTTCTTTGATTATACTAGAACAGGCTTCCCTGTTACGCTTTCTGCTACTATTGCAAGTAATCCGAAACCAAATAGATTAATGTATCCCCTGTCTGAGTACATTGCTAATGCAAGTAATGTTCCAGGGATTAGTAATTCTGATGTGTTTTCAAAAAATCAGTATACGCCATTCTGGGCGAGAAACTAATTTAGATTTAAAATTTTAATATATTTTTTATAACCGCCTTCGGGCGGTTTTTTTTGTATAAATAGGTATACTACCAGATCTTTTTTCTGGTAAATACTATATGTGCAGCATTGTAATTTTATGATGATAATTTTATTTTTATTAATAAAATTAGTTCACTGTATTGAGAATCAGTATTTTGTATAGATGTTTGCGCTAATGTTATATAGATAATATCAATTTAAATAACTGTTATTATTTCTTAAAAAAATGTAGTATATAAATATTTGATTTTTGTTAAATGTGTTGTTTTTAACATATTTTATTATTTTTTAATCACTTTTTGTTTGTGATTTTTGATTATATAATATTTTTTTGAAATTTTTCTTTGTGATATTAATAAAGTTTTACAAATTTGTACAGTCACAAAAATTAATTTGATATGAAGAAACTAACAACAGGTCTTCTTGTTTTGGTGTTGTCTTCCTCTATTGCTGTTGCTCAGGCTCAGCAAAAGAACGACACTCTTAAAACAAAAGAAATTGAGGGGGTAGTAGTAACTGCACTCGGCATCAAGAGGGAGAAAAAATCTCTGGGTTATGCTTCAGAAGAAGTAAAAGCAGCAGAATTAACCGGTGGAACAACTAATACCGGTAACGTAGCATCACTTCTTTCAGGTAAGGTAGCCGGACTACAGGTAAATACAAACAATAACTTTGGCGGATCAGCAAACCTTCTAATCAGAGGGTACAAATCTTTATCCGGAGGATCTCCACTTATTGTTATTGATGGTTCACCTGTTAATAACACATCAATATCTACAGGTGCTTCATTTGATTATGGTAACTTTCTATCTGATATCAATCAGGAAGATATTGAATCCATTAACGTTCTGAAAGGTGCAGCTGCCTCTGCTTTATATGGTGAGAGAGGTAGTGATGGGGTAATCTTAATTGTAACTAAAAGTGGAAGAGGAAATAATGACGGCAGTTGGGGAGTAACTTTGACTTCAGGAATTACAGCTGGTTTTATTGACAAATCTACTTTCCCGAAATATCAATCAAAATATGGTGCAGGATATACCAGCAAATTTAATAGTCAGCTTTCTCCTGATGGATACAACTATGCCAACTTTGGGGATGATGCTTCTTATGGACCTGCATTTGACCCCAGTCTTTTAGTCTACCAATGGGATTCATATGATCCTTCTTCTCCTAACTATGGAAAACCTACACCTTGGGTTGCTGCTAAAAATGGACCTATAAAGTTCTTTGAGACACCAGTTACATACGTTAATACCGTTACTATTGAAAAGGGGAATAAAACTTCCAATTTGTCCCTTTCATATTCCAATATGCTTTCTAATGGCTTAATGCCAAATTCTGAACTGAGAAAGAATACCATATCTGCAAAATTTAATCATGATTTTACAGATAAATTACATGCTTCAGTTTTTACTACTTTAACTTTACAAGACACAAAAGGACGTAATGAAACAGGGTATTCAGATAATATTATTTCAGGATTCAGACAATGGTGGCAAACAAATGTGGATGTAGCTGCATTAAGAAGTGCTTATGCGAATAATGGGAACAGTAATTTTTCATGGAACAGAACTTCACCAACAAATGGAACCCCACAGTTTTGGAATAACCCTTATTTTCAAAGATATCAGAACTATCAGTCCGATGACAGAACAAGAGTATTTAGCTATGCTCAGTTGAAATACGATATATCTAAAAACTTTGGAATCACAGGTAAATTATCTTATGACGATCTGCAAATGGTAATTGAAGAAAGATTAATGAACGGGTCTTTACCACAGCCTTTTGGTGCTTCAGGTCTGAATGTAAACTCGGGATATGCCAGAACTAATGTAAAAAATACAGAGCTTAACTTCGATTTATTCGCTAATTACAAATTTAATATTACTACTGATCTGAATGTGAGTGGTATTGCCGGAGGAAATGTTAGAAGAAATCTTATTGATAACATATATATGAGCACTGAGGGAGGTTTATCAAAACCTGGATTATTTGCCATTTCAAATTCAGTAAGAACAATACTTCCTCCTGATGAAAATTATGAAAGATGGCTTACTTCCAGTTTATATGCTACAGCATCTTTTGGATATAAAAATTTCTTGTTTGTGGATGGTACCTATCGTGTTGACAAATCTTCAAACCTGCCAAAAGGTAACAACAGCTATGGTTATCCTTCTGTAACTGGAGCAATCATATTATCTGAATTTGTGAAACAACCATGGATGAGTTTTTGGAAAATAAGAGCAAACTATGCTGAGGTGGGATCTTCCACGACAAATTACAGATTAGTCAACATATTTAAAGCAAGAGGTGAAGGTCTGTTCGATCAGCCTTATTTCTTAGCTAATCCCAACCTAAAACCACAAAGATCAAAAGAAACAGAATTTGGTATGGAGGCTCAGTTTTTCAAAAACAGACTAGGGTTCGATATCGCAATTTATAAAACCAGAACATTTGATCAGATCATCAATTTACCAGTATCTCCTGCTACAGGATATAGAACATTTTTGGTAAATGCAGGTCAGATTGATAATAAAGGTGTAGAAGTACAACTAAATGGAGCTCCTTTTAAAACTAATGACTTTTCATGGGACGTAAATATTAACTGGTCTAAGAATGAAAATGAAGTTATCGCATTAAACGGAAATTCTCAGAATTACTTATTAGCAAGTTATCAGAATAACGTATCACTGAACGCTAGAGTTGGACAAGCTTTTGGAGCTTTGGTAGGTTCAGATTATGTATATGATGCCAATGGAGAAAAAGTAATCAATGCAACTACCGGAAGATACTTGAAAAATAACAACCAAATTATTGGTAATATCACCCCGGATTGGGTAGGAGGTATCAGAAACAGTTTCCGTTATAAAGATTTCTCATTTAGCTTTCTTATTGATGTGAAAAAAGGAGGAGATGTATTTTCACCAGATATGGGATATGGAATTTCAACAGGTCTGTATGAAGAAACTGCTGACTATAGAGTAAACGGAATTGTATACCCCGGTGTTAACCCTAATGGAAATGTAAATACCACTCCTACTTCTCAACCTGGAATAAGTGGTCGTGTAGATGGGTACAATGCAATGCCAAATAAGAGATTTGTATATGATGCTTCATATGTGAAACTAAGAGAAGCTAGTATTGGTTATAACTTACCAAAGTCACTTTTAGCCAATACCGGTATTCGGGATGCTAAAATTTCAATTGTGGGAAGAAACCTTTGGATTATTCACAAAAATTTACCCTATGCAGATCCGGAAACAGGGACAGGTAACGGTCTGGCTGCTAAAGGTCAGTCGATAGGATCATTACCTACGACTCGTGATATTGGTATTGATGTAACTTTAAAATTCTAAAAAATGAAAAAATTATTTTTAATTATAGGTTTTGCTTCATTAACATTAACTTTTACCTCGTGTGAAAGAGATGTTACTTCCTTAAATGAAGATCCAAAACATCCAACAGAAGTTCCTTCAGGGGTACTTTTTGCAAGTGCTGAACAGGCCTTACTTAATCAGACATTAAATGCGAGCGTAAACCGTAACATAACAAGATTTTTTACTCAGCAATGGGCAGAAACTACGTATGTAGATGAGAGTAATTATAATATGGTATCCAGGCCAATTCCGAGAAATCATTACAGTCGTATGATGGCTTCTTCTTCGGCTACGGTAAGTTCTCCGGGAGTTCTTTCTGCATTAAGAGATGCCAGAAGATTTTTGGACACCGAAGGAGTGGATCCTGTTAAAAAGAATAATAATATAGCCATGATAGAATTGGTGAATGTGTACGCATGGGCCAATTTAGTTGATACTTTTGGTGATATTCCTTATTTTGGAGCATTGAAAGCTACAGCCGAAAATCCTGGCGATGCAGAAATTCCTTATGATGATGCTAAAACAATTTATTTAGATCTTATCAAAAGAATCGATGCTGCAATTGCCATGATGAATATTTCTACACCTGGATATTCCAATGATATGATTTATAAAGGAGATATGTCTAAATGGAAAAAAATGGGAAATTCTTTGAAATTTAGACTAGCAGTGAGTTTAGCAGATGTAGAACCTGCACTTGCCAAAACTTTTGCAGAAGCGGCTTATAATGGAGGTCTATTTACAGAAAAATTAGATAATTTTGGATTGCAGACTTTCCCGTCAGGACTCTTGTCTAACCCTGTTTATCAGGATGTAATTCAGTCAGGACGTAACGACTTTATTCCTTCGGATGTTTTGATGAACTTTATGAATGCTAAAAATGATCCAAGGAGGGATATTTGGTTTACAAAAGTTGGAGGAGCTTTTGTAGGTGGAGAATATGGTTCTGAAAATGAATTTAATGATTTTTCCCATTTTACAGATGCTATTTCCGGAGAAAATGCCCAAGGATATTTACTGGATTATACAGAGATCATGTTTTTAAGAGCAGAAGCGGCTCAGAGAGGATTTAGTGTAGGAGATACAGCCCCCAATTTATATTCTGCAGCAATCAGAGCTTCGATGGAAGAGTATGGGGTAAACAATGCTAGTGCAACGGCATATATCGCAGCTAACCCGTATGACGCTGTCAACTGGAAAAAATCATTAGGAGAACAGTCTTGGATAGCTATGTTTAATAAAGGATTTCAAGCTTGGAACTTTACTAGAAGGTTAGATTTCCCGGTATTTGTAAATCCTGCGGGCTCATTGGTAGAAGGAGTTCCTGTCAGAATGTTCTATTCAGACCAGGAATATCTTTTAAATGCAAAATATGTGAATGCCGCTGCAGCAAAAATTGGAGGAGATAAGGTAACCACAAAAATATTTTGGGATAAGTATTAATAAAAATAATAAGATATTTAGACAATTTTTTGTTTAATAGTATAAATATAATATATGAAATTTTTTATAGGAATTCTTTTTTTATTAAGTTTTGCTTCATGTTCTAGTGATGATAATAGTGATGTATTCAATGAAGAAATAAAGATAAACGGAAGCTGGAAACCATATAAGTACGAATTCAGAGGCAAAGATATTATGGTAAATGATTGTACACGCAGAGGACAATTGTTTATTAATGCAAATTTCTCTGGCCTCTATGAAAGATATGATATGGTAGAATCATCAGGGAACTGCAATAAAGTTGATTCCTTTACAGGTAGCTGGAGTTTTGATAAATTATATAGTACCCTTACTCTTAGCTATATGGAAGCAGGCGTTTCTAAAATTATGAAAAAAGAAATAGATTCATATTCAGATACTGAACTTAGGTTATATGATAACAGTCAAAACCTTGATAATGTGCCTGGAAATGATGAAGCAATACTAGTTTTTAGAAAAGAGTAAATTATTATAATACGTACCACGTAGCACAAAAGATCGCAGTAATGCGGTCTTTTTTTACTTTTTTATCCTCCACAAGTTACTGAGTTTGGAAGGCAGGCTCCCCAGGCATGGCATTGTTTGTAACCTTCAGGGCAGTTTCCCCAGGGTTCACAGCAAGGAGCATTTCCAGCAGTAATTTTTTTTAGTTCAGTTTTAGTGATTTTTTTTAGATTTTTCATGATAATTATGTTTAATTGGTGATATGAATATAGATAAAATATAAATAGTATGTCATTTTAATAAATAAATAGTCGAAATTAGAGGTGGATAATTGGAGGTCTGTTATCTTGTTGTATAGGGTGGTCTTTTTTATTTCACTAAATTTGTACTTCAAAATTCTGAGATGGGACATTATAAAGAAGTGTTTTGTCTTTAGCCATTAAAATTGAACGTAAGAACATGAATATTAAAGATATTATAGAAGAAAAACTTTCAGAGGTTATTTTAAATGTATTTCAGTTAAAAGACATCAAGCTGGAAGTTCAGGAAAATAAGACGGAATTTGAGGGTGACTTTACAATTGTTACTTTTCCGTTGGTGAAGCAATTGAAGAAAAATCCTGAAGCTATCGGAGTAGAATTAGGTGGAGCTTTGACAGAGCTGACAGAGCTATTGGAAAGCTTTAATGTTGTCAAAGGATTCCTTAACGTTAAAGTTAAAAATCAATTCTTTGTAGATAACTTCAGATCTGTAAGCAAAAACTTTTCTGTTATAGAAAAGAAAAATGCTACCGTAATGGTAGAATATTCTTCACCAAATACCAATAAACCTTTACACTTAGGGCATATCAGAAATAATTTATTAGGATTCTCTGTTGCACAAATCTTAAAAGAGGCAGGATATGATGTGATCAAATCACAGATTATTAACGACAGAGGAATTCATATTTGTAAATCAATGTTGGCATGGGAGAAATTCGGAAACGGAGAAACACCTGAAACTACCCATACCAAAGGAGACAAATTTGTAGGAAACTACTATGTGGAGTTTGATAAAAACTACAAAAAAGAAATTGCAGACCTTGTAGCTCATGGAGTAGAAGAGGAGCAGGCTAAAAAAGAAGCGCCTATGATCAAGGAAGCACAGAAAATGCTTTTAGACTGGGAAAGTGGAGATGAGACTGTAAGAACGCTTTGGGCAGAAATGAATTCCTGGGTATACAAAGGATTCAATGAAACCTATAAAAGATTAGGAGTAGATTTTGATCAGGTTCAGTACGAAAGCAACACTTATATTTTAGGAAAAGACCTTATTCAGGCAGGTTTGGATAATGGAGTTCTATATCAGAAAGAAGATGGGTCTGTTTGGTGCGATCTTACAGATGAAGGACTTGATCAGAAACTATTGTTGCGTTCTGACGGTACATCCGTATATATGACTCAGGATCTGGGAACTGCTGTTGAACGTTTTAAGGAAAATAATATTCAAAAGCTGATCTATACCGTAGGAAACGAACAGGACTATCATTTCCAGGTTTTATTTAAAGTTTTAAAGAAACTAGGATATGAGTGGGCAGACCAGTTATATCATCTTTCTTACGGAATGGTAGAACTTCCTGAAGGAAAAATGAAATCCCGTGAAGGAACAGTTGTTGATGCTGATGATCTGATGCAGGAAATGTATGAAACAGCAAAATCTAAAGCACAGGAACTTGGGAAACTGGAAAACCTTTCCGAAGAAGATAAGGAAACATCCTATGAAACCGTAGGATTAGGAGCATTGAAATATTTTATGCTGAAAGTGGATCCAAAGAAAAAAATGCTTTTCAACCCTGCAGAAAGTATCGATTTCAACGGAAATACAGGGCCGTTCATACAATATACCTATGCGCGTATTCAGTCTTTGCTGTCTAAAGGAAATAATGTAAACAAAGAAACTGCTGATATTGAGTTAAATCAGTCAGAAAAAGAATTGATTATGCAGGTGGCGAACTTTAAAACGGTAGTATCAAGAGCTGCAGAGACTTTAAGCCCTGCTTTAGTAGCCAATTATGTATATGACCTTGTAAAAGCATACAATTCTTTCTATCAGAATAATCCAATTCTGAATCATGAAGATGAAAACGTAAAACAATTCCGTTTGAATATTTCAGACCTGACCGCCAAGACGATCAAAAAATCGTTAGAGCTTCTGGGAATCGGAACAGTAAACAGAATGTAAAAATAGAGAACCTCCTGAATTTTCAGGAGGTTTTTTTTGTATTTATGTAAAATGTATTAGTTTGGTAATGATTTACAGATACCTGATCATTCCTTCTCTTCACTAGTCTGTTTGAGGCTGTCCTCATACAGCTTGGCAGTAGTCCATTGTGCATGTTTGGAAAGAGTGACTTTGTATCCTTTTTTATAAGTATAAACCTTGGTAAATTCGGCACCAAAGAATATCAGCATACAGGAATAGTTAATCCACATCATAATCAGAATTACAGTTCCGGCAGCACCAAAAGCTGAAGTAGGTTTGATCTGATTAAAATAAAGGCTTAACAGGAATTTCCCCAGGGTAAATAATATAGTGGTCAGAAAAGCTCCTTTCCATACCGACTTCCAGGTGATCACCAGATCTGGCAGTACTTTAAACATTAAACCAAACAAAAGCATAACAAGGGCAAAGCCTACAGCAAAATTAACAAGCTCTACTAGCATATAAGTTTCAAAGCCAAAATATTGGGTAATAATTTGATTGAAAAAACTGATGAACGAAGATAAGAGCATTGTAATCATCAGTAGAAAACCCAGAATAAGGATCATTCCCAAAGAGTTCGCCCGGTCCAGCAAAAACTTAAGAAGTGCCTTTTTAGGAGCTGCTTCTACTTCCCATAACGCGTTTAAAGAATGTTGAAGCTGAAAGAACAGAGTCGTTGAACCAAAAACCAATGAACCAACACCCACTGCTTTCATGAAAATATTCTTTTTGTCAATCAAAGCACCGGCAAGCATTTCTTCAATACTTTTGGCAACATCCTGTCCCATAATACCACTGATCTGTGTGCTGATCTGCCCTCTGATAGCTTCTTCACCAAAGAAATTTCCAAGGATCCAGATAATAATGATCAGTAGTCCCGGGATGGAAAATATGGCATAATAGGCAAGACTTGCTGAATCTTTTGATGCAGAAGAATTGTTCCATTCCGTAAATGTGTCTTTTAAGACTTCCCAGAAAAATTTTGCATTTTTTATCATATTAAAAAGGATATCCGATGGCAATATTTAAAACAAGATTATCTTTTCTCCAGCTCGGGTCTCCGAAATTGATTTTATCGAAAGCCCATCTGCTCCCTTTTTCATAATAGGGAACTCTTAGTGGCATTGCCAGGTCCAGTCTCAAAATCAGGATAGAAAAATCCAGTCTCAGACCAACGCCGGCTCCTACAGCAATTTCATTTAGAAAATCTTTTGAAAATTTGGCTCCCGGTCTGTCTTTATCATCATTGATCAGCCAGATATTTCCAGCATCAACAAAAACAGCTGCATTTAAAAATTTATAAAGATTAGCCCGGTATTCAGCATTTAATTCCAGTTTAATATCCCCCGACTGATCAAAATAAGCTCCCTCCTTTATAGTTCTCGGGTCAAAACTTCCCGGACCTAGTGTTCTCGCACGGAAAGCCCTGATACTGTTACTTCCTCCAGAGAAAAACTGTTTAGAAAAAGGGATAAATTCCGAGTTTCCGTATGGATAAGCCAAGCCTCCAATAAATCGTGTTGCCAAGGAAGATTTTTCTGTAAATTTATGATAGAACCTGACATCATTTTCAATCTTTGCATATTGACTGAAAGCGATTCCAAAAATATCTTTTTCTTTATCTTTTTTTACATTAGCACCGGTAATCAGTCCTGTGATATTTCCTGCAAGATCAAGGGTTCCTTTATAATAAAAGGTATTTCTTCTTGGCAGCATAGTGTTGGTATACGTATAAGAATAGGTTGGACCAAAAATAAGCTGCTTTGCTACGATCCTCTGCATGGCAGGATTATTTAAGGAAATTGAATCATAAAGGGCAGTGACCTTAGCGGGAGAAACTAAAGTAATGTCAAGCACTTTCAATTCATGTTCTTTCTTCACATTTTCTTTCCATACATATCCAAATGAACCCGTGAAATTATTGAGGGTATAATATTGTGTTCTGTTCTGAAACTCATATCCCAATGTAATATTGGTTCTTGGTACAAAGGCACTGGAAGAATGAAACCGGAACGGAGCCACAATTCTGGGAATGGAAAGCTGTACATTTGCTCCTGCACGGAACATATTATTCGCGTTTTCAGCCCCTCCCATCTGGAAATCAAAAGCACCAAAGATGGCAGCTTTAAACTGTTCTGCACCCCTGAAGAAATTTCTATGGGTCCAGTTGAGGTTAAGCTCACTACCTGCATAGTTAGCAGAATTTGTCCTTCCTAAAGCTTCCAGACGCAGTGATTGAATTTGCCTTGGTGTTAATAAATAATAAGCATCAAATTTATGGTTTAAAGAATCTGAAGTAATAAATTCATTTTTTACAAACTTAAAAACTCCCAGGCTGATAAGCCGGTTGAGTGTAAGGTTGTGATTGGAACGGTTGTAAAGATCCCCTGTTTTGAAATACAATGCCCTGTCAAAAATTTTCGGTTTGAATTTATGCTGTGGATCGATCACATAAATGTCATCAAAAGCATATTTGGAAAGAGAATCTTTATTCATCGGAATATTATATTTCCCGTCCTTTACATCCTGAATATTATAATTAGGAAATACAACTACCTTGTCAATACTGAATTGCTGAGTGGCCAGATCCGGAGTATTGTCTTTCAGTTTTACATTAAGTTCAACTTTATGGTTTTTGGTTACCGTACTGTCAGCCTGTACAATGATATTGTCAGAATGGAAATAATAAAAACCTCTTTCCTTTAGGCCGTTATCTATTCTTTCTCTTTCCGATTTAATGACATCAAGATCAAATGGCTTTCCATTTTTAAGAAGCGTTCTGCGTGTTAAATTCTGAATTTCCTGATTAACGAGGGTGGAGTCTTTCTGAAACTTTACTCCCTCAATCAAATATCTGGCACCAGGTCTTAAGGTATAAATAACCTGAGCTTTTTTGTTCTTTGAAATGGTGTCATAAGTAGCTCTTGCATTGAAATACCCCTTGTTTTCAGAATAATTCTCAATAATATCTTTATTGAATTCACGGTCTACATCGCCTAATAATACAGGTTTCTCACCTATTTTATATTTAAGCCAGTAATTAAATCCTTTATCTTTTTTAGGTTCTTTGGCTATATTATAAAAATACAGCTTAGGGCGCATTCCTAAAAATGTAGAATTGGGTTTTGGAGTGAGATTAGCTTCCAGTGCAGACTGAAGATCCTTTTTTTCTTTTTTTGAAATAGTATCGTTTTCGATATTGATTTTACCTCCGGTGTACAGCATCTGGCCTTCTTTCAAAAATCTCGTATTGCTGCAGGAAATCGTAACGGACGTAAGCCCGGAAACAAACAGATATTTACAATATGTATGGAATGTTTTACTCATTATTTAAATTCTACCACTTGATTGTTTTTATTCTTTTTTGGTTTCTTCTCTTTAGATTTTTCGAAAATCTCACGGAATTTGTCATAATCCAGCGTGATGATAAATCCAACACCGGTTTCTATGATCTGCCCCTGAAGAGCCACCTGATATTCATCTTTACGGTACGCACGCAGCATATATCTTCCGTCCCTGGAAAGGCTGTAGTCTACAGAAACATTACCGGCAATATTAGTCATACTTTCATTCTGGCGGGCCTCGCCTTCCAGTCCAAAATTACTTCCAACAGTAACTTTCAGTCGGTCGTTCAATAATTTTTTACTGATATCTACATTAAGATCGGTTCTTGTATTTTTTTGTCCGGTAGAATAATCTTCAGTAGAATCAAGCCCGAAGTTCAGATCCACTCCTTTAATCAGGTCGGAGGCAAGATTATTTAACTGCTGAGAAAGGATTTTACTTACACTCTGTCTGGCCATAGTTTCGGCAGACATTCCGGCACTGCTTTCAAAAGGGTTCTCCCCAATGAAGCGGTTCAGAAGAAGGAGGGCAAATACCTGCTTATTCAGTTCAGACTCCTGTGTTCTGAGCTGGGCGAGCTTTTGATCAACAACATCTTTTACATTAGTTGATACAGAGTTATTTTTTTCATCTGTAGTAATGTCAAAAGTAAGCAGAGGTTTCAATAGTTCACCTTTCATTTTCAATAATGTATTGAATGGCATTCTCTGTTTAAACTGATTGATTAACGAGGCACTGCCATCACCACTTACCTGTTGCTCTACAAGGTCAATAGGCGGAGCTTCCGTTTTATAAACAGCAGTAATATCCATCTGAGCCATGGTAGGTTCTCCGGTCCAGGTAATCGTACTTCCCTTCTGAATATCAAATTTACGTTTAAGCAAACTTACAGAAAGATCATAACTTCCTTTTTCTACCTCATATACACCTACTAATGTCATTTTTCCTGAAGGATCTATTCCACCTGTAAGCTCAGCATCACCCTGAAGTTTTACAAAATCGCCGTTTACTTTATCAATAATGATAGAAAGCTTGGCTTCCTTGCTTACCTCAATATTAACACTTACGTCCATGCCCTGGATACGGCTTTTATTGTTCAGAGAATCTGTTTTAATCGTTTTATTCAGAACTACCTGATCCTGATCGATAAACTCTACAATGCCATCTCTTTCCTGCAGAGAAGGGCTTGACTGAGGCAGTACAAAAGTGAAATCTGTATTGTCGGCAACGCTTAATCGTCCGTCTACTTTTGGCAGATCCAGATTCCCACGGATGCGAAGTCCGGCATCAATTGCCAAAACTCCATACATCATCGCATCATTTGATTTTTCTGAGTTAACAACTTTGAAATCTTTGGCACTCACATTAAGGTTGAATGCAAAATCTCTATAGGTCTGGGTGAGCACCTGTCCATCTATGACAAGAGAATTCCCATCTTTATCATTGATTTTAAATTTGTTGAATTCTATACCACGGGTGGTAAAATCTATCTCATCATTCAGCTTTCTGAAATCACTTCCTGTTTTGGCTATTTCCAGTCCGGCATCATTGAATTTTACTTTTCCGGCAATATTCGGCTGAGTGGTATTTCCTGTTATTTTTAAATTTCCTGAAAGATATCCTTCCGTATTGGTAATCGCATTCATAGAGAATCCCTGAATACTCTTCATCTGAAGCTGGTTGATTGCCATATTCAGGTCAAAAGTGCTGGAAGAAGTGTTATAATCTCCAAGGATTTTTACATCATTATTATTTCCGGAAAGAGCGATATCAGCATTTAACAGGTTTGGCGACGAGTTATTTACTTTTATAGCAAGGTTACCTACAGGACTTCCGTAGACAATCAGATTAGAAACATTTAAATCAGACGTGAAAGTCATTTTTTTCATGACGTCTCTCAGCTGAGCGGTTCCGTTGATTGTTCCTCTTGCCAGAACAGTGTCTTTTTTGATAAGCTCTGTAATAGTTTCAATTTTAAAATCTTTCAACGAAATATTCAAAGGACTCGTAGGGCTGTTATTTTCAGATTGAATGGCAATTTCGCTTTCTCCATTAGACAGAATGAAATTGTCAGCCAGAATCCCTTTATTACTGATCTGGATTTTATTATTTTCGGCAACATTCCAGTCGGCATAGTTTAGTTTTAAGCCATTAGGATTCAATGATATTTCAGTAATATCATTTAAAGATTTTGCATTCCCTGCAATAAGGAACTGGGTAGCATCTTTTTCATCCTTGGTGGTAATATTATAATTGATGATATTATTGGCTACATCACCGTCAATATTGACTTTATTTAAGGAAAAACTGGAGCTTTTTAAAGCGGCTACATTCAGACTGTATTGCAGCGCCTGATTTTCATTGGTTACTTTTAATACTCCTTTTTCAATGGTATTTTCACCATATAGTAATTGCGGAATCTGTCCGTCAATTTCAATTTTTTGGGAATCTGCATCATAGTTACCGGTTAAATTGATAGTTTCAAAACTTTTCAGATCCGGAACAAACTTTCTGATCAGATCATCATTTTTTACTTTAGCTGTAAGGGTGAAGTGCTGACCCGGATCAATTTTTTGCGCTTTGTCAGGCTTCTGGAATTGATAATACTGATTGATAGTCTTCGTTAAAGCTCCAAAGATTTGAGTAAGTTTATATTTACCTTTCATTTCAACATCAGCAATCTGTGAATTGAAAATGATCTGAGTAGAATCTGCAGTTGAAGATGCTTTCAGATTGATTTCCTGTACAGGATAAACTTCTTTGGTGTCAGAAAATGCAAAATCTTTAAGGTTTAAATATCCATTCAGATTATTCGGGTCAAGGCTTGTGAAGTCACCATCAATTTTTCCTGCAAGAATCATAGGTTTGTCATAGAAACCAAGCTTATTGACATCCAGTTTGATAACTTCACCATTGACTTTTATGGTAGGATTTTTTTCATCATACATACCGGAAGCAGTCAGTTGTAAATCTGCATTCGGATCTTTTGAATTTAAAATAACATGATAAGCTCCTTTATTGATCTTACCTGTCAGATTCATATTTTGATAACGATAACCTTTATAAACGGCAGAAGCAACGTGTCCTCTCAAGTTGGCATTGGCATTTTTAAAATCAAAACTTTCTCCTTTAGCTGAAATCTGTGCCGTAACCGGACCAATATCTTTATTCTGAATAATTTTCCCAATCTGTATTCCCTGAAGATTAGCTTTTACATCATAAAGTTCATGATTTTTTCTTCGCATATCAACATTGGCAATTACTGCTGCATTTCCGAGAGTAGAGTAGAGGTTAAGATCTGCATTCACTACTTTTGTTGTTCCTTTAGCAGTTCCTTTGATACTGAAATTGGAAGGAAGAGAAATGTTAGACGGGATTGTATTTTTCGGAACAAGATTAAAAATGGTTTTTGCATTGGAAGAAAACTCTGCAATTCTCAAATCGTAATAGAGCTGATCAGGATTCATTGCATTTTTAATCTTTCCAGATGCCAATACTCTTAGCTGGTCAAGACCGGAAACTTTAAGATCCTGAATTAACAGATCATTCACGCTTCCTTTTACATTAGCATTCACGTTAAGGACTGCGTTCGGATACTTATTAAAAGGAACTGTATTTTTTAAAGTAGGAACAAGATTTAAAATATCAGAAAAACCGATTTTAGAGTCTTTGATATTAGCTGAAACTTTTACTGCACCAAGATTAGAAGTAAGTTCATCAATGGAGTTATAATTTAAAATAACCTCATCACGCAGTAATGTTTTTGGAGTCTGAAGATAAAGGCTCTTGAGATAAGCCTCCTTTTCCGCATAGACAAAATCAGTGTTGAATTTCTGGATATCGAGGCCTCTTGCTTCCTGAACTTCTGCAGAATTTACAGTCCCTGCAAAGGTATTATTCTCCATTTTAAAACTTCTTACCTCTACATTCATTTTTGAAAATTTAAGGTGATTGAAGTCCATTCCCTGTTTGGTAGGAGCAATGGCAGTATTGTTGTAAGTTGCTTTTACATCATTAAGAACCAGTTTCCCTAAAAGTACTTTCATTGCTTTATCCTGTTCAGATGCTTTTGAAACTTCGGGGGCATTTTGTTTTTTCGGATTGGCATTTTGAGCCGGGAGATAAAGATTGGCATCTATATCTGCTCCGGAAAGAAATACATTGGCAACATTATAGGCATTGTTTTCAAGATCAAGCTTGTTCACTTTTGTGCTCAGCTCTTTGAATATAACTTTTGCAAATGTTTTAGTATTATCATCACCGTAATTAATGTCAAAATTGGTAAGCTTTATTCCTCTCAACCCAATGTTCATTGGTTTTTTTTCATTGAGTGAATCCACTTTTTTCTCAACTTTTTTAGAAACCTCCTCTAGAAGCCCCTGTTTTAAATTTAATTTCAATCCGTCAAGATTAATATCATTGACAGCATAGTTGTTTTTATTGAGATCAAAAGTTTTGACTCTGGTGTCGAAGGACTTAAAATATAGTTTAATATCATTCTTCGACTGTTGGTCATTGAAGGTGACTCCAATATCTTTTAAATTAATTTTATCAAGGGAGATAATAAATGGTTTGGAGGGACTCTCTTCTTTATCATTACTGGCAAAAGCATCAATAATATAATCAAAATTGAATTTGCCGTCCGGCTTTCGTACTACATTAGCCCGGGCTCCTTCCATATCCACAGAAGTAATATCTGCCGTAGAATTGATGAGTTTCAGCATATGCAGGCCTACATCCAGTTTTTTGACTGCCAGAAGGGTATCTACATCCTGTCCTTTCAGATAAAGGTTCTCCATGACAAGGCTGTTGGGGAATCCGATGTAGACTCTTTCCAGACTTACTTTAGTCTTGATTTTTTTCTCAAGATAAACAATCAGTTTGTCTTTGATAAAGTTTTGGACAGCAGGGAGTCTTAAGCTTAAGATCAACAGGGTAAGAAGAACCAATATAGAAATAAAGGTTATTAGAATACGCCTAAATAGTTTTGTAGTGTTGATTTTCAGTTTCAAATGCGATATGGTTTGTAACAAAGATAATAATACTATTTTTATTTGGTCTCTGTTGTGGTACCTTTTTGCAAATGCAAAAACCCTGCCTTGGCTGTCTTATTATGGAATTTTAGTGTGTAGTTGTCAAGTGAATAGTTGAGAAAGACGAGCCAAGGTAAGGATTGTTATTGTTAAAAAGCCCCCTTTATATCATTTTTAATGTTGAAAAGGATAGTTAGCAAAAATGAAAATTCAAATGTTAGTATGTGTAAAGGGGGCTTGGCATGGCGTGGTTTAGTTGATAATAATAATTTTAATTGTTTCCGTTTTCCCATTTCACCTCTTCTCCCTGAGGAGCAGCACCTCCTTGAGCTACTGTGATTGGAGAAGTTTCCTGGTTAATATGATAAATATAAGCTGCAATTTTTTCAGCATCTCTTCCTGTGATGGTTCCTTCTTTAATGAAAGGTCTCATCGTAGGATTATTTGGGGAGCCGTTTTCAAGCATCCAGAAAACATTTTTAAACAAACTTTTTTCTTTGATGTTGATCCAATGAGTATCGGTAAGATTAGGTCCAATACCTCCCTTTCCCCCATCTCCGTGGCAGGTTACACAGTTGGTTTTGAAAAGTTCCTGGCCTTCTGCTATATTATCTGCACTGTATTTGGCTGATTCCAGATTGATCTGAGGGGCTGTTTTTTCATACTCTTCAATAGAAGCCAGCATTGTCTTGACCTTTTTGGTATATTCTACTTCAGGATGAGCATAATCTGTAAATGCAAAAGCTGTTAAATATACTAGACAGAATATGCAACCGAACCAGAACAAGCCGATCCACCATTTAGGAAGAGAGTTGTCAAGCTCTGTGATTCCGTCAAAACCATGGTCGATAAGAATATCTTTTTCTTCAGTGACAGATTGTTTTTTGAAAGCAGAGTTCCAAAGTTTCTGATAATAAGGAATATTTTTTTCTGCCAGGTACTTTTTTTTCTCCTCTTCCGGTAACCGGCTGAAGCTTTCATTCTCAATTAAATCTCCAATGGAGTTCATGATGAGAAGAAGAATAATGGCAATCAGAATCAACGCCCAGAAAAATGGAGAAGAAAAGTAGCCGGAATCGCTTGCGAACATTTCAAAGGCCATAATCGTTAAGCCTATCGTTGTCGCTATATATATTGAAATTGGGGTTCTCGTTTTCATTACAATACAATTTTAATGATTACTCTACGCTTGCTGTTTGGATCTGAGTTGTTTTGATGTCGGTACCTAATCTTTGAAGATAGGCGATCATCGCTACAATTTCTCTTTGTTCAAGAGGGATATAAGAAGCTCCTTTTGCTGATTTTTCCTTTACCATCTGGTCTTTCACATCCGCAGCTTCTGAGTAGATTCTCTGTACAATCGCTTTCGATTGGTTATTTGCCCATAAATTGGCAGAATCAATCTGAGCTTTTGTATACGGTACATCAAATGCATTTTTCATCAGTTTCATTTTATCCACCATCTGAGCACGGTCCAGTTTATTGGTGATTAACCAGGGAAAACGTGGCATAATGGAACCTGCAGAAGTAATTCTTGGGTTATACATATGTTTAAAGTGCCATGAATCCGGATTCCTGCCCCCTTCTCTGTGAAGATCCGGTCCGGTTCTTTTAGATCCCCATAAGAAAGGTCTGTCGTAGATGAACTCACCGGCTTTAGAGTACTGCCCGTTTTTTCCTTCAAATCGTACCACCTCATCTCTGAACGGTCTGATCATCTGAGAGTGACATGAGTTGCATCCCTCACGAATATATAAATCTCTTCCTTCAAGCTCCAGCGGAGTGTATGGTTTTACAGCAGTAATGGTTGGAACACTTTGCTTAAGTGATAAGGTAGGAACAATTTCCACCAGTCCGCCTATTGCTATCGTAATGAAAGCTAATATTGAAAGCAGGGTAGGTGTTCTTTCCAGCCATAAGTGAGCACCTTCACCTTCTTTTCTTGTACTGCCGATATTCGCCAGTGCAGGGGCTTCTGCTGGAACTTCTTTCTGGAATGAGCCTGCTTTTACTGTTTTGATGACGTTGATCACCATTAAGACTGCTCCTGACAGATAAAGAATACCTCCTGCGAATCTCATTTTAAAGTAAGGAATGATTGCTGTTACAGTATCCAGCCAGTTTTTCCATAATAAAGTTCCGTCCGGGTTGAATTGTTTCCACATCAGTCCCTGCGTGAATCCTGAGATATACATCGGAACAGCATAGAAGATAATTCCTAATGTTCCCAGCCAGAAGTGCCAGTTGGCTAACTTTTTAGACCAAAGCGGTGTTCTCCACATGATCGGAACCAGATAATAGATAACCCCGAATGCCATGAAACCATTCCACCCAAGCGCTCCTAAGTGTACGTGGCCAATAACCCAGTCGGTATAGTGTCCAATTTTATTTAAAGATTTTGTAGCCAATAAAGGACCTTCAAAAGTGGCCATCCCATAGCAGGTAATAGCTACCACAAAGAATTTCAGAATAGGATTTTCTCTTACTTTGTCCCATGCTCCTCTTAAAGTAAGAAGACCATTCAGCATACCTCCCCAAGATGGAGCGATCAGCATAATAGAGAATCCTGTTCCTACTGCCTGAGCCCATGCCGGTAATGCTGTATACTGCAGGTGGTGAGGCCCGGCCCAAAGATATACAAAGATCAACGACCAGAAGTGAATAATGGATAATTTGTATGAGAATACCGGTCGTTGTGCCGCTTTTGGCATAAAGTAATACATAAGACCTAATACAGGGGTAGTTAATACAAATGCTACTGCATTGTGCCCATACCACCATTGTACTAATGCATCTTTTACACCTGCATATACAGAATAAGATTTCCAGCTTGTGAAAGATAACGGAACTTCAAGGTTATTGAAGATATGAAGCATTGCCACTGCAATCCATGTAGCGATGTAGAACCAGATCGCAACATATAAATGTCTAACTCTTCTCTTGGCAATTGTTCCAAACATATTGATCCCGAAAATGATCCATGAGAATGCAATTAAGATATCTATAGGCCATTCGTGTTCAGCATATTCTTTAGACGTATTGATTCCCATCAGGAATGTGATCACTACACTTACAATCATAATCTGCCATGACCAGAAATGAATCCATGAAAGCGTGTCACTGTACATTCTTGTTTTTAACAGTCTTTGCATGCTATAGTAAGCACCACAGAAAAAGGAATTACAGACGAACGCAAAAATTACGGCACTGGTGTGAAGCATTCTGATCCTTCCAAAGCCCATTGCTCCCTGAGTATTGATCAGTCCCTGAATATTTCCCGAGGCTAAACTTTTAATAGTCGTATCATCTGTACCGAATAAAAATTCAGGCAGTTCAGGATAAAAAAGCATCAATGCGGCTGTAAGCCCCAGCAGAAATCCGACAAGTCCAAATGCGATAGTAGCATAGAGGAATGCTCTGACAATATTATTGTCATAATTAAATTTTTGCGTCTCCATAAATTCCAATAGTGTTTACCGAAGTGATATTTTCTCTAGAAAAAGGTCTTACTTCAGGCCTTTTTACAGGTTGAAAATAAATATCATGTAACGTGTATAATGTTTTGCCAAAGGTATTTATTAACTTTGTTAGAGGCTAATAGATAATCTTCTAAAATATACCGAAAACTACTAAAACAAAAACGATGAAAGTGTGTGGACAAAATATCAGGAAAATACGTAGGAGTAAAGATTTTACGCAAGAGTATATGGCTTTTGAAATGGGAATTTCACAGAAGGCTTATTCTGACATCGAGAACTCTAAGGTGAAAATAAACATTGAAATACTTACGAAAGTTTCCAATATTTTAGATATCAAGCCTTCCGATATCTGCAGCATATCGCATAAATGTGGAACAGATGGTTATGAAGATAAATATCAAAGTCTCCTTGAACACTTGAAAAAGAACAATATTTCAATTCCTAAGGAATATTTATAAAGAGGACCAGACCCGGGTTTTTGCATTACTTTGATTATCCCAATCGTAAACAATATAGAATAATGACCTCTTCATAAGGAAGGAGGTCATCTTTTTGTGCTTCCAGCAATATGCCTGATTATTATAGTAGCCGGAATGGAGAACAAGTATTGGTTATTCCAAATGTACTGTAATTGATAAAGTAGTAATAAAGAATTATGTAAAAATAAATTCACATCATTGTGGATAAATATTTACAATAATTTTGATTTTCTATAATATATTTGCCATGAATCTAATGTAGCCCACTGGATGAAGCCTGTATATTTTATTTCACTCTTATTTTCTCTATGCATTTATGGGCAAAGCTATACTACGCAATGGTATACTATGGATAACGGGCTCCCCCAAAACAGTATCAAGGATATTGTAAAAGACAAATATGGTTTCATCTGGCTTTCAATGGAAGGGCGAATCCTGCGTTATGACGGAAGCAATTTTGTAGAATATAAAAATTTCAATTTTAAAAATTTTAGTTTTGGTGATTTTTACGGGAATATAAAAAATGATAGTATCGCTGTCTTTAATAACTCCGAAAAAAATGCTCTTCTGATTTCTCGCAGATATCCTGAAACTATTGTTTCTAATGGAATTTTCAATCCTGGAGGTTCCAAAAATAATTTAATTTATAAGAGGCTTGTTAAAAATAATATTACAGTTAGATTTATTTCTTATATAGACTCTTACTTTATTCAGGTACCTACAGGTTCTTATTATTTTGAAAATAATGGTATTATTTATGTCGATGAGAAAACTAAAAAAACTTTAAAAATAAACCTTAAATTTCCAAGGAGTAAGTTAAAGCGTTTATTTGTTCATGGAGATCATGTCTTTGTTGCTGATGCAGAAAATAAGAAAGTTCTTCACCTGTATCAGGGGAAATATTCCTACACCAGTGCCCCGGCTCTCTATACAAATCCCGAAACAAAAGTCTACTGGCAGCAGATCACCGGACAGGTATTTATGATCAGTCATGGTAAGGTATACAGGAGCCGGTTTTCTGCCGGGAAGCTGGAACTAACCTATCTTTTGGAATATAAGGATATTGATAAAGATATTTCCGGAGCTATGTTTTATGATGAGATTTACAATAAATTATATATCGGAAGTTCCATCAACGGGCTTAAAATTCTCAGTCTTTCAGATTTTTCTGTTTCGAAAAAAAATATACCTTATCAGGATGAGGTATGCTATGCTGCAATTCCTTATGAAAATAATTCTGTACTGACTCAGGAAGGAATCAGGTATTATCATATGACCTCGCAAAGAATATATTCAGCTCCTCAGTCATATGATAAGCGTTATATTTTTCAGGATGATTCCGGGAATCTTGTATATAGGGAAAACAACTCCATTCATGTAAGGAATAAGAATTCAGGTTTTACAAAGTATGATTCTATTACTTTTAAAGGGAAAGGAATTGACGGACTGTATAAGAGCGGAGGATTGTATATGGCCTCTGTTATAGAAGGAGAAAAATCTTATCTCTATCTATTTAATCATGACAATTTTAAGAAAACCGCCCGGATTATTTCCTGTAAAGACAATATAGATGCTGTTTTAAGATACAGTGAAGATCTTCTCTATCTGGGAAGCAGCGGTGGAGTGTATGTTTTTTCTCTTTCTAAGAATAAAATAGTACAGCAGATTGGAAAAAATATTCCCATAAAACAGATGATAAGAACAAAGGATGGGAATATATGGCTAACCACTTACGGTAGAGGTATTTATTTATTAAAATACCAAAAAATGATCAGAGTTCCTCCTGATAAAAATGATTTCCTTGCCAATGCTCATTATATCCTGGAAGATAAAAACTCCAATTTATGGATCTCCTCTGATAACGGATTGTTTAAAACGGACAAGAAAAGCCTGTTACACTATATAGAAACTTTAAAAGGGATTGTTTCCTATTACCGATATACTAAAAATAATGGGTTTTTAAATAATGAATTCAATGGCAGTGCGAATCCCTGTGCCCATGAGCTGAAAGATGGACAGTTTGTATTTCCTTCTATGGAAGGATTTGTATTCTTTAATCCACAAAATATTAAAACTTACTATCCCAAAGCTCAGGAGGTGTACCTGGAAAGAGCAAAAATAAAAGGAAAGATGCTTCAGCTGAAAAATAAACTTTTTCTCCAATGCGGCTATAAAAGTGCGGAAATTTATATAGACCTTCCTTACTATTCCAATTTGGAGAACATAAACCTTCAGGCTAAACTTGTGGAGGATGAAAATAGTCCATGGATAAATATTAAGAATGATAAAACCTTCCATTTGGCTAATATATCCCCGGGTAAGTATAATCTTCAGATAAAATTTTTATCGGCTCACAATGGCAAGCTTGTTTACAAAAATCTTCCAGTAGAAATAGAAGCTTATTTTTATCAGACCCTACTTTTCAGGCTCCTGATTGTTGGCGGTATTATTTTAATTTTTATATTGATTATTCAGATCAGAACCAATTTTTTAAGATTAAAAAATAAAGTCCTGAAAAATACAATCGTTCATAAAGATAAAGCATTACAGGAAGCCAGTACCAAGCTTGAAAATGAATCCGACTATCAAAAAAAACTGGTAGAAAGTATAAGCCACGATATTACCACACCTGTAAAATTTATTTCACTTCTTTCCCAAGAACTCGCGCAATCAGATGATCCTAAGGTTCAGAAAAAATATTTTGACAGTATTTATAAAACTTCGGAGCAGCTATACAAATTCACTTTAAGTCTTAAAGAATACACAGAACTTTACAAACAGGAAAATACATCAATAGAAGAATATGCGGTCTATGATCTTGTCGAAACTAAAAGATTGCTGTTTGAAGAAATTGCGGTGCAGAAAAACACGTTTATTTATAATTTTTGTGATCATCATCAGAAAATACAGCTTAATAAAAATATTCTTCTTACTGTTTTTCACAATATTATAGATAATGCAGTAAAAAATACTTCAGATGGAGAAATTATTATTACCTCTTGTCGTACAGCATCTCATTTGGAAGTCTCAATTACTGATACCGGAAATGGAATGTCTGACGAGCAGATAACTTACTATTCCAGGCTTTTTAAGAAAAAAGATCATGAACATCTGATGTTTAAAAATTACGGATTAGGTCTGCATATGGTTGTTCAGCTGATGAGAAAAATTAATTCTGAAATGCTTTTTCATAAAAATAACCCAAAAGGAACCATCATTAAAATACTAATTAAAATATGACAAAAAAAATACTGATAGCAGATGATCATCATGTGGTAAGAGTAGGGACCGCAATGATCCTAGAGAAAAGTTTTGATGATTTTGACATTGATTTTGCAGAAACTTATGGTGAGGTAAAACATAAATCAGAAACGGAAAAATATGATCTTGTTATTCTTGATATTGAGCTCCCAGGAAGTATTCTTAAATCAATGGTAAAAGAAATTAAAACCATATCCCGGGATACTCTTGTTCTGATCTTTACTTCCTATAAAGAAAATATTGCGCTGCAATATATAGAAGAAGGAGCTGATGGCTTTTTAAATAAACAGAGTGATCCGCAGGTTTTTGTAAAAGCGGTTGAATCTATTTTTAGAGACGGCTATTATTATACACCAGGAATTGTCGCTGAGCTGATGAAAGGAAGTGCTAAGAAAAAAACTTCAGAAATTTTATCAGAAAGAGAGCTTCAGGTCTTTAATCTTTTGGCAAAAGGAAACGGGAACCTTGAAATTGCCAATGCTCTTGAGATTGAAGAATCTACAGTTGGGACATATAAAAGAAGAGTGTATCAGAAATTAAAGATCTCCAACCTGATTGAACTGCTGGAAATTTATAATGAAATACATTAAGAAAAATATCCGTTAATGTCATAATACCCGTACAGTTTTGTGGATAAATGCGTACAAGATCTATACTTTAAAAATTCAATTTTCGCAGTAGGTTAGTACCTTGGAAATTTCTATTGACCCATTGGAACTAAAACAATCGGTTAAAATAGGCTTTTATAGATTCTAAATACGTATTTGTTTATGAAAAAAAAGATGCTTTTCATTGCCTTTTTGGCAGGTTTTAATTGTATTTTGGTCAACGCCCAGGTAGGTAATGTGGGGGTTAATACGGTAAGCCCTGGTAGTAGTCTTACAGTTAACGGCTCATTTGCAGCTACATATAGAATTGTTACGGCAAGCAGTGCTATAGGAGCTAATGATTATTATACTGCTTACAATGGAACTGCTGATGGAATATTAACTTTACCAGCAGCTATCAGTGGTACAGGTAATTTTGCCGGACGTACTTATCACTTCAAAAATACGGGTGGAAAAACACTTACCATTTCAGCGGCAGGTTCTGAATTAATTGATGATCATAATGTTACAGGGGTTGGCGTACCTGCAATTACTGTTCCTCCCGGATACTATGCATTTTTAGTAAATAAAGGAACAACTGCGGGGACGACATGGGAGCTGGTATTGGTTTCAAGCTCAAACAGTATGCCTTCCGTCAATCAGGCCTATCTTTTTTCTTCTGCACAGCAGAATGCTTTTAAGCAGACTTGTATTGCTACAACAGGCTCAGCGTGGCAAAAAACAGAAATAAAATACAATCAGGGAATGGAAATCAATACAGGAAATGTATTGGATGTATCATCAGGAAGATTCAAAGCACCTACAGATGGATATTATATGATCTATGGCTCTGCACAATTCGATAATTCAGAGATTTCGGGTCAGCCGGGTTTTACATGGTGTGTACTGTATCTGGTAAAGAACTTTGTAACAACTCCAAACAATCAGTTGGTACAGAACTTTCATACCAATCCGGGAATCTTTGCCTCAGGTATTGTTTCTGCGGTAGTTCATCTGAACAAAGATGAAACCGTAAGCATGGCTTCTGCTGCTCAGTTAAACAGTGGAGGTGCTCAATATCAGGTGACAGCAACATCTATTTACGGTTATAAAATAGCCAACTAATACCACTCCCCATTTTACAGGATATGCAGCCTTAGCCCATTGGTTTAAGGCTGCTTTTTTATAATCATCTTTTGGCCTTCAACAGCCTTAATAGAAATAGAAAATAGTCTTTACTCATTGGCAGAGCCTGAATTGTCAATTTACTCCCTGGAATTTGAATTCCTCTGAAAAGTTTTTATATATTTAGCGACCGAATAATTCATTCAATGAACAACGAAAATAAAAAAGGAGAAAACGAGACTTTAGTTAGAGGATTAACAAATCGACACATACAATTAATTGCCCTTGGTGGTGCCATCGGAACCGGCTTATTTCTGGGAATCGGGCCTGCAGCAGTGTTGGCAGGACCATCAGTTATTCTGGGTTATGCTCTAGCAGGGATCATAGCCTTTTTTATTATGCGTCAGCTTGGTGAAATGGTTGTTCAGGAACCGGTATCGGGAAGTTTTAGTTACTTTGCTTACAAATATTGGGGAAATTTTCCGGGATTTGCTTCCGGATGGAACTACTGGATTCTCTATATTCTGGTAAGTATGGCCGAACTTACAGCTATTGGACATTATATTCACTTCTGGTGGCCGGATATTCCGCTTTGGGTGTCCAGTTTATTTTTCTTTATAGTTATCAATGCTCTTAATCTTGCCTCTGTAAAGGTGTATGGTGAAACGGAATTTTGGTTCTCTATCATCAAAGTAGTAGCTATTATTGCAATGATTATTTTTGGAATCTATCTTTTAGTAAGCGGAACCGGTGGAGATAAGGCTACTGTTTCCAATTTATGGAATGATGGAGGATTTTTCCCAAAAGGGCTTTTCAATAAAACGGAGAGCGGATATTCAGGATTATTTGCTGCAATGGCAATGGTAATGTTCTCCTTTGGAGGCTTGGAGTTGATTGGTATTACAGCGGCAGAAGCTAAAAACCCGGAAAAAACTATTCCACAAGCTACCAATCAGGTGATCTATAGAATTTTGATTTTCTATGTAGGAGCTTTGGTAATCCTGTTCTCACTAAGCCCATGGAGAGATATTACTGAAGGATCAAGTCCGTTTGTAATGGTATTTCAAAATCTGAATGGTCTTGAATTTACTGTTTTTGGAAAGGTTGTTCAATTTAATACGTTGATAGCCAATGTTCTTAATTTAATTGTTCTTACAGCAGCATTATCAGTATACAACAGTAGTGTTTACAGCAACAGCCGAATGCTTTTCGGGTTATCCCAGCAGGGAAATGCACCGAAATTTTTGAAAAAACTCAATAAAAACTCAGTCCCTATCAATGCAATTCTTGTTTCATCATGCTTTGCAGGACTTTGTATTATCATTAATAAATTAGTGCCGGAGAAAGCCTTTGAATATTTAATGGCTTTGGTGGTTTCTACATTGATCATCAATTGGTTAATGATATGCTATACCCATTTAAAATTTAAAAAATCAATAAACAAGTCCGGAATTCAATCCAAATTTCCATCCATATTTTATCCTGTATCCAATTATATATGTATCATCTTTTTGGTTCTGATTTTAGGGCTGATGAGCATTACAGGAATGGAAATTCAGGTTATTCTGATTCCGGTTTGGATAGCATTTTTATTTGTCATGTATAAGCTGTACAAGCCCAGCTAACCCATAAAACCACTATCAGGTGTTTTGAAAGATGAAAATTATTATAATTTTCATCTTTTTTGTTTTATAGTGTCTAATATGGGAATTTATGATGAAGTAATTCAGGGTGACCACTATATATTATTTCTTTTTTCAGGAATCATTCATATGTGATCTTAATGGCAGCTGTACTATTTTTTGTATCTTAGTAAAGGTGATATTTTTAAATCAAGTAAAAATATGACCTTTTTTCAGTCATTACGGAAAAGCCGAACACCGTTACACAAAGTAGGCAA
Organism: Chryseobacterium sp. MEBOG06; assembly: GCF_021869765.1. Classification (NCBI taxonomy): domain Bacteria; kingdom Pseudomonadati; phylum Bacteroidota; class Flavobacteriia; order Flavobacteriales; family Weeksellaceae; genus Chryseobacterium; species Chryseobacterium sp. MEBOG06. The sequence continues at coordinate 4,412,562 of NZ_CP084580.1, read as the reverse complement.
AATCTAAAAAGACACCTATGGCCAATTTATTTCAAACCCTTACCAATACCGTAAAGCACTGGTATATCCCTTTGATCTTCGGAATCATTTTTCTTATCTGTGGATTTTATGTATTCAGTGTGCCACTTGCAACGTATGTAACCCTTTCAATTTTTTTCAGTGTTTCATTCCTATTCTCCGGAATTACGGAAATATTCTTTTCCTTACAAAATAGCAAATCCCTGCAAGGATGGGGCTGGTTTTTGGTAAGTGGATTATTGACTACCGCAATTGGGGTTTATCTTATTGCGAATCCTCAGATCTCGATGACTGTACTTCCATTTGTGATTGGATTTACTTTACTTTTTCGTTCTTTTCAATTGCTGGGTTTTGCTTTTGATCTCAAAAGTATGAAAATAATGAGTTGGGGAAATGTAGCCCTTGCCAGCGTTGGAGGAATTATATTTTCTCTGTTGCTGATATTCAATCCCGTGTTTACAGGAATTTCATTAGTTACCTTAACGGCTGTTGCTTTTATTTTTATGGGCATTGCTTCTATTATGCTGGCTCTGGATTTAAGAAAGGTGAAAAAGTTCCCGGGAAAAATAAGTCAGGAATTAAGAGATAAAATTAAATCAATACAGGACGAGATTGATGATCTTAGAAAATAATCATTTAAATTAAGATAACTACAATTAATCCGTCTCAAAAAGAGGCGGATTTTTTTTGAAAAATATAAATTTCAAAATGTTGTTGAATTAGTGGATTTTTTCTAAAAAAGAAAATAAACTTTAAAAGAATTGTTTCATCCTTTCTAAAAAACATTAAGAATTATAATAAAAAAACAAAAACCATCCTAAAAAGGATGGTTTGTAGACCCACAGGGATTCGAACCCCGACTGACGGTACCAAAAACCGGAGTGCTACCGTTACACTATAGGTCTGTTTTATTTTGGTTTTGCAAATTTATATATTTTTTTCTTATTTACAAATTACTCTCTTGAAAATTTTGATTTTTTTATTCAAATAAAATCTGATTTTTCTATAAAAATGATATACTTAGCCTAAAAACAAAAACCATCCTAAAAAAGGATGGTTTGTAGACCCACAGGGATTCGAACCCCGACTGACGGTACCAAAAACCGGAGTGCTACCGTTACACTATAGGTCTGCTTTATTTTGGTGGTGCAAATTTACATCTTTTTTCTTTACTTACAAGAACTTTTTGTTTTTTTTTCTAAATTTACGGTGGATTTATTTACGGAAAATATGCTGATAGACTTCAATAATCTCAATATTAATAATTTATCGTTCAATACTGAATTTGAAAAAAAAGTAAAAATCTTTCTCAAAGAATGGTTTTCAGAAATACCTGTGGTAGATGTTCAGACTTCTGGTTCCACAGGAAAACCTAAAATTTTTGAAATTGAAAAGAAGAAAATGCTCAATTCAGCAGTTATGACCTGTAACTTTTTGGGATTAAAAGAAGGAGATAAAGCATTGCTTTGCCTTCCTGTAGAATATATTTCGGGAAAAATGATGGTAGTACGTTCTCAAGAAAGGAAATTAAAATTAATAATAGCAGAACCATCTCTAAAACCTCTTGAAAAATTAGATGAAGAAATAGATTTTTGTGCGATGACACCACTACAGGTGGAAAACTCGTTGGATAAACTCCACTTGATAAAGAATCTGATCATTGGAGGTGCTGCTACTTCAGAAAGTCTTAAAAATAAAATTCTAAAGATGAATCTTAGTGCTTCCAATCGAATTTTCGAAACCTACGGGATGTCAGAAACACTTTCCCATATTGGTTTGAAACAGCTGATGCCGGAGTCGGAAGATTTTTTTACCGTTTTTGAAAATGTAACTATTTCTTTGGATGAAAGAGGCTGTCTTAATATTTATGCTCCTGATGTGAACGATGAAAAATTACAAACTAATGATTTAGTTGAAATAAAAAATGATAATCAGTTTAGATTTTTAGGACGGATAGATAACGTAATCAACTCAGGAGGAGCTAAAATTTTTCCCGAAACCCTCGAAGCTTTGGTAAAAAAAGAAATTACCAATGAGGTGATTTTTACCGGTTTGCCGGATGAAAGCCTGGGGCAGAAGCTTGTATTGATCATAGAAGGAAGTGAATCTGATGAGATAGTAAATAAAATTTCAGAAATACCGTTTAAGAAAAGTTTTCACAGGCCCAAGAAAATTATTTTTATCAAGGAAATTCCAAGAACACCGAACGGTAAGGTAAACAGACTTGAACTACATAAACTCGTTGACGAAAATATTTAGTTATCCTGGCTCCAGGTTACACACTTTTGAATCTCAAATAAAAAACAATGAAAAACTTTTCAAAGGAACTTAGTTTTAAAACTTCCCGAAGCAGCGGAGCAGGAGGCCAAAATGTAAATAAAGTGGAGACTTCGGTTACTGTACTTTGGAAAGTGGATGCATCAGAGTTTTTCGATGATGACGAAAGAATAATGATTCAAAACAAATTGAAAAACAGGATTAATGCTGACGGTTTCTTATTTCTGACGGTTTCTGAAAGCAGAACCCAGCTGATGAATAAAAATAAAGCTATTGAAAAAATAATAGAGATCGTCAATAAAGCATTGATTGTTCCTAAAAAAAGGACTGCAACCAAACCATCAAGAGCCCAAAAACAAAAAAGATTAGACAGCAAGAAAAAAAATTCTGATAAAAAAGAGAACAGACGTTTTAAATTTTAAGTTGGTTCTTTCCCGAAAATTTTTATTTTTGCCGGAAATTTTTTAAAAACCATGATAAAAAAACTAATACTATTAGGAGTTATTTCCAGCTCTTTACTTTCTTTTGCCCAGGAAAAAATAACCATCATGCCTGCTGTAGGATATGCCTGGAGGGTTGCTGAAACAGGACCGGGACTTTCAAGAGAAGAAAAAAACTATATTAAAGGATTGAAAAACGGAGTTCATTTTGAGATCGCTGCTTATTACCATGTGAAAAATATAGGGATAGGGGCAAAATTCTCCAATTACAGTGCTTCCAGCAGTGGTACAGTGTACGGATATGATATGAGCGGTCAAAAGATTGGTTTGCCTGTGAGTACTAAGGATAATATCACTTTCTTTGGTCCATCCATTATGGCTTCGAACTATAATGAATCTACGAAACACAAATTTATTGCCGACCTATCTCTTGGGGTAATTACTTATACTACGAAAACAGCATCTGTCAAAGGTACTGGGTCTAATCTTGGTCTGGAAGCAGGAATCGGCTATCAATACGCTATTTCCAAGAATTTTATGATTGGTCCTAAAATTGGAGTTACCGCAGGAACATTGACTAAAATGAAAATGAACGGACAGTCTTATGACCTTCCGGATGATCAGAAAGAAGGCTTAACGAGAGTTTCTTTAAGTGCAGTCGCTGCATTCCGTTTTTAAGTTCTATCTTTGTAAGAATTAAAAAAATAATTTAATAATGACAGCAACAATCCTTTTATCAGCAGAACGACGCCGGTCAGGACTGTTGTTGTCGTTACTTTATCTTCATACAGATTCTTTTCTGAAAAGTTCTAAGGACTTTATCAATTAAGCCCTGCCAGGGTCCAAGGCAGGGAAGCTCTCCGGATTTTTATTTATTGCTTTTTTGCGGTTTTCTATAGAAGAAGGCTTGTTGATGCCTGTATTCTACATTGGATCATCGGGAACAACTGCATCTTAATTTTAAAAATTTTAAAAAATGTCCAATCATATTATAGTAACCACCGGAATTTATGATGCTATAAAAGATACACTCAGAAGAAAAAAAGTGAGCATCGAGGAAGAGAAAAGACTGACCGAAGAGCTTAGAAAAGCTAAGCAGGTTCTGAGAAGGGATCTGCCTGCTGACATTGTGACGGTAGAAAGAAAAGTGACTTTAAGAGATCATACATTAGACTTTGAGCATGAATATATTTTTGTACCTTCAACCAAAGCAAAACTTAAAAAAAATAAACATTCTATTCTTTCAGATATTGCTCTTGCAGTAGTTGGCTATAAAGTAGGAGATATTATTGACTGGCCTTTTAAAGATGGAGAAAGAAAAATTGAAATTGTAAAAGTGGAAGCCTGGGAAGGATAAACTTTTTCTGAATATTATTAAATTACATTGAAAGCGTGGCTTATTTTTAAGCTGCGCTTTTTATTAATGTACTGTTTTTATCTTATAAAACTCTTCTATCTTAGCTATACTTGGCATTTCTATTTAACAAATGATAAAAAAGAACCCCTCCGTGAGACTTTCTTGAGGTGGGTTGACTGCATTCCGTTTTTAAGTTTTATCTTTGCAAAAATTAAAAAAATGAACAAACCAATTTCTGAATTTATAGAAAAATATTTTCTGCATTTCAATGCGGCAGCGTTGGTAGATGCATCTAAAGGATATGTGGCGCATCTTAAAGATGGTGGAAAAATGATGATTACTTTAGCAGGAGCAATGTCTACTGCTGAATTAGGAAAAATCCTTGCAGAAATGATCCGTCAGGGAAAAGTGGACTTCATCTCTTGTACAGGAGCAAACCTTGAAGAGGATCTTATGAACCTTGTGGCTCACTCTCACTACGAAAGAGTTCCTGATTATAGAGACCTTACCCCTCAGCAGGAATGGGACCTATTAGAAAGAGGACTAAACAGAGTTACAGATACTTGTATTCCTGAAGAAGAAGCATTCAGAAGATTGCAGAAGCATATCGTTGAAATCTGGAAAGATGCAGAAGCTAAAGGAGAAAGATATTTCCCTCACGAATTTATGTACAAAATGATTCTTTCAGGGGTGCTGGAGCAGTATTACGAAATTCCTAGAGAAAACTCATGGATGATTGCTGCTGCAGAAGCAAACTTGCCAATCGTAGTTCCGGGATGGGAAGATTCTACAATGGGTAATATTTTCGCTTCTTACTGTATCAAAGGAGAGCTTACTGCTACGACAATGAAGTCAGGTATTGAATATATGACTTACCTTGCAGATTGGTATACTAAGAACTCAGCAGGTAAAGGAGTTGGTTTCTTCCAAATCGGAGGAGGTATTGCGGGAGATTTCCCAATCTGTGTAGTACCAATGCTATATCAGGATATGGAAATGCATGACATTCCTTTCTGGTCTTATTTCTGCCAGATTTCTGACTCTACTACATCTTATGGTTCATACTCAGGAGCAGTTCCAAATGAGAAAATCACTTGGGGTAAACTGGATATCACAACACCGAAATTTATCGTTGAAAGTGATGCAACGATCTGTGCACCATTAATGTTCTCTTATATTTTAGAGAATTCTTAAGAATAAACGATCTCGAAGGAGAGTGAAAATATCAGCGCTTCAATTGATTTGGAGCGCTTTTTATTTGTGCTGTGATAAGTTTTTTACAGTATACAATTTTATCTTGATAAAATCCTTTGAGCCTTCCAATGTTTCGAAGATCTACAGCTCAATACTGACATAAATGCATTGAATATTTTACAACAATATGGTATAACGTTACTCTAAAGAATTGACCAATACAAAATACCTGTAGGCCATAATACCTTTCTCAACCTTCGTCAGACTATTAGGATCTTTATTACTCAGCTTCGGAAGAACTTTTTTATTGACCGCATTCAGCAGCCGGAAAAATGATTTTTTCATATCTTTATCTTTTAATGAAACATCATTGAGTAAATAACAGTTCAAAAATGATGCAAAAATAATCACAGCTTCCTAAAAACTTTTAAAAACAATAATAATGGATGAAATTTTCAAAAAGCAGGTATATGAAGTCGCAAAGCTTATTCCTAAAGGAAGGGTTTCAACCTATGGAGCAATAGCAAAAGCTGTAGGATACCCTAATCATTCGCGCCATGTAGGAAAAGCGATGGGAGGTTGCCCAAAAGATGTTCCGGCGCACCGCGTGATTTCCAGTTCAGGAATTTTGTCCGTTCCGGAATTTCAGCCAAAGCTGGAAGCAGAGGGAATTGTGATTGAAAATTTTAGAATAAAAAATTTTAAAAAATTGTTTTGGGACCCATTGAATGAAATTTAGGGTCTAAGTTTTTACGATTCAGGTAAAGAATTATACAGTTCAGGTATATATTTTTTCAAATGGCCAGCCACCACAATACCTTTGGTTCATAATTAAAAACTAACATCATGAAACCAAACTCAATTCTTACCCTTGTATTTCTTTTTCTTGCCGTATTTTCAAAAGCACAGATGGATGATAAATTCTATCAGCCTCATAAGACAATGAAGCCTTTTGAAATGAAGATTTCAGATTCGGTTAAATTCCCCGTAGAAGATAATATCATTACTGCCTTCATCGCAAAGCCGAAACAAAAAGAAATTAAAAAGACTATTTTCTTTTTTCATGGCGCTGCGGGAAATGTAACTACCTACCAGTTTATGACAAAACCTTTAGTGGACGCAGGATATCAGGTTGTAATGATCGATTTCAGGGGATACGGAAGATCAACAGGAAGACCAACTCATAAAAATGTAGCAGAAGACGGGCAGAAATTTTTTGATGAGCTGATGAAGAGACCGGATATAAAAAATACGAAGGTTTATTTCTATGGAGCATCATTGGGGACTCAGATTGCAGCACACCTTGCTAAAGATAATGCTTCTAAAATTTCCGGATTGATTTTAGATTGCCCAATGGCTTCTTTTACTGATATTGCCGCACATTTTTCGCCACAGTATAGAGATATGATCTTGCAGACTTTAATTTCTCCCTATTCAGCTAAAGAAGATGTAAAGGCTTTAGGACAGCTTCCTATACTCGTTATTCATGCTAAAGATGATCAAACCATTCCTTATGAACAAGGGAAACTTGTTTTCGATAATACATCATCGGCGGCTAAAATTTTCATTGAGTCTAAAGGAGATCATATTGAAGGGATAATAAACAATAAAGAGGAGATTTTGAAAGCAATTGAACATCTGTAATATAAAAGAATCCAGCCGCTGCTGGATTCTTTTTATCATTAATTAATCCCTCTGTGAATCTGAAAAATTATTTTCTGATTCTTTGGGAGGCCTTTAATTCCTCTTTAAGCCTTTCATTTTCTTCTCTTAATAAAGCAATATACCCTTGTAGGTTTTCAATAATAGATTCCGGAATATTACTGTAATTACTTTGAGTATTAATTGAACCAGCTGAAGTCCCTGAATTGTCATTAAATACAGGATGATCATTATTCACAACTAATTTAGCTTCTTCATCTTCATAAATTTCCTCTACAGGCACATTTAAAAAACGGGCAAGTTTTTCCCATTCATCAGAGATGATTTTTACATCACCATTTTCCTTTCTGCTGTAGTTGGATACATCTGTTGCTATAAAATCAGCCACTTGCTGTTGCGTGTAGCCTTTTTGTTTTCTGAGAAGACGTAATTTTTCTTTTTGCATATCCGGCATTTTATACAAAAATGGAGAAAAAGTACAATGTATACAACTTAAAACAGTAAAAATGTGCATTAAAATAATAAAAACTAAAAAACAGAATCAAAAGGTTCATATTATCAATATTTTCAAATCATATTACTAATTATTTTTAGAAGTTTTTCATATTTACAGAAGTTTAAAAGCTCAAAAAAATGAAAATTTGGGAATTTAAATAATGGTTGTTGATTGATAATCAGTGTTATTCTTGATTTTATTTAAGATTAAACCCTTGATTCTTAAAAATATGATCTGTTACGAAACTTACACATTTGCTTTCCTCAATAGCTCCCTATATCCAACACAAAAAAAAGACTGTTTCATTTCGAAACAGTCTCTTGTATATTATTTTTCGAGTTGCTTATAGCTTCTCTGTACAAAATCTGTCAGGTCTTTTCCTTTCAGTAAGTTTTGCGAAAGTTTTGCAAGGTCTAATGCATATTTGATCAGACTTTCTTTTTCCTCAGTATTTTCAGTCTTTAAAATCTGATTAGAAAGTTCACTGTTGGAGTTCACAACAAGATTGTACATTTCCGGAAAACCGCCCATTCCGAACATACCGCCACCGCCGGTAGCCTGCATTTCTTTCATTCTTCTCATGAATTCCGGCTGGGTAATGGTAAACGGAGCATCAGTGCTGTCAAGATCTTCCAGTTGTACAGTAAACTTAGAATCCTGAATGGCTTCTTCCACATTCTTTTTTAAAGATTCCTTTTCAGTTTCATTCAATTTTGAAATGACAGGTTCATCTTTTTTGATAAGGTTGTTTATGTGGTCAGCATCAACTCTGGCAAAGGAAATCTTCTCTTTTGATGTTTCCAGTTTTTGAATCACGTGAGATACAACAGGAGAATCTAATAACAGGACCTCGTAACCTTTATCATTTGCTGCCTGAATATAGCTGTGCTGCTCATCTGCATTGGTTGCATAAAGAATTACCGTATTACCGTCTTTATCTGTGTGGGCAGGCTGGATTTTTTCAATCAGTTCATTCCACAGGAAGTATTTTCCGTCTGTTGTAGGGTATAATGTGAATTTATCTGCTTTTTCAGCAAACTTCTCTTCTGTAATAATTCCGTATTCAATTACGATTTTGATATCATTCCATTTTGTCTCATAATCTTCACGGTTTTCGTTGATTAGAGAAGCCATTTTGTCGGCTACTTTTTTAGTGATGTAAGAAGAAATCTTTTTTACAGCACCATCTGCCTGGAGATAAGAACGGGAAACATTCAATGGGATATCCGGAGAATCAATTACTCCTCTCAGAAGCATTAGGAAATCCGGAACGATTCCTTTTACTTCATCCGTTACGAATACCTGATTCTGATACAGCTGAATTTTATCCTTATCTATATTTAAGTTGTTGCTCAGTTTTGGGAAGAATAGAACTCCGGTAAGGTTGAAAGGATAATCAACATTCAGATGTATATTGAATAGAGGTTCCTCAAACTGCATAGGATACAGCTCGTGGTAGAACTTCATGTAATCCTCGTTCGTTAGTTCACTTGGAGCGATCGTCCATGCCGGCACGGGGTTGTTGATAATATTGTCTACTTCTTCAGTTTCAGCAACAGCATCTTCCGGAGCGTTTTCCGGTAATGGAAGGGTATGTGTTTTAGTTCCGAACTTGATCGGAACAGGCATGAATTTATTGTATTTTAATAATAACTCACGTATTTTGGCTTCTTCTAAAAATTCTACAGAATCTTCTGCAATATGAAGAATAATTTCTGTTCCCCTGTCAGTTTTGTCAGTAGTTTCTTCAAGAGTAAATTCCGGACTTCCATCACAGATCCAACGTACAGCCGGTTCATCTTTATAAGACTTGGTAAGGATCTCTACTTTTTCAGCAACCATGAATGCAGAGTAGAATCCAAGACCGAAATGTCCGATAATTCCTGAGTCTTTTGCAGAATCTTTATATTTCTCCAAAAATTCTTCAGCTCCTGAAAATGCAACCTGATTGATGTATTTCTCAACCTCTTCACTTGTCATACCGATTCCCTGATCGATGATGCGTAGTGTTTTCTGGTCTTTATCAATTTTAACTTCAAGTTTCGGATTGCCATATTCTACTTTTGCTTCTCCAATGCTAGTAAGGTGTTTCAATTTCAAAGTAGCATCAGTAGCGTTAGAAATTAATTCTCTTAAGAATATTTCGTGGTCACTGTAAAGAAATTTTTTAATAAGCGGGAAAATGTTTTCCACAGATACATTAATATTTCCTTTCGTCATCATATTTAGATTTTTTAATTTTCAAATATTTCTCAAAAAAAATACCACTCAGAGGAATATGACAGAATGACATTGTTTCTATTTATAATGAAACAAATGCATCATGTGGATTTATCAAAGAAATATAGTACTTTTAATCCTTAAATTTTTTTAAAATGAAGTTGAAATGTACAGTTTTTATTCTGCTCATAATGACCTGTTGTGTGTATGGACAGAAAAAGCCTTTAGACCATTCTGTCTATGACAGCTGGCAGAATATAGGCACGAGAAAAATCTCAAATGACGGAAAATGGGTAGCCTATTCTGTAGATCCTCAGGAAGGAAATTCTAACCTTCTTTTGTATTCAGTTAAAAATAAAACGTCAAAGAAGTTTGCCAGAGGAACAAAAGTAGCTTTTACGGATGATTCGAGATTTGCTGTTTTTCAAATCCGTCCATTGTATAAGGATATAAAAGCAGTAAAAGATAAAAAGCTTAAAAAAAATAAATTAACAAAAGACAGCCTTGCAATAGTAGATTTTCTGAGTGGTCAGACGGAAAAAATTCCTAATGTAAAATCATTTAAAACTCCTGAGAAGACAGCTTCTTATATTGCTTATATTCTTGAAAATGTAAATGATAAATCTTCGGATGATGCTTCTGATAAAGATGATGGAGAAGAGAATAAAGATGATGATAAAAATGTAAAGCCACTGCAGTTGGTAGTACGTAATCTTTTGAATGGTAGGAGTACTACATATGATAATGTAATCCGCTATGAATTCAGTAAAAACGGAAAGCAGCTTGCTTTTGTGACCAAAAAACCTGAAGAGAAAATCAGCAAGGATAAAAAGGGTGACAAAGATGCAGTAGATGAAAAACCTGCTGATAAAAAAGATAATGACAAATCAAAGCCAAAGAAATATGCATTTCAAACCATACAGGTAGTAGATCTGCAGAAAGGATCTGTAAATAAGATCTCGGAAATGGAAGGCGATTTTTCTCAGCTGTCTTTTGATGAAGATGGAAACCAATTGGCATTTGTAGGAACTTCTTCTGCACAGAATGATCTGGTGAAACTGTATCAGTTGTATTACTTTAATTTTAAAGGAAATAAAAAAGAAATTGTAAGCAATGACCATGCACAGATGAAAAAGGATTGGGTAGTTTCCGAAAACCGTTTACCCTTATTCAGCAAGAATGGAAAGCAGCTGTATTTTGGTGTTGCTCCAAAACCTATAGCGAAAGATACCGCAATGATTGCAAATGACCATGCTGTTGTAGATATCTGGAATTATAAAGATGATTATCTCCAAACGGTACAGCTAAAGGAATTGAAAAATGATCTGAAAAAATCGTATGCTGCAGTAATGCAGACAGAAAAACCGGATTTCTTTAGAAATATTGACGGAGAGGATTTGGATACTTTACGATTGGTAAACCAGGGCAATGCTGCCTTTACCATAGGTATTACAAGTTTGAATAACCGTATTCCTTCACAATGGGAAGGGGCAACAAAGAAAACGTATTTCCTGATCGATAATAAAACAGGAGAAAGAACGGAAGTCATTAAAGATTTAGACGGATCAATTGCTGTATCTCCACTTGGGAATTTTGTTGTGATTTTTGACATTGAGAAAGGGCAATGGTCCAGTTATAATGTTAAAACAAAACAAATTCATCCTCTCAATATCGGATTGCCGGTTTCTTTCGTTGACGAAGAGTTTGATATGCCGGATTTTCCAAATGCTTATGGTATCGCATCGTGGACAGATAATGATGAGTCTGTGATTATCCGGGACCGTTTCGACCTTTGGGAGTTTTTCCTGAACGGGTCGAAAAAACCGAGAAATATTACCAATGGATTTGGACGTAAGAATAAAATAACATTTGATACCTACGACTTAGATAAAGATATTAAAAGTTTAAACCGAAAATCACCTATCTACTTGTCAGCATTTGATAATATATCCAAGGCGAACGGAATTTTTAAAACATCTATTCAGTCGAATTCTGACCCAGTGAAAATCCAGATGGAAAATGTCTGGGGATATAGAAGTCTTCAGAAAGCGAAAAATACGGAAGAATATATCTTAGTAAAAGAGTCCTATACTGATTCTCCAAACATTTTTGCTACATCTGATTTCTTGGAACAGCAAAAACTGAGCAATACAAACCAGCAACAAAGCCTTTATAATTGGGGTACTGATGAACTTGTGAACTGGACAACGCCAAAAGGAAATACCTCTACAGGTATTTTATACAAACCGGAAAACTTCGATCCGAACAAAAAGTATCCTATGATTGTCTATTTCTATGAAAAGCTTTCGGATAACCTGAACCGATATGTAGAACCGGCTCCAACACCTTCAAGATTAAATATTTCTTATTTTGTGAGCAACGGATATCTGGTTTTTACCCCTGATATTTCTTATGTAGATGGTCTTCCCGGGGAATCTGCGATGGATTATATTAATTCCGGAGTTGAAAAGCTGAAGCAGAATGCATGGGTAGATGGCTCGAAAATCGGAATTCAGGGACAGAGCTGGGGTGGTTATCAGGTAGCTTATCTTATTGCTCATACCAATATGTATGCAGCCGCCTGGAGTGGTGCTCCTGTTGTGAATATGACTTCCGCGTATGGAGGAATCCGATGGAGTTCAGGAATGAACAGACAGTTTCAGTATGAAAAATCACAAAGCAGATTGGGGAAAACTTTATGGGAAGCCCCTGAGCTTTATATTAAGAACTCACCGCTTTTTGCCATTGACAAAGTAAAAACTCCGGTAGTGATTATGAGTAATGATAAAGATGGAGCAGTGCCATGGTATCAGGGGATAGAAATGTTTACAGCATTGCGCCGCCTCGGAAAACCTGTATGGCTTCTGAATTATAATGGCGATGATCACAATCTTATAAAGCGCCAGAATAGGAAAGATATCCAAATTCGTGAACAGCAGTTTTTTGATTATTATCTCAAAGGAGCTAAAGCTCCGGTCTGGATGACAAAAGGTATTCCAGCGATCCAAAAAGGAAAAGATTGGGGATTTGAGCTAACAGACGACAAACCTAATTAATGAAAAATCGGTGAAGCCCGGAGCTTCACCGATTTTTTTATTAATAATGCCTGCACCTATTTTAATAAGTGGGAAATATTTTTCGAAAAAAAATACAACGGGAGATAAACTGACAGAATGACATTTTTTTTATGATGAGCCTATTGATCCCTTTTATTATATTTACCGCCAATTATAAATAACAGTATGGGAATCTTTGATTTTTTTAAAAAGAAAAACAATAAACAGGAGAATGTAAGCACTTCGGTTGATGTGGTGGAAATGCCAGAGGAAAGAGTAGTAGAGGAAGTAGAGGAAGAATTTGTAGATACAATACCAGAAGCTCCTTCACAACCAGTAGAAGAGTATAAGGTAAATGAAGAGTACGAGAAGATCAAGATTTATAATGATTATATCGTGTATTCTATTGCACTTCAGTTAAGAGGAGAATATACTCCTATTTCAGCTTTTGAAAAAGAAAATGGCGAAGTAGAAGGTTTTGCCTATATGGTAACAGAAGATGCTTATGCTCTTCCCCCTCAGGAGGCGGTCTCCAATATGGAAGAGAAGTTTGAAAATGAACTTCAGGCAGGTAAGATCAAATCTTATATGATCCTTTATCACTCTCAGTTTGATGATAACGGTAATCATAATCCGGCAGCCAAAGAAGAAGAGTTTAAGGCAATTTCAATTTCTTATCATTTCAAAGGTAGTGATAAAGCGAAAACAGGATTACCTTACATTTTTGAGAATAATAACGTTACTTATAAAGGTTTTGCTGAATTTTCTCATGAAGAAAATAATGAGATTATGAATACCCAGCTGATCGACGGTAAAGATTATTTCCCGAATATGGAAGGTATCAAAGCTCCGGAGACTACTAACGAAGCGGGAATTATCATAAGAAAATCGAATATTCATAATCTTGTGAATACATGGAGCGGGATTTTTGGTCATGAAAATTTTCAGACTAAAGATTACGGGCAATATCTGACGAATGTTTTAATGCAGTCCACCGTTTCTGATCCGTCTGATGAGGGTAAAAGCAAAACTGAATTTGAAGATGTAAGATTTAAAACCGTTTTTACAGAAGAACTTAGTACAATAATTCCGGAAGTAAAAACTGATTATACTTTAGATTTTGAAACAAGATCAATCCGGGAATGGGAAAATGCATTGAATTTGCAGGCAATCGTGGCTGGTCCGGCTAGAAATACTTTCGGAATTTGGTTCTTTGCAACCGATTATGCTGAAAATAGAAACAAATATCTGACACAGCCTCATTTGAATGTAAATATCAGTGGTATTGTTCTGATCCTTGATGTTCATCAGAGTTTTGATTTACCTGAAGGAACTTCTGTGAGTGAAGATTTTACCACTTATGCACCAAGTAATGATGTTCCGAACTATGCATGTTTTGATTTTATTGGTCAGCTTGTAGACTTCAAAGAAACAGAATTGTTGGATGATGGAAGCGTTAAAGGATATATCCTGAAGCTGAAACTGATTACCAATGAAGAAAGAGAAGATTACTTCACTATTGACGCCTTTGTGAATAAGGAAAATATGAAATTTGAAACTCCTGTAAAGGGAATGAAGGTTGCCGGGGCATTACAGCTGCAAGGTAAAATTGTAGAATAATAATAAAAATATAAAAACAAAATGAGGCTGTTCTATAATGTTCAGCCTCATTTTTTTATAAATTGTCTGTTCTGTTGCCAAGAATTTGCTAATAAAAGAATTGGTGAATGTATGTCCGGAACAAAAAAGGCAATCCGAAGACTGCCTTTTTATTATTTTTTCTGAAAAATTATTTGTTTTTCATTTCTTCCTTGATCTTGTTTTCCAATTCCTCGGAAAGTTCAGGATTGTCTTTTAACACATCTTTTACAGCATCACGTCCCTGACCTAGTTTAGATTCTTCATAGCTGAACCAAGAGCCGCTTTTCTTCACAATTCCCATATCTACTGCAGTATCCAGAATTTCACCTACTTTAGAAACTCCTTCACCGTACATGATGTCGAATTCAGCTTGTTTGAAAGGAGGTGCAACTTTGTTTTTCACAATCTTCACTTTCACACGGCTTCCGATAGCTTCGTCACCTTGCTTAATTGGTGCACTTGCTTTTCTGATATCAATTCTTACAGAAGCATAGAACTTAAGAGCGTTACCTCCGGTAGTAGTTTCAGGATTTCCGAACATTACACCGATTTTTTCTCTCAGCTGGTTGATGAAGATTACAGTACACTTCGTTCTTGAAATAGTAGCTGTAAGTTTTCTTAATGCCTGAGACATTAATCTTGCGTGAAGACCCATTTTGGAATCTCCCATTTCACCTTCGATCTCTGCTTTTGGCGTAAGAGCTGCAACAGAGTCAATAACTACGATATCGATAGCTCCTGAACGAATAAGGTTATCAGCAATTTCCAATGCCTGTTCTCCGTTGTCCGGCTGAGAAATAATAAGGTTTTCTAAATCGATTCCTAATTTCGCAGCATAAGTTCTGTCGAAAGCGTGCTCTGCATCAATGAAAGCAGCAATACCTCCAGCCTTTTGAGCCTCAGCAATAGCGTGAAGAGTCAGTGTTGTTTTACCTGAAGATTCAGGACCATATATTTCAATGATTCTTCCCTTTGGATATCCACCTATTCCCAACGCAATATCTAATCCTAAAGAACCGGAAGGAATTACTTCTATTGTAGTGTCTATGGCAGAATCTCC
This sequence comes from Chryseobacterium sp. MEBOG06, assembly GCF_021869765.1. Taxonomy (NCBI): domain Bacteria; kingdom Pseudomonadati; phylum Bacteroidota; class Flavobacteriia; order Flavobacteriales; family Weeksellaceae; genus Chryseobacterium; species Chryseobacterium sp. MEBOG06. The sequence continues at coordinate 4,397,141 of NZ_CP084580.1, read as the reverse complement.
CAAAGTCATTACAGTCCCTTTTCCGTATGTTTTATCTAATTTGTCAAGCACTAAAGCAAGTGCTTTTTTCTTATCATCTATGTTACTCATCGCTATTAAAATAATTTCTCAAAAATACATAATTTAAACATCAAAAACTAATATTATTTGTTGCTGAAAGCTGTTCTTAAAGTTAAAAAATGATAAAATTTCATGAGTGATGTTATTCATAACGAGAGAGATGGGAATGCGGTATTGAAAAAATAAATTTAAGATAAGAAAGTTATAGTTGGAATCAGTAAGCAGAAGGCTGGGGGAAGTTAGTGTTGAATGAATGATTTCCAGTATTTATAATCCTGACAGCTTATTGATGATTATAACCGTAGTTTTATCTCCATCCAATATAAAAAAATGCTTATCTTATAACAATGATTTTAAGATCGTAATATGGACAGAAAATTAAAACTATTCCTGATTAAATCTTTTGCTGTATTAGCTGTTATACACCTTGCTTACTTTATTTACGGATATATAAAGTTTGAAGGTGTGCAGAAAATTAGTATCTATACAGAATTTTATAGGTTCAAATTTTACGATGATGTCTCTATTTCTCACTTTTTTATATCCGGCCTTTTTTTGTTTTTCTTTGTTATTCTCCTCCTTAGGAACCATTCTAAAAAAAGAAATGAACTTTCAAAAATTTTGGTAATCGGAATGATATTGCTGTTAGTGTCCTTTTCGTCTCTGACCTTTTTCATCAGTTATAGTTTGGGAATCAATGCAAAACTAAGAACTGAACTGCCTGAAAAAGATCTTAATAAAGATAAGACGCTGCTGAATGTCTTACAGCCTTTTTTATACAACTATACTTCCTACAGTTCAGAGAAACTCTTTAATCCTGAAAATATTTTATATCCCAAACCTTATCCTGTGATTGAGCAGAGAGATACATTATACTACGATCCGAATAATAGGGATTATTACTCAACGGAATCCAGCTATTACAGTATTGATACGCTAACAATGCTGAGCAATGATCATAAAAAATTAAACAACAAAGCTAAATTGGTACTTGATTTTCTTGGGCTTGACGCCAAAGAGCTGGAAAAAAGGATTATTTCTAAAAAGAAGATAGGGGATAGTACCGAAATTATCTTTAAAGGAGCAGAGGTACATCCTCAATACGACGAGAAGATGTGTATTTTTCTTGAAAACAAAAGTCTGTTTTCTCCATTGCATAAAATCTCAGAAAAGCAGCAACAGTATCAGAATGCAGTCGAAAGATATAATTTGCTTTACAAATATGGCCAGGATTCGCTGCTTTACTCGTTTCAGAGGCTGGATAACCTTTTAAAAAAATATAATATAGAAACGCAGATAGTTCCGAAAACGTTGACTCAAGATGTCTTGTATTACCGGGATCATCAGCAGGAGCCTCTGAATGCGATTCGGAATACTTATGAAAGAAATAGTTTAAAAGAGAAATTTGCAACCCTTGATCGATTGTTCTACAAACCGAACTACCTCCATCCTTCCATCAGAGAAATTTTCACTATTGCTGTCATTAGCGTCTGGCTTGTTTTATTTTTATTGTATCTGATCTGGAATTTCACAAGAAGTAAACCCTCTTCGGATCACTTTAACAGAAACGAGCAAATATGACTTCCTGCTTCGTTGAAAAATGAAGGGCTTAATGAAAGTTTGAATTTTGGGTAATATTCAGATAGTCTTCCAGCACTTTCATCTGATCTTTGTTTCCTCTTTTTATTCTGGCATTTCTGCTTACCATCCTGTCATAGATTTTATTGAAAATAATCTTTGAGTTGGGGAAAAGCTTTCTATTGGGGACTTCGGGAATGAGTAATCTTTTACAAACTTCATCATCCAGTAAGAACCAGGTACAGCAGATGTGCAGGTACCTTAAATTTTTTCTTTGAAATTCAAATTTTAAAATTGGATTTTCCAGCGATTCATTCAGTAAAGAATGAGCAAGAAGAACGGAATCTTTATCAGCAGGAGGCTGAACGGAAGTCCATAAATAAAAATATTCCGTAGCCTGTTTTTTGTGATCTGGAAGAAGATGTTCCGGAATTCCCAGAAGATATCCTACATATTTCCAAAGGTGGAAAATTCCCTGTTCTTCTTCAATGGAAAAAGTATTCCCCAATTTCTTAAGGCTATGGAGAAAAACCAGACTGAATCCGATATATGTTGCCATCATATCCCAGGAATTAATGGGCTCGCCCCAATTTTCGGTATCCCAGTTTTTATAATGTTTCTTAATGGAAAGTCTTGCGTAAGAATGGATGAGCCTCGTTTTTATGGCAAATTCATACCCTTTTGCGTGAAGTTCCAAAGCATTATATCGTGTGGCATTCACCCAGAAATCCAATGTTTCTGAAAGACGCTTTACAGCTCCTTTTTTTAAAGCTTCTGTCACGATGAGTGGCTTATTAAGGTAAGCATAATCATAACCTCCCATCAGGCAGTAATCCCTTAGTGAGATCAGAGAATCTAAGTTGCTTCTCATGCAGAGCTCGGCTCCGCTTTTTAATAAATTATGATCAAGCCATGCAGGAATTTCCTGGGTCTGGGCGAAAAGTCTTTTTACACTTTCAGGAACAGAATCTGTTTCAGAAACTCCAGTTCTTATATAATGTTCAATTTCTCGTGAAGCTTCATTGAATTTTTTAGTAAAATAAACATCTTTTACAACCTCATCGCCAATTTCATCCACATGATAAAAAAAAGAAGAGAATTTTTCAAAGTCTTGAAAACTTACCTGTGCTCCGGAAAATTTTATAAGTGACTTTCCATTGCCATTTTTCCAGAAATCTTTGAAATGGGGTGAATCTTTAAAACGGGGGTGTAGCATGTTCATTCCTTTACCTATAAAAGTACAAGTTTTACGCCGAAATTCCGTGGTGAGATTTATCAGGGTAATAGGATGATACTTTGTGACTCTCAATATTACCCAAAAGGGTAATTGCTTCACATTGAGAGATTTTTGAACTTTGCTGCAACCATTAAAACTTTAGGTTATGCTGATAAAAAACGAAAACATGAAACTAGTAGATATCTCTGTTTATTCTAACGAGATTCTTACTGAAGGATTAGGACAGGCAGAGGTTACTGAACAGGATGCTCAGAACGCTTTGGCAGAACTTTATATTTCATACACTCAGGAACAGTCTGAAATGTTTTTAGTAAATAATGTAAATGCAGTGTCATTAACAGCTGCAAGTGTTAATTTACAAGCATTGTGGAGTAAGCTGAAAGAAATATTTTGTTCCATAGTACGGGAGGATAGTGTTTTTGGTAAAATCATTGATTTTATTCTGGAAGCCATTGCACAAATTATTCCTTTAGGAGTTTTTGTGAAATCTTTAGTAAAGATCATTATCAAGTATTTTCTCCAGAAGGGTATTGGTGCTGTGTGTCCCGTATAAACCCAAAAAACCTTCCCGATCGGGAAGGTTTTATATGATGTATTGCTGAGGTCTTATTATAAAGAAGCAGCGTGTACAAGCATATCAACTAACTTGTTAGAGTAACCCATTTCGTTGTCATACCAAGAAACAAGTTTTACGAAGTTAGGAGAAAGCATGATACCAGCATCTTTATCGAAGATAGAAGTTCTCTTATCTCCTACGAAATCCTGAGATACTACAGCATCTTCAGTATATCCTAAGATACCTTTTAATTCACCTTCAGATGCAGCCTTGATTACTGAACAGATTTCTTCATAAGAAGCAGCTTTTTCAATTCTCACTGTTAAATCTACCACAGAAACGTCAACAGTTGGTACTCTGAAAGACATACCAGTTAATTTTCCGTTCAATGAAGGGATTACTTTTCCTACCGCTTTAGCAGCACCTGTAGAAGAAGGGATAATGTTGTTCAGAGCAGCTCTACCACCTCTCCAGTCTTTCATTGAAGGGCCGTCAACAGTTTTTTGAGTTGCTGTTGTAGCGTGTACAGTTGTCATTAAACCTTCTACGATTCCGAAATTATCGTGAATTACCTTAGCTAAAGGAGCTAAACAGTTTGTAGTACAAGAAGCGTTTGATAAAATTTTGATATCATCAGTAAGTTCCTTGTGGTTTACACCCATTACGAACATTGGAGTATCATCTTTAGAAGGAGCAGAAAGGATTACTTTTTTAGCACCTGCATTGATGTGGGCCTGAGCAGAATCTTTAGATAAGAAAAGACCTGTAGATTCTACGATATAATCAGCACCAATTTCATTCCACTTTAGGTTGTTCGGATCTCTTTCAGCAGTTACTCTGATTCTTTTTCCGTTTACTACAAGATCATTTCCTTCTACAGAAACTTCACCTGGGAAAATACCGTGTACAGAGTCATATTTTAACATGTAAGCCATGTATTCTGCATTGATAAGGTCATTGATTCCTACAACTTCAATGTTGTCTCTTTCAGTCATTGCTCTGAAAACAAGACGTCCAATTCTACCAAAACCGTTGATACCTACTTTAATTGTTGACATAATAGTTTGTTTTTATAGATTATAAAAATAATTAGATTGCTAAAATTTCCGAAATCAACATCAGATCTTTGTTGATTTCATTATGCTTTTTAATGGCTTCCTCAATAGGAGTATATACTAAATCATTGGAACGCATTCCTGCCATTACATTAGTTTGCCCTTCCATTAATCCTACTACCGCACCATATCCAAGTCTGCTGGCAAGTACTCTGTCTGCACAGCTGGGAGAACCTCCTCTCTGGATATGTCCTAAAACAGTTACACGAATGTCATATTCCGGGAATTCTTCTTTAGTCTTGTTTGCAAGATCATAGATACTTCCTTGTTTCTCACCTTCTGCTACCACAACAATGCTGGATGCTTTTCCTGTTTTCTCTGCCTTTCTGAAATTAGCGAAAAGCTCATCTCTGCAGTCTTTTTTCTCAGGAATAAGAATATCCAGAGCACCCGTTGCCAACCCACTGTTTAAAGCAATGAAACCTGCATCACGTCCCATTACCTCAACAAAGAAAACTCTGTTGTGGGAAGTAGCCGTGTCACGGATTTTGTCAATCGCTTCCATCGCAGTATTCAGAGCAGTATCGTATCCGATCGTATTGTCTGTTCCGAAAATATCATTGTCGATAGTTCCCGGCACACCCACTACTCTGATGCCGAACTCTTCACTGAAGATTTTGGCGCCTGTGAAGGTTCCGTCTCCACCAATGCATACCAATCCGTCTATTCCAAGCTTTACACAATTGTCATACGCTTTCTGACGGCCTTCTTTGGTTCTGAATTCAGTAGATCTGGCAGACTTTAGAATTGTTCCACCCTGGTTGATTATATTTTTTACGGAACGAGCTCCCATTTTCAGGAAATCGTTGCTGATAAGGCCATTGTAGCCCTCTCTCACTCCGTAACATTCGATATCATAGTAATTGGCGGTTCTTACTACCGCTCTTAATGCCGCATTCATACCCGGAGAGTCACCTCCTGAAGTAAGAACTGCAATCTTTTTTACAGCACTCTCTTTCATCAAGTAAAAAATTTCGAACACAAATTTACAAAAACAAGTTCAGATTATCGTAGTAACTTTCCAATAGTTTTGAATATAAATTATTAAAAGCTTCTGAAGTTTGTAGGTTTAAAAATATATCGGGCTGTTTTGGTTTCCTTATCGTTGATATCAAGATTGTACCAAGGCGAAATATTTTTGTTAAACGGATTGGAGAGCAAGTGAATAGACTGTGCCGGGGTAAATCCTTCTCCTAATAAAAATAATTTCTGCCCTTCCTTATTTTTACTTACTCCGGCAATGAAAACAACATGTCCGGGACTTCCGGGGGTAATCAGGATGTCTCCCGTTCTTAAATCCGCGTTTTTTTCTATGGGTTTTGTTTCTTTATTTAATGAAATGGTTCCTGCATAGTTGAAGATGAGGTCCAGGTAATTCCTGAAGTTCTGGTAAGAATCATCAAAGCCTGATGTTTTTCGGAAGTTGACAGAATTTCCATTGACAAAAGCTCTTGTTCCGTTTTTATAATCACTCCAGCTGATGAGATCGCCGCTTGTAAAATGGAATTTAATTTCATCCGTCATTTTCATCTTATATAAATATTCGGCTCTCAGTCGGATGACAGCATCGGCACATTGTTGCAGGTCTTTGTTTCCTGTATCAATATCAAGAACAGCCTCGTGAAGATCTTGTGTGGAAATAGGATTGCCGTCGTATTTTAAAATCTGACTTCCATAAGGTTTCAACTTAAAATTCTCAATAAAATACCCAAAGTTGTCCGGTTTCTCATCTACCCATCTATACTCTGGAGGAGCAGAAAATCTTTCTTTAATGGTGTTTTTATCTTTATTGATTTTTACAAAGCTTTCAGAGTCTTGACGATTGAGGTGGGATGGAGATTTATCATGAGTACAGCCCAACAGAGCAATGGCCATGACCAGTCCTGAAATATTTTTTTTCATATTGTATTTGATTCTATTACAAATATGAGCATTTTTGTAATAGATAGGTCAGGATTATGTGAATCAATAGAGAAACCTGTTTACTTCTCTTCCTGCACTTCGGATTCGGGAAGAAGTAACTTCCCCCAATCATTCAGATGCCAGAGAATTTTTACCAGTTTTTCTCCCAGTTCAGTAAGTGTATATTCTACTCTTGGAGGAAGTTCATTATAAGAATGTTTCGCTAGGATTCCATCTTTCACCATTTCAGTTAATTGCTGATTAAGAACCCGACGGTCAACTTTAGCAATTCCGCGGAGAAATTCACTGGGACGTTTTTTTCCTTCATTAATCTGCCATACAATAGGAATTTTCCATTTTCCACTGATGCTGTTAACGGCGACTTCCAACGGACAGATTTTATTTTCTCCGGCTCTTCCCTTTGTTTCCATAAAATTGACTTTTTTATCCCTATGGGCGAAAAATATGCGGTATTGCCCATTTATAAAGGCTTTTACACCTTTGTAAAAATAATAAATTAAAAAGCAATGAATACACTGTCAATGCAGATTGAGAAATTGAATAGTGAATTGTTTCCACAGCTTACCCAGGAAACCTTAAAAGTATTTGGGCAATCTATACAAGATCTGAAAACAAAAAGTATTGAACAAAAAAGCATTCAGATAGGGGAGAAGATCCCTGAGTTTTCTTTACCCAATGCATATGGTGAAATGATAGATTCTTCGGAAATTCTTAAAAAGCATAAAATGATTTTAGTGTTTTACAGAGGCGGCTGGTGTCCTTACTGTAATCTGGAATTGAATTTTTTGCAGAAGAATCTTCCCGGAATAAGTAATAAAAATACTGTTTTGGTGGCTATTTCTCCACAAAGTCCGGGTCATTCATTAACAATGGCTGAAAGAAATAAATTGGAATTTGAAGTACTTACAGATTTTAATAATGCTTTTGCTGAAAAACTGGGAATTGTATTCCAATTACAGGATTTTGTCATTCCTTGTTATCAGGACCTTGGAATTAACCTTTCTGATTATAATAAAAATGAAAACAACACCTTGCCGGTTCCTGCTATATTTGTGGTAGATAAAGACAGAGTCGTCACCTATAAGTTTTTAGACGCGAATTACATGAACAGAGTAGATATGGAAAAATTATTACAGGCGTTATGACGGAAAAACGAAAAGGAGCGGGCTCCATCAAAGATATTCCTGCAGACATTTTAAAGCAGCTGAACCAAGGCAGACTGGAGACGGCTAATCTTACAGAATGGCTGGCAGTAGATCAAAAGATTTTACTGGAAAGTCTGCTTCTGCAGAAAAACCGTACAAAATATCTGAAGGCAGTTTTAGAAAATATAGATCAGCTTAAAAAGCAAACGGTTAACAGCATCAACGAAGCCATTGGAGTAGGACTACTCAATCTGGCAGTCGAAAATCATGATCAGGCTTTTTTATCAGAGATTTCAACCCATCAGTCAGATCTGGTACGCTGCTGGGCTGCGTATGCTGTGGGAAGAAACAAGAATCTGAATATCGGAGAAAAATTAAATAAAATCCGTGCTTTTGCTTCAGATACTCATTTTGGAGTAAGGGAAATTTGCTGGATGACAGTACGTCCTGACATTTCAGAAAATCTTGCCGAAGCTATCTCCATCTTATCTGAATGGGCCACTCATGAAAATGAAAATATAAGGCGTTTTGCCAGCGAGTCAACAAGACCAAGAGGGGTCTGGTGTGAACATATAGCGGAATTGAAACAAAATCCGGGATTAGGATTAGAAATTCTGGAGCCACTACAATCTGATTCATCCAGATATGTGCAGGATAGTGTAGGAAATTGGCTTAATGATGCCGGTAAGTCAAAACCTGAGTTTGTCATAGAAATTTGTGATGAATGGCTTAAAGAAAACCCAGCAAAAGAAACCCAGTATATTGTAAAAAAAGCTTTACGAACCATCAGCAAATAAAAGTTATCCACAAAACAAACTTGCCGGTTCATTTTCTATCCGAATTTTGGACCGGAGAAAAATTGAATATGAATCCCTTCAATAAAGGATTTGACGTAAGAATCTTTTCAAATCTCTATAATACTTAGTTAAAAAAGTTATCCACAATATCAAAATGTTGATTTATTTTTTAGCCGAAGTAGTTGTAATTTAAAAAGTTAATGAAGTTTCTTCTCAAAGGCTTTGGCGTGAATTTTTGTTTCTTATCTAACTTAAAAAGTTATCCACAATATGGAAATGCTGATTAGTTTCCCTCCTAATTTTCCAAATGAAATAAAAAATTAGAAAGAGTACAACATACAATATATAGGGTGTGAAAATTTATGAGACTTATGGTGTCTGTAATTGTAAAAGTTATCCACAAAGTCAGATTGTTGATTTTGTGTGATTATAAATACTTGATCATTAGTGTAGTATGAAAGTTACATTTGAAGGGGCTTATCGTGGATTTTTATTTTTAGGTTATTGAAAAAGTTATCCACAAAGTGGAAATTAGAATTGGATCCCGGCAGATCCTTGAAATTTCGAAGATCTAATAAAAATAGGACACGGATGCCATCCATATGAGAAGAAGATCTACATAGAGTATTATCATTTATGGTTAAAAAAGTTATCCACAATATCAGAGTGCTGATTTGTTTTTTACTGTAAATAACTATTAATGAGTTTTTTAATTAGAAGTCCTCGCAGAAGTGCTGAGCATGAATTTTTGTTAGCCAAATAACTGACAAAGTTATCCACAAAGTGAAAATGTTGATTTCATTGTATATGATAGTCAATATGTTGTAAATGAAAAAGCTTACCACTTTTCGGTCAGGTACTTCCAATATCTTTTCGGGACATGTTGAATATGAAGTTTAAGATTTTTCCTTTCAACAATATTGGTTTTGGTAAAATATCTCTGCCAAAGGGTTTGGTAACGGTTTTCATCATCATGAAATTTCTCATGATATTTATTGAGGTCCAATTTCTCATCAGGGTAGAAGAAATCGCAGTTTTCCAGATCATAAAGAATACCATAGTTTCTTCGCAAATCGTAGATCATCCATTTCTGATCCTGGTAGCGGTCTTTAAAATGTTTTCTGATCAGTGGAAGTACATCAAAATCCGGATCTATTTTCGCAAAGAAAACGCCATCCAGCATTTTTTCAAAACGGACAAAAGCAGTCATCCGGTGTCTTTCACGATCTACAGATTTGCAGATTTTTGATATTTTTAAAATATCACGGTCGGCATAATTTTCAAGTATATTTTCCATCGGGTGTTTTATGGATTGTTGTACAGCCGACAAAATAAGTTGTTCTGACTCCGCTTCTTCTGATAAGAAAACCTTAAGTAACTTATGAATTCCTGATTTACCTATATTGTCTTCGAGTTTATTTAAAACTCTTTCCGATTTATCATTCTGCGTAACTACTTCGTGAATTTCAGCGAAAATATTCTTCTGGTGAAAATGCGATTTTCTGAATATTTCAACCTCTTTATAACGATATTCAAAAACTTCGAATACCGCGGTTAAAATTCCGTCAAAACTTCCGTCATAAATCATTGTAATCATAATTCTTTTTTTGGTAGCGAAGGTGCATTATGTACAAAAATAACGAAAAAAGACACCCACTAAAACTGAGTGAGTGTCTTTTTTTAAAATAAAATTGCTCTGTTCTTTTTTATTCTTTGAAATACTGTATTCTCTGAGATTCAGGAAGATCGTTGAGGTGTGGCATTTCACCGTTACGGTATTCCCTGTAGAGTTTTGAGATATCTTCAGGGCTGTCGGCAACAAATGGTCCGTGCTGTACCACGGAAACATTATGAGGTTTTCCTGCATAAAGTACAAAGCGGGCTGTTTGGTCGCCTGTCTCAAATGTTAACTGGCTCTCTTCGTCACTTCCTGTTTTGTTGAGCCATCCGGTCTGACCTGTTTTTACAGTTCTTCCGGAAATCTTCACAGAGCCATCTAATACATAGATCAAACCATTATAATCTCCCGGAATTTCCTGCACTATATGTGCATTTTTTTTCATGTGATAGTCTATTAAACTGAAGGGTGTGTAATCTTTAACAGGAGAAGTGAGTCCGTTGCTGCTGCCACTATAAATTCTTATTTCATAGTGATCGGTGATGATCTTAGGAACATCCTCTAAAAGTATTTTTTGAAAAATTGGCTGCGTCCATCTTTTATCAAGAGGCAGCACAATCCAAACCTGCAGGTAATGTACATTTTTTTCTGTTGATATTTCCTCTGTATGAATAATGCCTTTTCCTGCACTCATGATTTCAAGACTGCCGGTTAAAAGATCTTTTTCGTCACCGTTTAATACGAGGGTTAATGTTTCAATTCCTGCATGGGGGTGGGGGCCGCCTACCGGAGGTCCACCCGGAAGATTCATATCATCGTCCATAAATACAATAAACGGATCAGAATCCTGATAAGGAATATTTTCCAATACGTTTAATGCTTTATGCCCTTTTCCTAAAAAACCTTGTCGCCATGACCCTTGTATTACTGATTTTATTGTTCGTTGTATCATTGTAAGTGCTTTTATTTATAAGTCAAATTTCCAAAAAAAATCTCTACATTTATCATGTGTTACCTAAAGGATAGTAGTTACAAAAAAGATACTTATGCATACTAAAGAAACATGTCAGAGATCTATCCGTGCGCTTAAAGATACATTGGATGTGGTAGGAGGCAAATGGAAATTGGTACTGGTCACAGTTCTGATGAGTGGGAAAAGGAGGTTTGGAGAATTATCCCGTGAAGTGGGGATTACGCCCCGTATCTTATCTAAAGAATTGCAGGAGCTGGAAGTCAATGGTCTTGTAAGCAGGACGGTTCTTGATACGAAGCCTGTTACGGTGGAATATGAACTTACTCCGTACAGTAAAAGCTTACAGGAAGTACTGACTTCCATGGAAAAATGGGGTGAAAGCCATAGAGAAAAAACGATTAGGGAAATGCAGGAAGACAATTCCGAATACCATAAATAATATCATCCCTGCCCGAGCTCTGTATTTTTCCGGATTATAATCAAAACAAACTCAACTGCTGAGAAAATTGATTGTGAAACTTGGAAGAGCTTCCCCCTACAAGCAGTTTTCTAAAGTTTTTATCCGTCAGATATTTCAGATAAGCATTTCCGGTGTTAAAATCAATAAAATATTTAGCCCGGTTCACTGCTGCTCCCAGTTTTTTGAGGTGATCCATCGTTAAAATCTGAAACCTTCTTGCACTGATAATCTTCTGGGCAGATTTTACTCCTATTCCCGGGATTCTTAAAATCATCTGATAATCCGCAGTCTGAAGGTTGATCGGAAAGTGATGCAAATTCCGTAGAGCCCAGCTTAATTTCGGATCTACTTCCAGATCAAGAAAAGGAACGTTTGGATCTAAGATTTCTTCCGCTTTAAAACCATAAAATCTCATCAGCCAATCCGACTGATACAAACGGTTTTCACGAAGCATAGGTACCTCGGTAGTTAAAGAAGGCAGTCTTTTATCTTCTAAAACAGGAACATAACCGGAATAATACACCCTTTTCAGATTAAAATTTTTATAAAAATGATCGGCAACTTTGATGATCTGCAGATCATTTTCGTTAGTGGCTCCTACAATCATCTGTGTAGACTGTCCTGCCGGAGCAAACTTGGGAACTTTTTTCAAAACTTTTTTCTCGTCCTGATATTGGGTGATTCCTTTCTGAATGTAGCGCATCGGGTTGATCATATCCTGTCTGTTTTTCTCAGGAGCTAACAATTTTAATCCGCTTTCCGTTGGAATTTCAATATTTACAGATAATCGGTCTGCATATAGTGCAGCTTCCTGCATCAGCTCGTCGCTTGCCCCTGGAATAGATTTCAAATGAATATAGCCATTAAAATTCTCTTCCACACGCAGCTTTTTGGCTACTCTTACGAGCCGTTCCATAGTGGTATCTGCATTTTTGAAAATTCCTGAGCTTAAAAACAAGCCTTCAATATAATTTCTACGGTAAAAATTAATTGTAAGATCTACCACTTCTTCAACTGTAAAAGCTGCTCTTTTAATATCATTTGAACTTCTGGAAACACAGTAAGCACAATCATAGATACAATGGTTGGTCAATAGAATTTTAAGAAGAGAAACACATCTTCCGTCTTCCGTATAGGTATGACAAATTCCGCTTACGGAACTGTCTCCTAAAGCCCCTTTTTTATTTTTTCTGGTCCCTCCGCTGGAAGAGCAGGAAACATCATATTTCGCTGCATCGGCAAGGATTTCGAGCTTTTCTTTCAGGCGTTCAAAATTCATATTTCTTAAGAATTGATATTATTTGTATCGGACTTTAATTAAATAGTGTTCAAATTTAGTTCCAAAATTGATAAATGTCAATCTTTTTTCATAGAAGTTATCAACAAAAAAGCCCCTCAAAATCATTATATTTACGGCTCATTAAAGTTTATATTATGAATCATAAACCAATCGAAGGGTTTTCCAAGCTTCCAAAACAGGGGAAAATCGACTGGCTCGTAAACGAATACCTTGAAGGAAATCACGAATACCAAAATATATTAAAACAATATTGGAACGAAGATGCAGACCTTCAGAAACTTCACGACGAATTTTCTGAAAATACCATCTCCAATTTTTATATGCCCTACGGAATTGCTCCAAACTTTTTGATTGACGGAAAGCTATTGGCACTTCCCATGGCAGTTGAAGAAAGTTCAGTAGTAGCAGCTGCTTCGAAAGCTGCAAAATTCTGGATTGATAAAGGCGGTTTTAAAACAACAATCATCAATACAGAAAAGCTAGGGCATACCCATTTTATATTCAATGTAGAATCTCACAAACTTTTACATTTCTTTAATTTCAGCCTAAAGAAAAAACTGCTTGAAGCTACAGAAGATATTACATCCAACATGAGAAAACGTGGAGGAGGTATTTTAAATATAAGTCTGGTGGATAAGACTGCAGATATGCCGAATTATTACCAGTTGAAAGCAAGCTTCGATACCGTAGATTCTATGGGCGCAAACTTTATCAATTCGTGTCTTGAACAGTTTGGAAAAACATTGAGACAGGAAGTGGCAACCAGCGAAGATTTTACACAGGATGAAAAGAACTCTTTACAGATCGTAATGAATATTCTTTCCAACTTTACACCTGACTGTATCGTGAGAGCTGAGGTTTCCTGTAAAATGGAAGATTTAAAAGATGACAGCGGAATTTCTCCTGAAGAATTTGCATCCAAGTTCAAACAGGCGGTTACCATTGCCGAAATTGAACCTTACCGTGCAACTACTCACAATAAAGGAGTGATGAACGGTGTAGACGCTGTAGTGATTGCTACAGGAAATGACTTCAGAGCTACTGAAGCCTGTGCTCATGCTTATGCTGCCAGAGACGGACAATACAGATCTCTGACGCATTGTACAACTGACAATGGTGTTTTCAGATTCTGGATTGATCTCCCGATCTCTGTAGGAGTAGTAGGAGGGCTGACCAATCTTCATCCTTTGGTAAAATTCTCTCTGGCATTATTAGGAAAACCTTCTGCACAAGAATTAATGAGTATTCTCGCCGTTTCAGGATTGGCTCAGAATTTTGGAGCATTACGTTCTTTAGTCACTACGGGAATTCAGAAAGGTCACATGAAAATGCACTTATTGAATATTTTGAACCAACTGGGCGCTACAGAAGAAGAAAAACAGCACTTTGTTGCCTATTTTAAAGATAAGACCGTAAGCCATCATGAAGTGATCAATGAGTTTAACCGAATGAGAGGAAACTAATGCTACAGATCATTTTGCCCGTTATATTCCTTCTCTTTGGATTATTTTTAAAGAAAACAACAATGGAAGGTTTTAAAAGTTCCAGAAGATTTGCCAATATGTTTATTATACTGGGAGTTTCAACTTTGGTTGCCAAGTTTATTTTAATGTATCTAAAGTCGAAATAGTGAAAAAAAGTACCTTATTTTTTCTGTTGATTTCAGGTTTAAGTTTTTCACAGCAGAAAAACCTGAAAATAAATTTTTTACAGCCGAAATCTGAAAATTGTAATTTTCCTGTGGTTTCTTATGCAGATAAACCAACAGTAGAAAATAAGATCAATACTTTTTTACAGGTTGATCAGCTGGAATATATTCCCGGTTCAGGAGGAAACCCCTTTAAGCTGGTTTCCAGTGGAAAGACGTCTTACTCTAACTATGTTGATTTTTATAGCTGGGAAAAGAGGGATGCACCAAAGAATATCTTGTGTCTTGCCATAGATGGAGAGGCTTCCGGAGCCTACCCGGAATATTTCATGATCTGGAAGAATTTTGACCTCAGAACCGGAAATTTGATTAATATTCAGGATCTTTTTCAGCCAGGTGCCGTTAAAGTAGTGGAAAGTATTATTCAGAAAAGAATAAGAAAAAATATTAATGATTTTCTCACTCAGTTAAAATCAGAAAAAAATCCTTCACAAGAAGTGTTGGATCAGATTGCTATTTATGAAGGCTGCTATACAGATTATACTTTAGATGGAATCAAATATTATTTCACCGAAGATAAGCTTAAATTTATTGCCGGTAGATGTGCGAATCACGCTATGAGAGCGCTGGATGAGCTGGATGAGCATGTTATTGAACTGTCTTATAAAGAGCTTGATAATTACTGGAGTCCTTATGCGAAAAATTTACTTAACGGATCTCCAAAAGCTGATAAAACCAGTTTTAGGAATAAACTGTACAAAGGAATGATAGGCGGAAAATATCCGGTGACAGTTCTTATAAAAGACTTTTATGATGCTAAAGACGCAAAAGGAGAAAGTTCCTTTTCTGCATGGTATTGGTATGATAAAAGTAAAAAACTGATTGAGTGGAACGGAAAGATGAAAGGAAACCATATCTCAATTACTGAAAATGAATACTACAGTGAGGAGACAAATCAATGGATCATCAGAGCCTTTGTAGAAGCAGAAATGAGCGGGAATAAAATTACAGGAACCTGGCAGGATTATAAAACTAAAAATGATTTAACCATAGAATTAGAAGAATTGTAAAATGATAATCATAAGAAAATTTTTTTCACTTGTAGCCTGCACGCTTGTTACTGCTGCTTTTGCTCAAAACACCAGAGCTACTTTACGAAAAACAGTCAATAGCCTTTACTCTGATATACGAAAGAAATGTGGGAAAGACATTGAAATTCTAGATGAAAAATATAAAGCAATAGCAGGGAAATCACCAAATGGAAGTCTCTCAAAAGCTGATGAGCAGGAATATACCAAGCAATTCAACACTTTGAAAAGCTCTTATTCTGATTGTCAGAATAAAAACCAGCCTCAAAAAGTAGAAAAGCTTAAATCATTGCTGGAACAAGTTGAAAAAGAAAATAAGGAAGCTTCTTCGATAAAAAACAATAGTCCTTCATCTGCTGCACAGCCGTTTTCACCAGACATTATCCGCAATGAAGTGATTAAAGCGTTTAGTGGAAGTGAACTTTTAGAAAATCAGGATGCCCCTCTGAAACTTAGATTTAACTTTATTGTAGATAAAGATGGTATCATGAAAGAAGTTAAAGTGACAGGAACAGATAATGAGGAAATTAAATTATTTTCTGCTTTGAATTTTTACTCAATCCAGAAAGTTTTTTTACCCGAAATGAAAAATGGCGAACCGATCAGAAATATGTATAGCCTGCCGGTTACCTTGGCAATAGAATAATTCTAGTAAAAATATTTTAAGTTAAATTTAAATGAAAACAATTACTTTAGTTTTTGGAGCAGTTTACGGAATGGTATCTGTAATCCTGGGTGCATTCGGAGCGCATGCTTTAAAGAAAATACTGGCTGTGGAAAGACTGGAAAGTTTTGAAACAGGAGTAAGATACCAGATGTACGCAGCATTTTTCCTGCTGATCATCGGATATATCTTAAAATTTGAAACATCAGCTGAAAAATGGACTTCAATTTTAATGATTGCAGGAACTCTTTTATTCTCACTGAGCATTTACTTTTTGAGTATGCAGGATTACTTAGGAGTGAATCTTAAATTCTTAGGCCCTATTACTCCGCTTGGTGGTCTGATGATGATCTTAAGCTGGGGAATGCTTATTTTTTACTTTGCTAAAAATAAAATTTAAGAATAAATAGTATTAATACACCTGCATATGGATCTCATGAGTTTCTTTCAGCAGGAAGTTCGCAGGGATCTTTATCAATGAAATATTTTACGTTTGCAGTGGTATTCAGACAGAGCAAAGGCTTTAAAATATCAATAACAAATGATGATTGTAATTTTAAAATAAATTAAAATGAAAATCAATAGAAGGCGGCGGTTAATACGAACATTCAACCTTTTAGATCAACCCATTACATTTAATCCTTTTGTATTCAGCCGTACTTTTTTTATGTGGGCTATTACTGGTCTCGTAGGAGGTATTATTGCCGGCGGATATTGGATTGTGCTGGAATATTTTACAGAATTTCTTTCGGGATTTCAAGGGTGGCAGGTGATTCCTACCATGGCAATCTGTGGTCTGTTGGCAGGATTGGTCATCCATTTTATTGGTGATCCGGGAGAAATTCATCTGATTGTCAATAATATCAGATTCAATAAAGGAAAACTTGATCCGAAGAACAACCCTTCCATGATTTTGTCATCCCTTTTTTGTGTGGCTTCAGGAGGAAGTTTAGGTCCGGAAGCTCCTTTGGTACAGGTGACAGGCTCTACAGGAACATGGCTGGGGAAAATTTTCAGATTAAAAGGAGAAGAATTACGCTCTTTAAGTATTGCAGGGATGGCTTCAGGCTTTACAGCTCTGTTTGGCGCTCCTCTGGGAGGAAGTCTTTTTTCATTGGAAATCCTGCATCATAAGCATGCCGTGGAATATTACAGGGCCATTATTCCCGCATTGGTGGCAAGCTGCTTCAGTTACCTTATGTTTGCTTTAATTATCCATCTCGGAATAGGAGCAACCTGGGATCTGAAAGCTTATCATTATACAGGGGCATATGATTTTGCCTATGCCATAGCTTTTGGAATTGTAGGAACACTGTTTGGATGGATTTTTATTTTTGTAGTTAAGTTCTTCAAGAAAGCTTTTGAGTACCGAAAATTTCCGATCTACATTAAAACATTTGTGGGCGGGATCATTTTGGGAATTATCGCTTATAACTTTCCAATTACAAGATATTTTGGACATCATGAAATCAATCAGCTGATCGGTGGAAATTTTGGTCTGAAATTTCTAATCTTAGTTTTGATCTTTAAAATACTGGCAATTGCGATTACCGTAACCTCCGGATGGAGGGGTGGTTTTATCATTCCATTGTTCTTCGTGGGAACCACTTTGGGATTAATTATCCATACAATTTTTCCTGGAGTAGACACTACCTTGGCGATTGTAAGCTGTATGGCCGCCATCAATGCCTGTGTGACGAGAACTCCTATGAGTACAACGATTATTTTGGGTACACTTACCGGATTTACTTATTTTGTACCCATATTATTCGCCAGCCTGACAGGATATTTCCTTGCTCCAAAAATTCCGTTTATCGGATCACAGTCTGAAAAATTGGTTGAAGAGTAGAAAAGTGATTTATAGAATAATTTATGATCTGTTTTAAAGATCACTATATCAAAAAAGTTCAGGAATTTCCTGAACTTTTTTTAATTTTATAAAGAGAAGTTTTCTTTCAGCCATTTAAGCTTATTGAAACTTTTGAGAAATTTCGTTTTGGCGGAAATGAATTTTTCCTGTGCCTCAATCATTTTATTTTCTCTCGAATTGATAAGGAAAAGTGAGCTTTCACCGTTCGTATACTTTGTTTCTTCTGCGGTAAGAAGCTTTTGATAATTCACAAGATTATTTTGTGAAAGACTTATCTGAGTATGATAATTCAAAAGCTCGTTCTTATACGTTTCAATTTTAGTGGTAAGTTCTCTTTTTTTGAGTTCAGTATCAAGCTGGTTTTGTTCTATTTTAATTTTGGCTATTTGATAATGAGCTTTGGCTTCCCTTTGGAATAAGGAGATTTCAAGTTTTAAAACATATTGAAAATTACTTTCAAAGAGTGGGAGGTAATCTGCACGGTAACTTTCTTTGTTGAAAAAGTTATAAGTAAAGTCAATTTTAGGAAGAAAGCTCTGCCATTTCAGTTTACGTTCACTTTCTAAAATATACTGTTT
The DNA here is from genome assembly GCF_021869765.1 of Chryseobacterium sp. MEBOG06. Taxonomy (NCBI): domain Bacteria; kingdom Pseudomonadati; phylum Bacteroidota; class Flavobacteriia; order Flavobacteriales; family Weeksellaceae; genus Chryseobacterium; species Chryseobacterium sp. MEBOG06. The sequence continues at coordinate 4,378,531 of NZ_CP084580.1, read as the reverse complement.
CTGATTATAATAATGCACAGACCAATGACTGGCAGTTTCTTTTGTCTGAATTTCCTGTAAAAGAAATTCAAAATCCGAATAAGCAATGTGGTCCGAAAGCTGATCTGCGGGATAAATAAACTGAGAAATTTCATAGATCTCTAGATTATCTTTCCAGAGAAATAACTGTAGCTGCTGGGTATTTTTGATAAAGTCTAAAAAAGCTTCTTTCTGCTGAATTTCAAAGTTTTGCAGCTGAGAGGCCGCTTCAGTGGTATCTATAGCAGCTCTTTCTCCATATTCAAAAGTCTTTTGAGTAAGGTTCAGACGCTTTCTGCTGATTTCAACTGCTTTCGTCTGCAGCTGGTAGATTTCGAAGCTTTTTACCCATTCCCAATAGGTGTTTTCAGCGTCAAGAAGAAGTTCGTTGGTTAATACAGTCTGCTCAGCTTGTGTCATTTTTAAAGCAAACTTTGCCTGATCCAGCATCGCTCTTCGTTTATCATACAAAAGATTTTTAGCCAAAGGAACAGAAATCCCCATACTGTAAAGCCCTCCTTTGGTTTCACTGGAATTCAGCTTTTCGCCATCCAGGTAATGATATCCCGTTGTCACATCAATTCCGTACCAGATGGGAATACCCAGTTCAATATTTTTCTGTCTGTAGTACTGTAGTCCGTCAATATTTTTTTCGCCAAGCTTTCCTCCCAAAACAGGATCAAAGCTTCCTCTCGCTTTGGTAATCTCTGCGTGAGCTATTTTATTCTGCAGCTGATATTTCAATGCCAGCGGATGATAATTTTTGACTATCGAAATGAATTCCTTTGATGAAATACTTAAAGAATCCTGAGCCTGACCATATTGAAAAAAAGAGATGATCAGAATAAAAAGAAATTTACTTCGTTTTCTCATACTTGCCGGATTGATCATTTTTTACTTCATAATAATCAGGTGGAAAACCGTTTATATTTCTCCAGAGTTCATACCAGACAGGAACATCATTGAGGATAGCAATACCCTGTACTCCGGCTCCCATTTTAATTTTAGGAGGCCATCTTTTTTCTTCTTTATCTTCCGTAACCAGAGCTTTGAAAAGTCCGTTACTGCTGATATTACTTTCCACAGCAACCACCTTGCCGGCAAATGTTCCGTAGCTGGAATTAGGCCATCCTGAAAATACAATTGCAGGAAAACCATCAAAGATGCACATGATGCGCTGCCCTTCTTTAACCAGTGGAAGGTCTACCGGTTTTATAAAAATCTCTACAGCATAATCTACAATAGTGGGTACTATGGTTCCTATATTTTCACCATCTTTCAAAATTTCGCCAATCCCCGCTTTGTTGAGCTGTATTACCTGACCATCCTGTGAGGCAATGATGAAATAAAGACCCTGCCTGGCTTTGTAGTTGGCTACCTGGTTTTCAAGCTTGGCAATATCACCTTCACTTCCTTCTATTTGTCCCATACTTTGAAAACGGTCTCCTTCTATTTTACTTAGTTTCTCTATGTAATCCTGAATCACAGAATTTTGTTCAATTCCAGTATTGATAATTTCCTGCTGGGTTTGGGCGGTTTTATTTTCCGAAGCTGTTTTTTTTGCAATGGTATTTTGGTACGAGATATTTCTCTGTTGAAACTGAGTAAGAGATACTAAACCTTCCTCGTACATTTTTTTTTGACGGATATACTGATCTTCAGATAGTTTAAGCTCATTGGTAGCTGCTTCAAGTTCAGCTTTTTCACCAGCAAGTTTATTATTCAGCTGGCTGGTTTTGATTTTTAACTGATTGAGCCTTAGGTCTCTTGCCGAGTGTAGTGCCTGAATCTGGTTTTTAACGGTTCCTACTTTAGCTTCATAAAAATTTCGAACTCCTTTTTTAGCATCCACCTGCTCCTGTGTTCTCTGTACCAAAAGAGGGTCTAAATAGTCTTCTTTTACTTCTGAAAGCTGCAGCAAAGTGTCTCCTTTTTTTACATAATCTCCATTTTTTACATTCCATCTGATGATTTTCCCCGGAATAGGAGAGTGAAGCTGCTGTGGACGCTGTTCCTGATAAAGAGAAGTTACGTTTCCTTTCACTTTTATATTCTGTGTCCAGGGAAGAAATAAAGTGATAATTCCTCCAATGAAAATAAATAAGAACCATCTTTTTACCCTTGATTTCTTATGGATATGATATATTTTGTCAAATGACTGTAGTTCCATGTTACTGCTTTTTTTGATATGTTTTTAAAGTCCCGTTTTCCATATGAATATGCTGGTCAGCATATTGAAGTAGTTCGGGATCCTGTGAAACAATAATGATTGTCGCTTTTTCTTTCATCTTCTGAAGATATTGTATCATCTTATCCTGATATTCTTCATGGATTCCCGCAAAAGGGTTTTCCAGAATGATCAGCTTTTTTTCTCCAAGAAGAGCACGCAGAAGCAATATTTTTTTCTTTGAACTGAATGTTATTTCAGAATCAGTCTCACTAACTTCAGTGAAAAATCCTTTGCTGAACATGCTGGAAATATTTTCTATTCCTATATTTTCTGAGAGTTCAAGAATATCTTCCGTATGGCTTTTGGGGTTGCCCAATATGATATTTTCCTTCACCGTTCCCTGAACGATTTTCATATTTTCAAGATATAAACCTATGCTGTTTCTAAATTTTTGTTTGTCAATGTTTTTTAAAGGGATTCTGTCTAATAATATGGTTCCTGCAGTGGGTTCAAAAAATCCCGTGATCATATTGATTAAAAGTGTTTTTCCAGCTCCCAGTGTACCCGTTAAAATAGTGATACTATTTTCCTGAATTTTAAAGTTCAGATTTGAAAGGATTGGAGTACTGTCACTAAATAAAAAGCCAACGTCTTTAAATTCTATCTCTGTTCCCTTTTCTTTCCGGCACAATATAATTTCACCATTTGGTTCTTCTTTAAGCTCTGTGATTTTTGAAAGTTTAGCGAAAGAGGCAATAAGATCATAATAGCTTTCAAGACTTACAATAAGCTTTTCGACCGCTGCCATAATACTAAGAACAACAATTTCTGTTGCAATAAAAGCTCCGATATTCAATTTCTGATTGATCAGAAGATAGGTCCCGATAGCAAGCATTGCTAAAGTAATAATGACTTTAAAAGCAATAATAGTTTTGTATTGAAATACAAGAATTTTAAAATGAGAAGTTCTGTGCTTAAGATATTCTACCACTCTTTCATCTGTTCCTTTTAAATGGGAGTTGTTATCAGAATGCATTTTGAAAGTCTTCACAGATCCGGCAATATCTTCTATCCAGGCAGCAGTATCATACTTTTTGTTGCTTTCCTCAATACTGGATTTTATGCCGCTTTCCATGGTATACCGGAAGATAATAACAACAGAAATAACGACCAGGGCTCCGAATGCCAAAAACCAAAGGTGGTAAAAAGAAAGCAAAAGAATCCCAAAAACAATCTGGATCAAAGCGGTGGGAATTTCTAACAGAATTTTTGAAATCCCTTTCTGTAGATTTTGAATATCAAAAAACCGGTTTACCAGTTCTGGCAGATAGTATTTTCTGGTATAAGAAAGATCTGCCTTAGGTATTTTTTCTGCAATGGCTATGGAAAATTCTACAAATATTTTTTGCTGGATTTTTTCAATGATCTGTATAACTTTTAGTCTGAAATATCCGGCAAGCCATGTTCCTATAACTACAAAAAAAATGAGAATATAAATAGAAGTTGTCATGGTAGCTCCCATCACAAAACTTACAATAGACTGTATTCCCAAAGGGACACTCAGTAAAACAAGGCCGTTAAGGATTGCATAAAAGTAAATATTGGTAACATCCTTTTTTTCTTTTGTAATATAACGTATCAGTCTTTTGCCCTGTTCGTTTGCTGTTATTTCCATTTTTCTTATTTAGTAGAGTTTAATGTTTATCTGTTTCAGTTTTTTCAATAAACAAGGGTAATGGTTATCAGAAAATATAAGACCGGAAGTCTATTTTTCAGATAACTTACATAAGATATAGGATGTTAATTCTTTTAGACAGATAAAGTAAATTGGAATAATAGATACTTTTTTAAGCAACACTTAATAGATTCGTTTTGATCTATTTTTAGTATCAACTTTTCCGGATTTTTCTTTTTTTCTGCATTTTTGAAATATGGCTTTTCGTACATTATAGATTTAATGTGAAAAATTCATGTCCTATATCTCTGTTATTTCCGGAGGTCAAAGATAATAGATGGGATTTGTTAATACTCTTATCTACATTAGAATGGGATTAAAATGTCATTAGAAAATGACGGCCGGATTTCTTTTTTTTATGATCATTATCATATTATTCATAGATTCACCGCTTTGAATCTGAAAAGATCACCCTTAAACTTACAGAATGAATTAAAAGTTAGACAAATTTCTTTTTAACCTTGTTCATTTTTAGTAAATTTGTCAACCTTTAAATATTAAAATAAAATAATAAAAATAATATGAATCTTCACGAGTATCAATCAAAAGAGATTTTATCAAAGTACGGAGTAGCTATCCAACGTGGTTTCGTTGCCAACAACGTAGATGAAGCTGTAGCAGCTGCTGAAAAATTGACTGCTGAAACCGGAGCACAGGCTTGGGTTGTAAAAGCACAGATTCACGCAGGTGGTCGTGGTAAAGGTGGTGGTGTTAAGTTTTCTCCAAACATGGATAAGTTGAAAGAAAACGCTCAGAACATTCTGGGAATGCAGTTGGTAACTCCACAAACTTCTGCTGAAGGTAAAAAAGTACACTCTGTTTTGGTTGCAGAAGATGTTTATTATCCTGGAGAATCTGAAACTAAAGAATTTTATGTTTCTATTCTTTTAGACAGAGCTGAAGGGAAAAATACAATCGTATATTCTACTGAAGGTGGTATGGATATTGAGCATGTTGCAGAAGTAACTCCTCATTTGATCCACAACGAACTTATTGATCCTGCTTTAGGTCTTCAAGGGTTCCAGGCAAGAAAAATCGCTTTCAACCTAGGTCTTGAAGGAAATGCTTTCAAAGAATTTACAAAGTTCATTACTTCTTTATATAACGCATATGTAGGAATTGATGCTTCTCTTTTCGAAATCAACCCAGTATTAAAAACTTCTGATAATAAAATTATCGCTGTAGATGCTAAAGTAACTTTAGATGGTAACTCATTGTTCCGTCACAAAGATCTTGAAGCATTAAGAGATACAAGAGAAGAAGATCCTATCGATGTTGAAGCCGGTGAAGCTGGTCTTAACTTCGTAAAACTGGATGGTAACGTTGCTTGTATGGTAAACGGAGCTGGTCTTGCAATGGCAACTATGGATATCATCAAATTATCAGGTGGTAACCCGGCTAACTTCCTTGACGTAGGGGGGACTGCTGATGCTCAGAGAGTGCAGACTGCTTTCGGAATTATCTTAAGAGATCCAAACGTAAAAGCGATCTTGATTAACATCTTCGGAGGTATTGTAAGATGTGACAGAGTTGCTCAGGGAGTTGTAGATGCTTACAAAGCTATGGGTAGCCTTCCGGTTCCATTGATCGTAAGATTACAGGGAACTAACGCAGTAGAAGCTAAAAAACTAATTGATGAGTCTGGTCTTCCGGTACACTCTGCAATTACATTAGAAGAAGCAGCAAACAAAGTAAAAGAAGTTTTAGCTTAATCTAAAATTTTAAAATACATAGAAACCGTTTCATTTTTGAAACGGTTTTTTTTGTTGGAGGCAAAGGAACAAAGATTTCTAATTTTTAGATATCATTAGCTCGATTACGATATTCAGCCTTTTGTAAATAGTATAAAAAGAAAAGACTACCTCAAAACTGAGATAGTCTTTATCTTTATAGATGATTTCTTACTTATCCTGATAGCTTTCCGGTAAATTGGTCTCACCGTTGGTAATACTTATACTGGTAGGCGTTACCAACTGGATTTTATCCGCATCAAAGCGTTCTTTAATACTTAAATAAGCTTTACTTCTTATCTGAGCCAAATTAGCTCCTACTTTTATCCAGAACTTTACCTGGAGGTTAAATGCGCCTTGTTTCAGATCTGTAAAGATTACTTCCACAGTATCTAACTTATCTACATTATCTAGATTTTTGATCACTTCCAGGATTCCCTTCTGTGCTTTGCTGATATCCTCATCTGCAGGAATTTCAAAATTTAAAATAATCCTGCGCTGTGGTGAAGCTGTAATATTATAAAATGGTGCATTGAAAACAACCTGATTGGGAATGTAAGCCTTCTTGCCATCATCAGTAAGAATCTTTGTTGTTAAAAAACCGATTTCCTGTACCGTTCCCGAATGGGTTCCTATGGTGATATAATCTCCTACTTTAAATGCTTTATCAATTCCGATAAGCATTCCGGAGAAAATACTGGAAACAAGATCTTTCAAAGCAACCCCCGCAATCACTCCGGCAACTCCTAAACTTCCGATAAATTTCCAAAGAAAACCGCTGAAACCCATTATTTCAAGAGAAATAAAAGTCCCCATCATCATGATCAGAAATCTGAATATACTGATTAAAGTAACCAGCGAGCTTTCTTTTTCACTTTTCGGGAAAAATTTGTGAAATAATTTTACAGCAACCTGACTCATGTATTTACTGGTGATAAGAAAAAATGTAAATACTAAAATTCCGACAACTAGTTTTGGGGTTAGCCTTGCAAAGGTTACATACCAGTTGTCTAATACCTTGTACACCAGGTCGATATAAGTAATTCCGGTTTTCTCCATGAATAAAATTTTAATTAAAGATATAAATTTTATGCAAAAAATTTGCCAGTTCGAAAAAGTCTACTAAATTTGTGGACTATAAAAACAGCATATTATGTCGATCAAACTAGGAGATACAGCACCCAACTTTCAGGCAGAGTCATCTTTAGGTGACATCAATTTTTATAATTATTTGGGAGATTCATGGGGAATTCTTTTCTCACATCCTGCAGATTATACGCCGGTTTGCACTACAGAGCTGGGGTACACAGCAAAATTACAATCTGAATTTGATGCAAGGGGAACAAAAGTAATTGCTTTAAGTGTAGATGGAGTAGAGGATCATCAAAATTGGGTGAAAGACATCAATGAGACACAGAATACCAATGTTCAGTTTCCGATTATTGCTGATAAGGATAAGAAAGTTTCGGAGTTATATGATTTTATTCATCCCAATGCTTCAGTTACTGCTACGGTACGCTCTTTACTGATCATTGATCCTGCGAAAAAAGTAAGACTGATTATTACCTATCCGGCCTCTACAGGAAGGAACTTTGATGAGATCCTTAGAGTGCTGGATTCTTTACAGTTGGTAGACCGTCATAAAATTGCGACCCCGGTGAATTGGGAAGAAGGGGAAGATGTTATTATACCGCCTTCAATTTCCACGGAGGAAGCCAGAGAAATATTTCCAAAAGGGGTAACGGAAATAAAACCGTATTTACGATATACGCCCCAGCCTGATATATGATTTATTTGATTTTTTATAGTTTAGTTTTAATTTGTACGAAAAGCGCCCCAGAAATAAAATTTCCGGGGCGCTTTCATTTTTTATAAGTATTTCAGTGATTACTTAACGTCGTTAATGATCTGCTTACCTTTAGAAGTAGGTAAATAGATACTAAATCCTACATTGAAAGTCAAAGTAGAAGTTAAACCTTCACTACCGAAACCTGCAACACCATTATATTTCACTAAACCTTCAATACCGATGTTCGGAGTAATAAAATAAGAATATCCCGGACCAGCACCAAAATCTAAACCAGTAGTAGAGTTTGAGCCTTCTGTGGATGTTCCTCCAACACCTACATTACCTTCAAGGAACCATCTTCCGTGGTGCAATAGGTTATCTACACCTTTTTCACCTGGAGATACATAATAACGTCCTAAAGCTCCTACTTTATATACAAAGTTGGTAGGTGATCCTTTAGTAACTTTATTAAATCCTAGGTCAACATATCCTCCAACAGCTACATTATCTTGAATAAAGTAAGCAGCTTTCGGCTGTAATGAAATATTATAGCCTCCACCAGTATTTAAACCAAAATTACTGGCTACAATACTGCTCCCTACCATCCAATTACCTTTTTGAATCTGAGCGTTTGCAGTTGCTGTTAAACCTGCTACAGCTAATATCCCTGTTACAATAAGTCTTTTCATAATTTATTATTTTAATAATTAAATGTTTTATTATTCACGAATTATAGAAAAAACAATAAATGTGCCAGACTCTTAATTTTAGATAAAATTTCCAAATTAATGTTAATGTCATGAATAGTATATGATTCAGGTTTGTAGTATGTTAGCTGATGCTTTTATAATCATAATGAAAGGATAGTAGAACGTAGGAAAGAAGATTTACTATATTTAAGAAAATTATTATTATTGTAATATTACTTTCTTTTTCCTTTTCGAGTCCCTCTTTTGATTAAATAAATAAAAGAATCAAAGAAATTATAAGCCCTGCAATGGTAAACTTAATTCCTCTTTTGAAAGCTTTTGTTTTGGGATTAAACATCCAGAAACTTGAAATCACAAAAAAGAAAAGCGAAATCCCGAAAAATACACTTAGAGGAGAAATGGCGTCTTTAGACTGAGATTTGTGCAGAGAAACCATTTTGTCAAGTACAAAAGGCAGTTCTTTTTTGGAATATAAAGCCTTTCCGGTTGCTGCATCATAAGTTCCCTGTTTGAAGTAAAGAACAGTTCCTTCAGTTTTTTCTACTTCAAGGCCTTTCATTTTCAGTTCTTTTTTCAATTGTTTTTCAGTAAGATCCTTAGCAATGGTCTTGTCATACTTTTTCTCATTTTTCAGAAAATCAGTGTCTCTGTAAACCAGAAGAATTCCGCTTAATGAATATACTGCCATGATACCTGCAAGGAAATACCCAAGGTAACGGTGAGTGATTCTCATAAAGCTTCTGGTGTCTTTAATCTTGTCCATATCTTATTGTTTGTTTTTGTTTTTAAATTTCAAAAGTGGAAACTGCAAAAATGCAACTTCCACTTTTAATGAGAGAATAAATTATATATTTAATTCTAAAGTCTGTACGTCAGAGTAAAATAATAGTTTCTCGGAGTAATAGGATTCACAGAATAATTCTCATGAACATTATAATTAACCACATCAAACAGGTTACCCACTTTACCCTGGATAGAGAATTTCTTCCAGTCATATCCTACAGAAAGATTTACAGTTGTATAATCTTTTAAAGCAAATGATCTGCTGATACCTTTTCTTGCATCCAAACTTGTTGAGCCGTTTTTTGTGTCATTCCATCCTGCTAATCTGTCACCAATAAAGTAAGCACCTGCACCTACTTTTAGGCCTTTTGCAAAGCTTGTAAATTTATAAAATACAGAAGCATTGGCTGTAGTAGCTGGTGTTCTTACAATTCTTTGCTTTTCAACATATCCAAAGTTATCAGGGGTATCAAGATATACAGAATTATTGTAAGAGAACCCTCCAATGATGGAAAGGTTTTCTGTTGGATTTCCTGTAATATCCAATTCTACTCCGCGACTTCTCATTTTTCCTGCAAATTCTTTAATCAAAGGATCATTATTGGCCGTTTTACCATCGGCAAGAAAAGCTGCGGTCTGGTAATAATTGTTATAATTAATCTGGTAAACAGTTAAATTTACTGCCAGGGCATTATTCCAGAAGTTTTTCTTTACACCTGCTTCATACTGGTCAACAGTAGTAGGTTTAATAATTGTGCTGTAAATATCTTTTCCTGTATTAGCTACGAACGAATTGGTGTAGGTTGCAAACACAGATAAGTTAGTGTCAGGCATATAAACGATCCCAACTTTAGGAGATATTGCCTGATCTGATGTGGAGCTGTCATTAACAAGTCCTTTATCATTAGTTCTGAATTTTGTATTAATGGTTGGCATATTTTCAATATATGACCAACGAAGTCCTGCCAATACTTTAAATTCTTTAGTAAGACTTATAAAGTCCTGAGCATATACTCCTATTCTTCTTGTATTGATACGGTTTTTTTCCGCAGTTTTAGCACTTGGCATACTTCCGCTCGCCCATGTTGATGCATCATCAAGGTAGACAAGTCCATTTGAATTTCCATTTGTACCATACAAATAGTTTGTGCCAAAAAGAGAAACTTTTTTAGGATCTGTTATATTAGGATCATAGTAAGTATAAGAATCAGCAGTACTGTAATCTGCATCTGCGCCAATTAAAACTTTATGATCTATTCTTCCGGTTCTGAATTCTCCATTGATATTAACCTGAGCAGAAGTATAGTTTTGCTCGTTATAAGTTTTGTTTAGTGGTCTTTTCCAGAAAAGACGGTCATTACTGTCATATCCCCACTGTACTCTTTCTGTGGAAAAATAATCTTTAGTATAATTCTGATAAGATGCTACAGCATTCAATGACCATTTTTCATTAAACTGATGATTGAAAGTAGCATTTGTAGAAACCTGTTCAACATTTTGATACTGCCAGTCTGCTCCTAAAAAGGCATTTCTTGGTAAAAGGCTATTCAGTTCATAGGTAAGACCATCTTTTTTTGTTATCGTCCCTAAACCAAAGTCCGGAGTTAAATCGTTTTTAAGATAATCAGCTTCGATGATCAATTGAGATTTTGGGCTGATATTGAATAAAAATGAAGGGTTAAAATAATGTTTCTCAGACTTTACAACATCTCTGAAGCTCTCCGCATATTCATAGGCACCATTTACTCGGAATGCAATATTCTTTGATAGAGGTCCATAGATATCTACAGTTGGTTTGTAAGAATTCCAGCTTCCGCCGTTTAATCCTACGCTTCCACCAAAATTAAATTTAGGTTTCTTGGTAATCATATTAATAATACCCCCTGCAGCAGCATTACCAAAAAGCATAGCATTGGCTCCTTTTAATACTTCAACTCTTTCCAAACCGCTCACTTCCGGGAAAACACCACTGTTTACTCTTGCTCCATTCTTGAAAATATTATCATTTCCTAAACTGAAGCCACGTCCACCAAAGCTGTCCTGAGAATTCCCTCTTGAAGAGGTTACATACATCCCATTCACATTCTGTAGAACATCACTCAGCTGTTTTGCCTGCTGCTGCTCGATAATTTCGTGCGTTATAATGGCTATAGGCTGCGGGTTCTCCATTACGGTCAGATTAGACTTTGTGGATAATGGTCTTGCCTGGTTAGGATTTCCGGTTTTGTGAAGGTTAATATCCTCAATGGTCTGGGTTCTGATCGTATCTGCTTCAGCGTTTTTCATCTGTGAACTCACTGATACAGCTGCAAATAGAAGTCCCAAAGAAAGTAGATGTCTTTTCATTTTTTACTTTTATGTAGAACGATTTTAAATAACGCGCAAATGTAAGTATTTGTTTAGAATAGATAAAAATAATTAAATGACTTTTATCATTTAGTCTGTAAGGCGGGGAATGGATTGTTTCTATACCTGCCATACATAACTAATCCGGGCTTTTTTATGAATATATTTGTTGAAAAATTTAAATATGCAATTGATAAAAGCGGGACTTTGTGCCTTTGGAATGAGCGGAAAAGTTTTTCACGCACCCTTTTTGAAAGAACATCCGGGTTTCTTCATTTCTGCTATCGTAGAAAGAAGTAAAGAAGAATCTAAAGAAAAATATCCTGAAGCAACTATTTATCATTCTGTAGAAGAAATGCTTAAGCAGGCAGATATAGAATTGGTGATTGTTAATACTCCGGTTCAAACACATTATGAATATGCAAAAAAAGCACTGGAAGCAGGGAAAAATATCATTGTTGAAAAGCCTTTTACAGTTAATGTTTCTGAAGCTGAAGAATTAACAGTACTTGCAGAAGAAAAAGGACTCTTTATAAGTGTATATCAAAATAGAAGATTTGACCGTGACTATTTGCAGGTTCAAAAAATGATAAACGGAGGTAAATTAGGGACTATTAAAGAAGCTGAAATCCGTTTTGATAGATTTCGTACCACCCCAAGCGGGAAGCAGCATAAAGAAAACCCAGATCAGATAGGTTCCGGTTCACTTCATGATCTTGGAGCGCATCTCGTAGATCAGGCAGTGCAGTATTTTGGATATCCTGAAAAACTTTTTGCTGACGTTTTTTCTATGAAAGGTCCGGAGTTCGCTAATGATTACTTTGAAATTCTCTTATTCTACAAAAATGATTTAAGAGTAAGACTTAAATCTTCAGTGTTCAGTAAAGAGGCCCACAATGCATATACTTTTCATGGAAATAAAGGAAGCTTTCTACAGGAAAGAACCGATAATCAGGAAAATGAACTTGTAGCCGGAGCAATTCCTGTATATGGAACAGATTGGACACAGCCATTAAATGGTACAGACGGAATTTTAAACTTTTTAAATGAAGAATCCGAAACAGAGAGAGTTCTGACCTCTAGTGAAGCCGGAAATTATATGGATTACTACCAGAAGATTTACGAACACATCGTTTTTGGATATGCTTTACCATCTCCCGGAAAAGAAGTCATTCTGAATATGAAAATTATAGATGCTTCTTTGAAAAGTGCCAAAGAAGAAAAAATAGTAGAATTATAAATGATAAATTGTGAAAGATGAGTTAATTGAATGGTTTGAGACTACAAACAACCTTAATTAACTCATCATTCATTATTTTTTACAGCAGCTCCTGAATTTCCAGCCATCTCATCTCGTGGTCTTCCAGTTTTCCGGATACCATTTCAAGTTCGGAGGAAAGTTTGGCTATTTTTTCATAATCAGCTTCATTATTAAGCTGATCAAGAATCTTAGCGCGTTGCTTTTCCAGTTCAGGCATTTCTTTTTCAATAGTCTCCAGCTCTCTTTGTTCTTTGAATGTTAATTTCCTTTTAGAAGTAGAAGACGAAGGAGTTTCTGCGGCAGATACTTTCTCTTTAGCCGGCTCAGCTTTTACAGCCGTATTTTTTTCCAAAGCATCTTCACGGCTTTTCGCATCGCGGTATTCTGAGAAATTTCCTACAAAATCTCTGATTTTTCCATCACCCTCAAACGCCAGAACATGATCTACAATTCTGTCCATAAAATACCTGTCGTGAGAAACGATAATCAATGATCCCTGGAATTGCTGAAGGAAATTTTCTAGAACCGTTAATGTTGGAAGATCCAGATCATTTGTAGGCTCATCAAAAATTAGGAAGTTAGGATTCTGATAAAGAATATACATCAGGTGAAGTCTCCTTTTTTCCCCTCCTGAAAGTTTTGAGATAGGAGAATACTGACTCTGGTCGTCAAATAAAAATAATCTTAAAAACTGTGATGCGGAAAGACTTTTTCCATTGGCTAAAGGATAAAATTCTGCAATTTCTTTGATAAAATCTATGACACGCTCATCCTCTTTATAAGTAAGCCCTTTCTGTGCAAAATATCCGAAAGAAATAGTTTCTCCCGTTTCAATCTCTCCATGATCAGCTTTTTCCAACCCCTGGATAATATTTAACAGAGTAGATTTTCCGGCTCCGTTCTTTCCGATGATTCCCACCTTCTCACCACGTTGAAACTGGTAGCTGAAATCTTTTAAAAGAACCTTATTGCCAAAACTTTTATCAATATGTTTAAGTTCAAGGATTTTATTCCCCAGACGTTTCATTTCAAAATCCAGTTCCAGTCCATCCTTTCTGGTGTCGGTTTTGGCTACTTTTTCTGTTTCGTAGAAAGAATCAATCCTGCTTTTTGATTTTGTAGTTCTGGCTTTTGGCTGTCTTCTCATCCATTCCAGTTCCTTTCTGTAAAGGTTGTTGGCCTTATCAATGGTAGCATTAAGGTTTTCCTCACGGATCATTTTATTCTCCAGATAAGTAGCATACGAACCGTTGTGAAAGTATAGGTTATTATCTTCTATCTCCCAGATAATGTCACAGACACTGTCCAGAAAATATCGGTCGTGGGTTACCAGCAGCAAAGTGATCTTGGCTTTGTTCAGATAGTTTTCAAGCCATTCTACCATATCCACATCCAGGTGGTTGGTAGGTTCATCCATGATAAGAAGAGTATGTCTGTGTTCAGCTCTGGTCTCTGTTAATAGTTTTGCCAGTGCCACACGCTTGATCTGCCCTCCTGAAAGTGTTCCCATCTTAGCATCCAGATCGGTGATCTTAAGCTGAGAAAGGATTTGTTTCATTTCATTTTCAAGATCCCAGGCTTTATGAACCTCCATTTCTGCTAATGCTTTTTCAATAAAGTCATGATCAGTAGAATGAAGAGACTTATGATAGTTTTTTAACGCCAGAATTGGTTTTGAATCCAGAGTCATCATGAATTCTTCAATGCTTAGTTTAGGATCATAATTGATCTCCTGGTCAAAAAGTACTACCTGGATATCTTTATTGATGATCGCAGTACCACTGTCTGCAATTTCTTTACCCATTAATATTTTCAGAAGGGTAGATTTCCCACTTCCGTTTTTGGCAACAATGGCAATTTTGTCTCCCTCATTGATGTGGAAAGAAATGTTTTCGAACAAAACTTTGATGCCGTAAGATTTGGTAAGATTTTCTGCAGAAACGTAATTCATTGGAAATTAATGGTTTGATTTTAATTTTGAATTGAATGGCAAAAATACGAAAATGAAACCATAAAATTTTCCGGAACCTCTTTTATAACATTCATTATTGATGTTTTTTTAATAAACTGTATCCTTTGTGTGAGAAAGCAATTCTGTAAATTTGATAAGACTCAATATAAAATGAGTGTTAGAATAAATAATATAAAACCTGATTTGAAGTAATGAAAAAAGTTATTGTCGATATGGATGGTGTAATGGCAGATGTATACCATCAGCTGATACAATTTGAAAAAAGAGATACCGGAAGAGAGATTGAGATCAGCAGCCTGAAAGGAAAACCAGAAATAGAAGCTTTCCCAAATGGTAAAAAACATGTGAATGAACCTGGTTTCTTCAGAACTTTACCTCTGATAGAAGGCAGCCGTGAAGCGATAGAATATCTGAACAATAAATATGAGCTTTATATTGTCTCTGCAGGGATGGAGTTCCCGAACAGTTTAAGAGAAAAATATGACTGGCTGGAAGAACATTTCCCATTTATCAGCTGGGAACAGATTGTTCTCTGTGGTAGCAAAAGAGTGGTTGCCGGAGATGTAATGATTGATGACTATCCAAAAAACCTGAATCATTTCGAGGGTGACCGGTTAATATTTACTCAACCCCATAATGAATTGGTAGAAAATGATACTTATCAAAGAGTAGGCTCATGGGAAGAGGTAATGGCTATCCTTTAAACCTGAAATTTTAAATGTTTTTTAGAATTATTGAATAAATATAGGGAGGCTTTAAAAGAACTTTAACTAAAAAGAGAATAAATTTAATAGCGTCTTATGAGAGCAGGGTATAGAAAATAAATAAGTTTGCACCAAACTTTTAACATGAAAAAACTTAATGCTCTATTGATTCTTTTTAGTGCTTTTTCCCTTAATGCACAGGTTATTTCAGGAACCATTATTTCTAAAAACGAAAATCAGCCTATTTCTTATGTGAAAATAGGAGTGGAAAAGAAAACCATTGGTACGATCTCTGACGAAAAAGGAAAATTTTCCATTGATCTTTCCAGCCTTGAACCACAGCAAAAAATAAAAATAGAAGTTCCCGGGTATGAATTGTATCAGGAAACAGTACAGGATTTTAAAAAGCATGATCAGCAAAAAATCTTTTTAACAGAGAAAACAAAAAATATTAAAGAAATTGCTATTAAGCCTAAGAAACTTGTTGATAAAAACTGGGGAGTCAATACAAAAACAAAAAGCGTTTTATATTCCGTAAATCCAGCTCTAAACAAAAACAATTTTTTAGGAGAAACTGCATTGGAGTTTAATGCAAAAAAACGCTCCAAGATCAAAAATATTAATCTGAATATCGCCAGGTATACCTCCAGTCAACCGGTTCTGATGAGGTACAGTATTTACAGTGAAAAAAACGGGTTTCCGGATAAGAATATTTTAGATGAAGAAATTACCGTTGAACTTACTGAAGATATGATTAAAGACGGAACTTATACCCTGGATGTCAATGATCGTAATATTTGGGTTCAGGGAAAATTTTTTGTTGGTATTCAATTCTTAAAAGATTTTGATGGAAGTATTAAAATAAGTGCCGCGCTCTTCAGAACAGGATTTATAAGGGAATTTTATGGAGACTGGCAAAAGATGAGTATTGCAGCACCTGCTATAAATATTGATGTAAAAATGGATAAAAACGGAGGAAATACCGAAGACGAAAATGCATATTCATATGATAGTGCAGGAGGAATGTTTCCGGATGTCTCCAAATATGCTGAGGCGGCGGCATTGACAGCCTATGGGAAAGATCCTTCTTCCGGAAATTATCTGAAACTGAAAGATACCAACCTTTATTATGAAATTTACGGTGAGGGGGAGCCTTTGGTCCTTCTTCACGGTAATTCAGGAAGTATAAAAGATTATTATCAGCAGATTCCCGTTTTGGCTAAACAATATAAGGTAATAGCCATAGATACAAGAGGACAGGGGAAAAGCGTGGATACCTCCGAAAAAGATTTTACCTATAAACAGTTTGCAGATGACTTGAAAGTACTTGTTGATCAACTAAATCTTAAAAAAATTAATATTGCAGGATGGAGTGACGGAGGAAATACCGGACTTGAGTTTGCCCTGAAGTATCCGGAAAATCTTAATAAACTGGTTACCATTGGAGCTAATGCCTTTCCTAAAGGTGTGGATGAGAAACTGTTTACATATTTCAAACAACAGATGCATATCATACAAATGCTGAATGAACCGGGAAGGTACAATGAAATCAGGCTTTTGAACCTAATGATCACAGAACCGAATATCAGCAAAAAGGATTTAAATAAAATTACCAGCCCTGTATTGATAATTGCAGGAGATAAAGATGTTATCAAGCCTGAGCATACAGAATTTATAGCAAAAGAAATTCCTCATGCAGAATCGAAGATCTACAAAGATGCTAGTCATATGATTCCTTTCGAAAAAGCAGAAGAATTAAATGCCGATATTCTGCAGTTTCTTGGTGAAAAATAGAAATGAAAGGAAGCTGGGAGAAGAAGGTTAGGAATTATTATCAGACCGAGTTTAAAAAAGAAGGAAAAGCCACAGAAACCATTCCTTATCAACGAAACAACTTCCTTCTTTCAGTTTTCTACCTTCTGTCTTATTCTTCTTTCCTGTCACTCTTAACTTTCAATTTTCAATTCCCCACTTTCAATTCTCAATCCAGTGTAAGTCTCTTCAAAGACCACGAATTTCCATTGTAAATATCAAGATCAACCTTCGTATTGATTCCATGAACGATACCATTTTCGGTGAACTGCCAGAAATCCCATTGGTCATCAGGTGAAGGAGCCGGAACATCATTGTAATTGGCTAACCAGAGCGGATAGCCATCAAACTCGCCTTTCAGAAAGTCTTTATAATAATGATAATAGGTATAGATGATAGGTTTTTCACCGTAGGTTTCTTCTACTATTTTACACCATATTTTCAGATCTTCCACAAGCTTTTCATTGCTTTTGCGCCTTGGTATTTTTTCAATATCTAAAATAGGAGGGAGGTCACCACTTTCAAGCTTTACTGTGGCTAAGAAATTATTAGCCTGAATAATAGGGTCTTCATCAGCCCTGTAAAAGTGGTAGGCCCCACGGATGAGATCATGTTTTTTAGCAGTCTCCCAAAACTCATTAAAATGTTTGTCGGCATTTCGGTTTCCCATTGTAGCACGCATCACCACGAATTCCAGCGGAATGGTTTTGTTTCCAATACTAAGGCTGTCCCATTTGATATCCTCTTTATTCTGATAATGGGAAACGTCAAAGCCATAAGTCTTATCAAGATTGCTGCTGATAATGGTCTGAATTCTTAATGCTTCTTTTTCACTGTTATGAAGCTTTTTATGCTTAAATTTATTGAAGTACAAAGCATAGTAGTAGCTGACAGACTGTTTTAAGTAAAAACCGGTCCCTATTAAAGCTAATATTAAGATTGCCAATATTACCCATCTGCGGAAAAAATAGTTCTTCCGTCTGGTCTTATGGATCTGTTTGGCAGTTTTTTTGGTGTACTTTTTAGGTGTCATAAAGTTTTGCAAAACTAACTTTTTTCATTACGAAATGCTAAAATAAAATCAGTAAATTTGTGTATTATGGAAACACGCGAAAAAATCATCATTATAGGAGGAGGATTTGCGGGGCTGCAACTTGCAAAAACGTTGAATAACAAGAACAAAAAGGTTATTGTTCTGGATCGGATGAACCATCATATGTTTCAGCCGCTTTTTTATCAGGTAGCTTCCGGAAGGATCGAACCATCCAACATTTCTTTCCCTTTCAGAAAGATTTTTCAGCAATCCAGAAATACACAGTTCCGGATGACGGATGTTAAAGAGATTGACCCCGTTCACAATAAGGTAGTTACCGATGAAGCAGAGTTTACCTATGATAAACTTATCATTGCAACGGGCTGTAAAACTAATTTTTTCGGGAATAAAGAGCTTGAAGGTAAAGCTTTCGGAATGAAAAATACCCAGGAAGCCATCAGTATAAGAAATCATGTTTTAATGACCTTTGAAAAACTGATTATTGAGAAAAGCAGAAGTGACGACGGAAACTGGAATATTGTTATCGTAGGAAGCGGTCCTACCGGAGTAGAACTGGCCGGTGCTTTTGCCGAAATGAAAAAAGACATTCTTCCAAGGGATTATCCGTATATGAATTTCGATCACCTGAAAATTATTCTGGTGAGTTCCACAGAGAAACCATTGGCAGTAATGAGCCCTGAAGCTCAGAATAAATCTGAAAAATACCTTAAAGACCTTGGAGTAACTTTCCTGAGCGGAGAGGTCGTTACAGATTATGACGGAGATAAGGTTCATCTGAAAAGCGGAAAAGAAATACCTTCCAATAATGTTATCTGGGCTGCTGGCGTTACCGGAAATGTGGTTGCCGGTTTTCCTGAAGATAAATTAGTAAGAAACAGATACATTGTAGATCGATACAATAAAATAAAGGGCTACGATAATATCTATGCCATCGGAGATATCGCCTATATGGAAACTCCAAAATATGCACAAGGCCACCCACAGGTAGCCAACGTAGCAATTAATCAGGCAAAAAATTTAGGTAAAAATCTTTTAAAGAAAAACCAAAGTGAATGGAAAGAATATGAGTATGATGACAAAGGCTCGCTGGCTACTATAGGGAAGCATAGAGCTGTTGTGGATCTGCCATTTATAAAATTTCAGGGATTTCTTGCATGGTATTTCTGGATGTTTCTCCATTTAATGCTAATTTTGAGCGTTAGAAATAAGCTTGCCATATTCTTCAACTGGATGTGGAGCTATATCAACAAAGATTCTTCTTTGAGATTAATTATTATACCTACTAAGAAAAACGGAACATTACAATGAGAATTGACATAATAAGCGTACTTCCTGAATTGATGGAAAGTCCGTTTCAAACTTCTATCTTGAAGAGAGCAATGGATAAAGGACTGGCAGAAGTACATTTTCATCAGCTGAGAGATTGGGCAATCAACAAACACAGACAAATAGACGATGAGCCTTATGGAGGCGGTGCAGGAATGGTAATGATGATTGAACCTCTGGATAAGTGTATTTCAGAGCTTAAATCTCAAAGAAACTATGATGAAGTAATTTATCTGACTCCGGACGGGATTACATTGAACCAAAAAATAGCCAATTCTCTTTCTATAAAAGATAATCTAATCTTTATTTGCGGACATTACAAAGGAATAGACCAGAGAGTACGTGACCTTCATGTTACAAAAGAAATTTCTATTGGAGATTATGTTCTTACTGG